>DAOSEM010000018.1 GCA_035363115.1 Syntrophales bacterium | reverse complement strand
AGGGCAGGTGGTCAACCGTGTCGAAGCTCTGGCTCACATGGGCAGCTCCAAGCTGGACAATGAAGAGTGCTGGATGATCACCACCGCCATGAGGGCACTCGGATACGTCTACATAGACCATCAGGCACGGGTGTGCCACGGGCCAAGTGTGGCCTCGCTGGCCGAATCGTTGGGACGCGGTTCGATGACCAATCACGTCATCGATATCGGAAACAGCGATTGTGTCATGGTCATGGGTGCCAACTCGGCGGAAGCTCACCCCATCACCTTCAGATGGGCCATGCGCGCAAAGGAGAAGGGGGCGAAAATCATCCACGTCGATCCGCGCTTCACCAGGACCTCGGCGGTGGCGGACCACCATGCGTTCCTGCGCGCGGGGACCGACGTCGCCTTTGTGGGCGGCATGATCAAGTACATTCTCGACAACGACAAGTATTTCGAGGAGTACGTCAGGAACTACACCAATGCCTCGTGCATCATAGACGAGAAGTTCAGCTTCAAGGACGGACTTTTCTCGGGTTACGATCCCGGTGCCAGGAAGTACGACAAGTCGACCTGGGTGTTCAGGCTCGATGCCAACGGCGTCCCGGAAAAGGATCCGACGCTCAAGAATCCGCGGTGCGTCCTGCAGATGATGAAGGCCCATTACGCGCGCTACGATTTGGAGAAGGTATCGTCGATTACGGGCACCCCCGTGGAAGATCTCAAGACCATTTATGAACTGTATTCCTCGACCGGGGTGAGAGACAAAGCGGGGGTGATCCTCTACGCCCTCGGTTGGACTCAGCACACGGTGGGCGTGCAGAACATCAGGTCCTTTACCATCGTGCAACTGCTGCTGGGCAATATCGGCGTCGCGGGGGGCGGCGTCGCCGCGTTGCGCGGACAGCCCAACGTCCAGGGATCGACGGATCAAGCCATCCTGGCCCACATTCTTCCAGGCTATCTCAAGACGCCGACGGCCTCACTGACCACGCTGGACGAGTACCTGGCAAAAAACACTCCCAAGACCAGGGAGCCCCAGTCGGCCAACTGGTATCAAAATACCCCGAAGTACATGGTGAGCCTCCTCAAAACCTGGTTTGGAGACAAGGCTTCCAAAGAAAACGGTTTCGCCTATTCCTACCTTCCCAAGGTGGATGACGGTCAGGACACGACGCTTCTGGATCAGATCGACAAGATGTATGCAGGGAAGATCAAGGGCTTCACGTGTGTCGGCCAGAATCCGGCGTGCAGCAATCCCAATGCCGAAAAGACCCGCAAGGCCCTGGCCAACCTCGACTGGATGGTACACATCAACATTTTCGACAATGAGACGGCTTCCTTCTGGAAGGGGCCGGGAATGGATCCGAAAAAGATCAAAACGGAGGTCTTCCTCCTGCCGGCGGCGGCTCAGATGGAAAAAGCGGGCAGCATGAGCAATACCGGACGTTGGCTCCAGTGGAAATACGCGGCGGAGAAACCGCCCGGAGACGCCCTTTCGATGGGCGACATCCTGTACCGGCTGGTGATGAGACTCAAAGACCTCTACAAGAAGGAGAAGGGGACCTTCGCCGATCCCATTCTCGATCTGCAATGGAATTATGCGGATGCCAAGGGGATGTATGATTCCACGGCGGTTGCCAAGGCGATGAACGGATACTTCCTGGATGACGTCACCGTTGGAGACAAGTCTTTCAAAAAGGGGGAGTGTGTTCCCGGCTTCAGTTACCTGCAGGCCGATGGAAAGACCTCCTGCGGCATATGGATCCATTGCGGGAGCTTCACACAGGATGGAACCAACCTGATCGCCCGAAGGAAGAAAGGCGATCCGACGGGGCTCGGCCTCTACCCGGAATGGGCGTGGGCCTGGCCGATGAACCGGCGCATCCTCTACAATCGGGCGTCGGTCGATGAGAAGGGACAGCCCTGGGATCCGAGGCGGGCGGTCCTCAAGTGGGCCGACGGAAAGTGGGTGGGCGACGTTCCCGACGGGCCGTGGCCGCCCCTGAGCGACAAGGAAAAAGGAAAGCTGCCTTTCATTATGAAGCCCGACGGAGTCGCCTCCCTGTTCGGTCCGGGGCTGGCGGACGGACCGTTCCCCGAGCACTACGAGCCCCTCGAGAGTCCGCTTTCCAAGAGCCTGATATCCGCACAGTTGAGCAGTCCCGTCATCAGGATATTCAATAGTGATTGCGATAAGATTGCCGGGTGCGATCCGAGGTTCCCTCTGGTCTGTACCACCTACTCCTGCACGGAGCACTGGTGCACGGGCGCGGATACGAGATGGCAGTCGTGGCTCACGGAGACCATGCCCCAGGCCTACGTCGAGATCAGCAGGGAATTCGCAGATCTCCGTGGCATCAAGAACGGTGAAAAGGTCAAGGTTGAATCGGTTCGCGGCAAAGTCGAATGCGTGGCGATGGTCACTGCGCGGCTACGTCCTTTGAAAGTGGGCGGACAGACCCTGCATCAGGTGGGGATCACCTACAACTACGGCTGGCTTTTCCCCAAGGATTGCGGCGATTCCGCCAACCTGCTGACCCCCACCGCCGGCGACCCCAACACCGGGACCCCGGAATACAGAGCTTTCATGGTTAATGTGACAAAGGTGTAAAAGGAGTGAGACATGTCCAAGGGAAAATCCATAATGGTTGATACCTCCAGGTGCA
>DAOSEM010000017.1 GCA_035363115.1 Syntrophales bacterium | reverse complement strand
CAATGCCGTTCCCCTGGCCGTCTACGCGACGGCCTATCTCTTCGAAACGGCGCTGCGCCTGTGGTGAAAACCGGTGTGGGAGCTGCTCGATCACGGGAAAGGCTTTTTTTGCTTTCTCCGAGGGAAATGTCGGCGTGATCGAAAGCGAAGTCCGTGCTTTCGGCTTTCTTCGCCCATTGGGCAGAGCCGGGCGGTGAACGGCGGGATGATGGTTTTGACAATCCGGTTCGCTACGGGAAATCCTCCGGGGAGTGCCGGCCAAGGAGGTGGGACGAGCCGGCCGCGGAGCCGCTGTTGCGGGTTGTTCGGTGGACGAGGATTGACAAATGCACAAATGCGCTGTTTCATACTGCCGGTGTGCCGGCCGGACGTGTTTCGCCGGTTTCGGCAGGCGGTGAACCGGCTCCCGGTAACACCTTCAACGACAGGAGGTTGTCATGTCTCTGGGGTTCTATCGATTGATCAAGGGACGGCTGCTCGTGCATTCAAGACAGTCACCGGACGGCGACAGCATGCGGTTCACGGCAAACGACATGTCACTGTTCCAGGGGCTTCCTCGCTTTTCGGCGCCCGGCGAGGCCGGGGGCATAGAAAGCTATCAGCTCCGGCTCCAGGCCATCGATACGCCCGAGCTCCACTACGGCGGAGCCGGCCAGCCACACGGCATGGAGAGCCGGAACGGGTTTCTCGGATGGCTGGGCGTGGAGCCGTCGGGTTGGGACTGGGAGGTGGCGCCGTCAGGGTTCCATTGGGAGCAGGATGCGGCCGTCCTGTGCGATGCCTTTGAAGGCCACGGCCGACCGATCGTTTTTGTCCTGAAGGGACTGGACGCGCAAGACGGCTCCGATGTAAAGCTGACGAGCTCGCTGCTGGCCGAAACGTACAATCACCATGCCGTGACGACGGGACTGGCCTATCTCGGTCTCTATTCCGGAGGGCTCTCGTTCGAGATCCAGTCAGCCCTCATTGCCGCCTACAAGGAGGCCAGGGATTCGAAAGCAGGGCTCTGGACATTGGACAAGACGAGCCGCTTTACCGTCAACACGCTCGACGACATCGGCCCCGAGCAGGGGAGCCTCATTTACCCGAAAGTCTTCCGGCGCTGCGTCGATGCGCTGCGGTGGGCAGGCGGGGAGTTTGAGCCGGGACGGGACGTTGATGATTTCCTCGCGGTCTCCCCGCACGAGAACGATCAATTCGTCGTTCACGCCGCTCACGGCGGCCGGCTGAAGAGCAGGCTCAGCGACGTCCTGGAGCAGGTCAACAACCAGATCAAGATCCAGGTCGACCTCAATACGGTTGAGTTTGTTTCCAAGTAGAGGGGGCCGGCGGGACCGAGTGGAGGTCCGAATCTGATGTGGGCATCCATGCACGCGGCTGTAATTGGATGCGCACCATGGAGAGCGGAGACGACCCGGCCGAACCGATTCAGGTCATCGATACACGTTCTCAATGCCCAAATATTCATGACGCTCTGTATATTATCAAACTTAGCCATTGGAGTGTATTGACAGGCAAAAGCCATTTGTAATAAATGATCATTTCAATGCTCATAAATTATTGATATGATATCTGTCATATTCAGAATCTTCACGGGTCTGTTTATAGCAGAAAGCTCATTCAATATCTAGTATATTCATATCTATATATAGTGGTATTTTCCTAAATATTCCTGAATGTTCTGATACAAATATAATAAATATATTCCATTTAAACATTTTCTTCTTGACACCATCGCAATGTGTTTTATCATCAAACCATAGGATCTTCTTCGACTCATGCTATGACTGAGTGCTCCATTTGAGACGCTCATGTCGGTTCGCTCCTGATTTCACCTTACCCCAAGAGACCCGGAGTATGATCGCAGGTGGACACATAGGCCAACTGCGACGATTCTCGACAGGAAAGTCCAATTGCCGACCACCGCTGCAGAACGTGCCTGTGGATCCTGCTTGCCGCCCCATGCTGACGACCCGGCTGCATCAGGTGTTTCGAACGCGCCACATCGATCGACGAACAGAACAGGACCGTTGCTGCCGCGCGAAACGGCTCATCTGCTTTTCGCAACGCCTGCTGCGAGGCTGAGACGGCGGAACAGGTGATCAGGCCCTTACCGGCACAGTCGGCCGAGAAGGGGAAGGGCCGCGGCCCGAACAGGATCATGTGCGCACGCAGGCTCGGAGTTTGCCTGCCGTATTGGTGGGAGAAGGAGTGGAGGCCGTTGCGTCGGATCGGTGATCCATCGTGAGACTGCATTGGGAAACGCAAGCCATGGGAAAGCGACACGTAAGCAATCGGATGTCGGAGTTGCCGTGGCCGGCGGCGTCGTCGTGCGCGGGCGCAGCGGGCGATGTGGCACGCCGCGTCGTCCCATGGCGCATCGGGTCGAACAGGTGAGGGCTCGGGGAGACAGGCAATGTGGAGCTGCCGTTTCGTTCACCGAAACGATCGAACAACAGGATTCAACCAGGGACACACAGAGGAATGCGAACATGAGCAAATCGATCCTGATCGTACTTTCGGAATGGGGTTTTTGGGGGGAGGAACTTGTGGGGCCTTTGGAACAGTTCGACAGGGCGGGCTACCGATCCGTGTTCTGCACGCCGACGGGCAGACGCGCCCATGCTCTGCCTCCCAGCATGGATCCCGAGTTCGAGGATCCGCCTCTCGGCAAGAGCGTGACATCCCGTGAGACGGCCGAAAAGGTCAAGGCTGTCGAAGACGCTTCGAACCCGCGTCTGGACAACCCGAGGAACCTGTCGGCGATATTTCCGGAACGCCCCTACTGGAGCGACAGGGAAGAAATCCGGTACATGGACGAAAGCGGCGAGCTCGAGACCGTGAAGTCGCCGCTGCGGAAGTGGGAACGCTATTATTCGTTGCGCGCCAAGGCCCAGCGGGAAACGGCGGACGAGTTCGACGCGCTGCTGATCGTCGGGGGCAGCGGTCCGATGATCGATCTTGTGAACAACTACCGCGTCCACGACCTCATCCTTGGATTCCTCGAGCAGGACAAGCCGATCGCGGCCGAGTGCTACGGGGTCGCCTGCCTTGCCCAGGCCCGCAATTTCGACGACAGCAGGAGCATCATCTGGGGAAAGCATGTGACCGGCCACGCCAAGGAATACGACTACAAGGACAATACAGGGGTGCTCGATCCGGAAACGGGGCGGATCCTGACCCGGGCTTCGGGCAACTGGGTGAACCTCGGCCCGCCCTTCTACACCCTGGAGTATATGCTGCGCGACGCCGTCGGCCCCGACGGGCAGTTTCATCCCAACGTCGGCCGCGAGACATCGGTCATCGTCGACTATCCGTTCATCACCGGACGCTCCACCCCGGACTCGGTCCTGACCGGCGAGATGATCGTGAAGCTCCTGGAAACAGGCGGTCCACGCCGGTGGGGCTGGGCCACGGCCAGGCAGTCGTGACGGAAGTCGATTGCCGCGGCAATTACACTGTACATCCGGTTGGAGGAAAGGCGCCGCCATGGACAAGAACACCGGACGC
>DAOSEM010000016.1 GCA_035363115.1 Syntrophales bacterium | reverse complement strand
CCGGAAACGTTTTCCAATTGCTCCTCTGGGAACCCCCGGTCGCGCCCCCGCGAACATTGGTCGGGGAGGGGGGCTTCCCGGAGCGCGAATAGCGGCTTTTTCGGGGTACCCTGCCGTCGCAGCGCAGCGCCCGCAAAGTCATCTGTCTGAGCGCCCCTGGGCGCGAGTTATGACTTTGCAGCGGAGCGAGACGATGCAGGGTCGAAAAAACGCTTCTGAGCGCGAGGGAAGTATCCCTCCCGCCATCCGACCATCAATTGGCGGCTGGTCCTGTTTAATAAGAAAGAAAGGGAAAAAGGAAGAGGAGCGGATTTGAAATCCGTACCCCTGCTTATGAGACCGTTCCTCTTGAGAAATGAATAGTCCTACGCTAATCTGCCCTCGGCGGTCGGCGGTGTCGCCCCCGGCCGCGGATTGACGGACAAGGCGTTCCCGGCAGTCTTTGCGACGACCGCGGAACGCACCCCGGCCATGAACGGGGCGCCCGTGCAGCGTCCCCTCCAGGATGCGGAAAGGACATAGTGGATTATGGACAGGATGCATGTTCTCCGGCCGGATGATGTTTCGCTCACGGTTCCACCCCGTCCGGCCTTTCTTCCCGTTGTCATGGCCTTTGCCGAGAAATCGGCTCTCTCCTTCGGCCTCGCCGGGGAGGAGGCCCTGTCCCTGACCCTGGCGTCCGAGGAGGTCTTTTCCCACCTGACCGGGCCGGGGGCTGCCGGAGAGGACGTGCGGCTCACCTGTCGGGGCGGGATTTATTACGCGGAGGTGGAGTTCTCCTTCCGGACGCGCTTCTTCAACATGAGGGCCTTCAACCTGACCTCGTCGATTCCCTGCGACGGGGAGGAACTGCCCGCGGAAGCGGGTCTCCTGATCGCCGCCAGGATGGTGGACAAAATCCGGGCGCGCTACGGGGAAGACCGATTGGAGATTACCTTTCGGAAGGATAAGGTTTACCCGGAAACCGCACCCGGTGACATTCCCCTTCCCAGGCCTTTGACCGCTCCGGTCTTGAAAACACCCGACGCGGAGACGCTGAAGCTGTTTTCCCGGCTCCTGCTGCGCCATACACCGGAAGGGATCTGTCCCCGCGACTTTCTGATTCCTGGGAAACTGGCCGATATGGTGGCGTCGGGCGAATATGGAGTCGTTGTGGCGGAGGACGCGAGAGGACCCCTGGGAGGGGGGATTGCCTGGCGACGGGAGGGGTCGGGGCTGGTGGAGTTTTTCGGCCCCTGCCTGTTCGGCCAGCCGCAGGGATCGGAGGCGGGACGCCTCCTCGTCGAGGCATGCATCGCCGCCATTGCGAAATCGGACGTTTCAGGGATGTACAGCCGCCTCCCGTCGCCGTTTCTGCCGGTGGAGTATTTCGAGATCCTGGGGTCGCTGATCGACACCACTGCGGATGGAGAAGTCGAGACCCCGGTTTATTACCGTCAGATCCGGGAGGATGAAGGAGGCGTTTCCTGGGTCCATCCACTCCTGGAGGCGTTTCTGAAGGAGTCCTGCGAGCGGCTGGCTTTTGCTCGGGAGGTCCGGCAGACCCATGAAGAGGGCGAGGCGTCTTATCCGTTTTCCGTCCTGTCCGCCACCTTCGACCGGTCCCGGGGACGGGCCGTGCTTCGGCCTGTCTGGTGGGGGCGGGATGCCGCCACCAACCTGGAGGAGCACGTTCGCAGCATTTTGCGGGAGATCCCGGGGATTGCACTCTTCTTCGAGATCGATCTCGGCCGTGCCTGGCAGGCGCCCTTTACCCCCCTGCTTCTCGACGCCGGATTCCGTCCCCGGGTGATGCTTCCCGCGGGCGGCCGGGGAGACGTGGTC
Source organism: Syntrophales bacterium (assembly GCA_035363115.1). Classification (NCBI taxonomy): domain Bacteria; kingdom Pseudomonadati; phylum Thermodesulfobacteriota; class Syntrophia; order Syntrophales; species Syntrophales bacterium. Next base: position 19,829 of record DAOSEM010000016.1, on the reverse strand, counting down.
CTCTTTCAGTACGCGGCGGGAGGCGGTCGTCCATGAGTCCTCTCTCTCTGGAGAGCCTGCTGCCGCCCTACATCCGGAGCTTCGAGCCCTATGTGCCCAGCCGGCCAGACGCGGAGTTGATGCGGCTTTACGGCTGTTCCCGGCTCTTTCGCCTGAACAACAACGAGAACGCTCTGGGACCCCCGCCGGCGGCGCAGGAAGTGATCCGCCGTTTTGTCCCGCCCCGGGCCGCCCTTTATCCCAGTGGCGATTCCTTCTATCTGCGGCGGAAGCTGTCGGACCGCTTCAGCATGGATCCGGAGCGGTTTCTCGTCGGAAACGGCGCCAACGAGGTTATTGCCTTCGTCATCAAGGCCTTCTGCGAGGCCGGCGACAACATCGTCACGGCGGACCGCACGTTTGCCGTCTACGAGTGGGTGGCCACCTTTTCGGGTCTGGAGGCGCGTCTCGTGCCGCTCCGGGATTATGCCTTCGACGACCGGGGCATGCTGGAGCGGATGGACGGCCGGACCAAGATCTTCTTTATCTGCAATCCCAACAATCCGACGGGGACCTGCTGGGGAAGGGACCGGCTCCGGCGCTTCCTGGAGGCCGTCGACGGCCGGGCGATCGTGGTCGTCGATGAGGCATATTGCGAGTTCGTCGAGGGGGAGGATTATCCCGACGGCATGTCCCTCCTGGATGAATACCCCCACCTCGTCGTGTTCCGGACCTTTTCCAAGATGTACGGGCTGGCGGGCCTGCGGATCGGCTATCTGGCCGGGTCGTTGCCGGTGGTGGATGCCGTTCGACGCGCCTGTGTCGTCTATTCCGTCAACGCAGTGGCCCAGGAGGCCGCTGTGGCGGCCCTGGACGACGGGAATCACGTCCTGGAAAGCCGGCGGCTGGTCCGGGAGAGCCGCGCTTATCTGGAGGAGGAACTGGCCGTCCGGGGCCTGCCGTTCGTTTCCGGGGAGGGAAACTTCGTCATGATCCGTCTCCCCATGAGCGACACCCTGGCCTACCGGAAGCTGATGACACGCGGGGTCATGGTCCGCACCATGACGGGATTCCGCTTCCCCAACTTCATCCGCGTCACCCTGTCCGTCCGGGAGGCCATGGAGGCCTTTGTGTCGGCCCTCGATGAAATCCTCAAGCGACGATAAGCGGTGCGGCGGCCCTTCGCCCGTCAGGGCTCGATGCCGGCCCGATGGCGGATCATTTCCGCGGCGATGCTGACGGCGATCTCCTCCGGCGTCTCGGCGCCGATGGGAATCCCGACGGGGGCTCGAACCCTCGCCAGATCCCGTTCCGCGTATCCTTCCTCCCGCAGGGCGGCGAAGATGGCGTCCCGCTTCCTCCTGCTGCTGATCATGCCGATGTACCCGGCGGCGGTCCGCAGGGCCTGGCGAAGAACGTCCCGGTCGAAGGCATGGCCCCGGGTCATGATGACGAGGAACCCCCCGGACCCGACTTCCAGGCCTTCCAGGGCGTGATCCCAGGCATCGAGCACGACGATCCGGTCCGCCCCGGGGAAACGCTCCCGGTTGGCGAATTCCGCCCGGTCGTCGAGGACGACGGTCCGGAAGCCTGTCATTTCCAGGAGCGGGGCCAGGGACCGGGCGATGTGGCCGGCCCCGAACAGATGGACTGTTTCCCCGCCGTACAGCGATTCCACCAGGAACCGCCCGCCCGCGACGGTCAGGAGTCGCGTTTCCGCCGATCCGGTATCCGATGGCACCCGTGCGCAGAGACCTCCCTCCGGCTCCGGAGGACCGAGGACGGATCCATCCTCCCGGATGAGCCACTGGGCGATGCGCCCCCCTGCCGTCCCTCCGGGGAGTCTGGTGATGAACCTAGCCCTGCCGCGACCATCGAGAACGGTGGCGGCTTCCCGGTAGAGTGAAAGCGCGTCCGGATCCGCCGCTTCCAGGCGATAGACCATCATCTCCGCCGTACCGCCGCACATCATTCCTGGATCGCCCGCCTTTTCCACTTCGAGAACAAAGGTCTCCAGGACGGCTTCGCCGGTCTCAAGGACGCTCCGGGCGATTTCCTCGACCCTGGCCTCCAGGACACCTCCGCCTACGGTTCCGCTCGGACGGCCGGCGGATGGGACGATCATGCGCGTCCCCGCGGCTCGCGGCGCCGAGCCGCGGGTGGAGACGATCTGGGCCACGGCGCAGCCGGTACCGGCGACCAGGAGATCGCGGATGCAGCGAAACGGGGTTCTCATGGATGTGCCTCCCGTCGGGGCGTCGGCATCAGCGGGCCGTCACTTCAGCCCGGTCCCGAAGGATAAATTCCAGGATCGTCTTCGCCTTGTCGGTGTACAGCCGGAGGCCCGGAACGTTCGGCTCGTGAAGGGTCTTCTGCATCATCAGGCCGTCGTCGTCGAACCAGCGGGGCAGAACACCCCCGAAGAAATAGCCGCAGCCGCGCAGGGTCCGAACGGCGAATCCGATCCCCGGGTCCGTCAGGCGGAGGTAGACCTGGAATACCGTCGCTCCGCCGCCGGCATGGAGTTTCTCTTTTCCCTTCACGATTTCCCGGAGGTCCGATCCGATGGCCTGGATCGTCAGGCGGGCCAGGTTCGCCCCCTCGAAGGCAACGGATTGCACGTCCGACGGACCTTCCGGCGGGACGTCCGCGGTGGCGTTCCGGTACGTGTGGGGTGCGTCGTGGGCCTCCCGATGAAGCCCCCGGAGAATTTCTGCATATGGATCCGGAAGGCGGATCGCCTGCCCCCTGGTTTGATAGAGCCTGAATGTAAGGACCGCGCCGACCCGGCCGGAGGCGCTCTTCTCCTTCTCGTAGGAGGCGGCGGGCATCAGGTCCAGCTCGATCCCGGTCTCGCTGTAACCGGACGCCGTGCAGGTCTTCTGCATGAATACGTGGTTGGCCACCGCCTCCCCCCATACCGCGGCGATGCCGAGCCGGGGGATCAGTGTCTCGTGGGTGTACCGGGCGATCCGGTCGTTCAGCCCCCGGCCCCGGTATTCCGCCAGAACCATCCCGTGCCCGGCCTCGTAGATGCCCGCGAACGGCGCCGACGTCCGGAAAAGGCCCCAGTGGCCCGCCACGGGACCCTGCTTCTCCCGGCAGACCACGTGGTACATCGCCCCTGTTTCCTGCTGGCGCAGGAGGGCCCGCGGATCATAGATCTCCCGGATCGGGTAGGCATCCCCGTAGGTGGCCCGGTACAGGGCGACCGTGCCGTCCGCGTCTTCCGGCTTCATCAGGCGGACTTCAAAGATGTTTTCCGGCTGGCTCATGGTCTCCTCTCCGGCGGTCTCCCGAAATGTGTAGGCGAATTCCGGCAGCGGGTAAAGGGGGAATGTCTGTCTCCGGCCGGGCACCCGGGGCGCAGCACGGTTGCAGGGCCGGGCTTACAGGATCAGCACCCAGAGGGCGACGAAGGCGATCCGGTAGATGCCAAAGGCAATGAAGGTGTGCGTCTGGATGAAGGAGAGGAGGAACTTGATGCTGAGGAGTGCCACGACGAATGAAGTCACAAAGCCGACGGCCAGGAACCCCATCTGGTCCATGGAGAAGGCGGAGCCGCTCTTGAGGAGGTCGTAGGCTGTAGCGGCCAGCATGGTGGGCACCGCCAGGAGAAAGGAAAACTCGACGATGGTTTTCCGCCGCAGGCCCAGGGACAGCCCGCCGATGATCGTGGCAGCGGAGCGGGATACCCCAGGGATCATGGCGACGGACTGAAACAGGCCGATCAGCAGGGCCTGCCGGTAGGTGATGCCGGAAACGTCCTCCACCGCGTCCTCCCGCTCCCGGTGCAGGTATTCGAAGGCGATGATGAAGATTCCTCCCAGAAACAGGGACCATAAAACCACGTTCGGCGAACCGAGGAGGAACTGCTTGACCAGCCGGTAGAGGGTGAAGCCCAGGATTCCCGTGGGCAGGAAGGCGACGATCAGCTTTTTGATCGTCTCGACGTCAATGAGCAGGCGCCGCCAGTACAGGGCCACGACGGAGAGGATGGCGCCGACCTGGATGGCAATCTCGAAACTTTTGAGGAACTCCGTATGGCTGAGCCCCATCAACTGGGAGGCGAGGATCAGGTGTCCCGTGGACGAGATGGGCAGGAATTCGGAGACGCCTTCCACGATTCCCAGAATCAGAGCAGTCAGCCAGTCCATCCTGTTACCTCTTTCCGGCGGACCTGCCGGGACGCTCCAGCAGGGTTGCCATTTCTTCCATTCCTTCCAGGAGCCTCGGCGAGAGGCGGTACAGGGTTTCCCCCACCACGTGCACGCGTCCGTTCCGCACGGCCGGCAGGGCCTTCCACCGGCGGAGCAGCTTTGAGCCGGCGCCGGTCATGGATCCGCGGCCGATGAAGATCACGTCGGGGGACCGTCGGAATACCTCCTCTACGCTGAGCTTCGGATAGGGGGACTTCGTCCCGGCGGCGATGTTCCGCACGCCCAGGACGCTCAAGGCGTCGTCGATGACGGTGCCGGGTCCTGCAACCATCAGAGGCTCCGGCTGGATTACGAATAGCGCCGTCCGGATGTCTCCTTTCCTCGCCCCGGCCCGCGACGAAAACCGGCGCAGCGCGTCTTCGATGGCGGCGGCGCGCTTTTCCGCGGCCGCTTCCGCTCCGACGGCAGGCCCGAATTCCCGCAGGGCCTGCGGCAGTTGCGCCAGGCGCTTGGCCCGGAAAACATAAACGGCGATGCCGAGGCGGACCAGCCGGTCGTGGATCTCCCGCGGCGTCCCCTCGTCGGTCATGACCACCAGGTCGGGACGGAGGGCGACGACGGCCTCCAGGGACGGGTTGGTGTAGCCTCCCACCTGCGGCTTCTTCCCGGCTGCCGGCGGCCAATCGCAGAAACGGGTGACGCCGGCCACCCGGTCGCCCAGGCCCAGTTCGAAGAGGATCTCCGTCAGGTTCGGCGCCAGCGATACGATCCGCTGCGGTGGATTCGCCCTCGCCGGGGAAGGGGAAGCGCAGACCCATGCCAAAAGGACGGCGAGCACGATCCCGAGAGAGGCGATCCCCGGGGACCGCTTTATGGGGGAAGGATTTTGGTTCATGAGGGCGGCGGCTCTTGACATGGGAAGACGGTCCGTGTTTAGCATCCGTCATCCGATCCTGCAAGGGTGATCTGCTCCTTTACGAAACGGAAGCGAGAGTGCTAATGGCTTCATCCTCCCATCCCTGGCCCGCCCTGAAAGGCCGATATCCCTTCCGTCTCGGGACAACATCCTACATCGTGCCGGCCCCGATCCTGCCCAACATTCGCTTCCTGGCCCCCCTGGTGGACGAGGTGGAGATCGTCCTTTTCGAGAGCGGCCGGGAGGACAACCTGCCCGCTCCCGCCGAGATCGCCGAGATGGGCGCCCTGGGGGAGGAACAGGACCTGACGTACAACATCCACCTGCCCACGGGCCTGTCCCTGGGAACCGCTGACAGGGCGGAGCGCCATCGCGCCTGCGAGACAATTCTTCGTTTCTGCGACCGGACCCAGCCGCTCGGGCCATCCGTCTGGGTCCTCCACCTGGAGGAGGGGGGGATGGACGGCCCCGCTTCCCTGGAGGGATGGCGGGAGCGCCTGCGGACGTCGATCCGGGACCTGATTGGTGGAGGGCTGGACCCGTCGCGGACGGTCGTGGAGAACCTGGGCTATCCCCTCGAGTGGATCCGGCCGCTGGTGGAGGAGTCCGGCCTCTCCTGGTGCCTGGATGTGGGCCATATGCTGGCCGCCGGGGAAGACCTCACTGCGGCGTTCGATGCAATGAAGCAGGGAGTGGAGATGATCCACCTGCACGGCCTCATGGAGGGACGGGACCACCGGAGCGCCGCCGCCGTGCCGGAGGAGGCGTGGAGGACGCTCCGGCCTTATCTGGCGGAGTACCGGGGGGGGCTTTCCGTGGAGGTCTTTTCCGAGGAGGATCTGCGAACCTCCCTGCTGGCCCTTGAGGAGAGGCTCTGATGGCGGAAATCATCCTGGTCACGGGGGGGAGCCGAAGCGGCAAGAGCCGTTATGCCCAGGAACTGGCCGAATCCATGGCGGGGAAGCGGGCCTTTGTCGCCACCTGCCCCGTCGTCGACGAGGAGATGGCCGAGCGGATCCGGCGCCATCAGCGGGCCAGGGGGGCCGGCTGGATTACCATCGAGGAGACCGTGGATCTTCCCGGAGCCCTTCGCCGGGCCGCCGGCAGCGGCGTCGTCCTGGTGGACTGCCTGACCCTCTGGGTGAACAACCTGCTGTACGAGGAGACGCTCCGGTCCGCCCGGGAGGACGGTACGGAGGGGCCGGCCGGGGCCTCCGGTATGTCGGAAGACGAAATGGAGGCGCGGTCCCGGGACGTGCTCCGGGCCTGTGCGGACATTCCCGGGACGGTGATCTTCGTGACCAACGAGGTCGGCATGGGGATCGTTCCTGAAAACGCCCTGTCCCGGCGTTTCCGGGATCTGGCCGGACGGTGCAACCAGGTCATTGCCGGAGGTGCGGACAGGGTGGTTCTGATGGTAAGCGGGATTGCCGCGACGATCAAAGGCGGCGATTTGCGGCGGAACGAATGAAGTCGCGCCCGGCCGGCGCGGCGGGTTTCCCTTGACGACTTTCCCTGATGACTTTATAGCGTGCCCATGACGATCCTCGAACAGACGCTTTCCCGCATCGCTCCCGCCGATCCGGAGGCACGCGCCCGGGCCCGGCGGCGCCTCGAACAGCTGACGATGCCCCACTGGGCCCTGGGCCGGTTGATGGACCTGGCGGAGGACCTGGCGGGCATGACAGGCCGGATGCCTCCCCACGTGGCCGGGAAGACGGTGGTCACCATGGCGGCGGACCACGGCGTCGCCTCCTCCGGTGTGAGCCTGTACCCCCGGGAGGTGACGGTCCAGATGGTGCGCAACTTCGTCGGGGGCGGGGCGGCCATCAACGTCCTGGCCCGCCTGGCGGGGGCGCGGGTCGTGGTGGTCGACATGGGAGTCGACGGCGACCTGGGAGACCTGGCCCGGGAGGGACGGATTCTCTCACGGAGGGTGGGCTCCGGTACGCAGGACATCTCCCGGGGGCCCGCCATGAGCCGGGATCAGGCGGTCCGCTCCCTGGAGGAAGGCATCGGCGTGGCCCTGGAGCTGGCGGAAGAGACGGACGTCTTCGCCACCGGCGACATGGGCATCGGCAATACGACGCCGAGCAGTGCCCTGGTTTCCGTCTTCAGCGGCGCCGACGCCGCCGAGGCGACCGGCCGGGGGACGGGGATCGGCGATGAACAGCTTGCCCGCAAGGTAGCGGTCGTCCGGCAGGCCATCGAGGCGAACCGGCCCGATCCCGCGGACCCGGTGGGTGTCCTTGCGGCGGTGGGCGGCTTCGAGATCGGGGGCATCGCCGGGCTGATCCTCGGCGCGGCGTCGCGGCGGAAACCGGTCCTGGTGGACGGATTCATCTCCACGGCGGGAGCCCTGGTCGCGGCCAGGCTGGCGCCCGTATCCACGCAGTACATGATCGCCTCCCACCGGAGCATGGAGCAGGGACACCGCATCGCCCTCCAGGCCCTCGGGAAGCGTCCCCTCCTGGACCTGGACCTGAGGCTCGGGGAGGGAACCGGGGCGGCCCTGGCCATGAACCTGGTGGAAGCGGCCGTCCGCATCCTTACCGAAATGGCCACCTTCGAGGAGGCGGCTGTTTCCCGGTCTCCGGCATGAAGCCCCTGCTGACTGCCTTTCGCTTCCTGACGATCCTGCCCCTGGGACGGAGTTCCGACAGGCCCGAGGATCTCGCCGGCAGCGTCCTGTTCTTCCCCCTGGTCGGCCTCTTCATCGGTATTGCGGCCCTGGCCGCGGACAGCCTGGCAATGGCCTTCCTGCCTTCTCTGCCGGCGGCGGTCTGCACGGTCCTTGTCCTGATCGTGTTTTCCGGGGGCCTTCACATGGACGGCCTGGCGGATACGGCGGACGGCTTCGGAAGCGCCCGGCCGCGGGACAAAGTCCTGGAGATCATGCGGGACAGCCGGATCGGCACCATGGGCGTCGTGGCCGTCGTGGCGGCGATCCTGATGAAGGTGGCCTTTCTGGACGCCGTTCCCGTATCCTTGAGGGCTCAGGCGGTCCTGTTGATGCCCGTCGCCGGCCGCGCCGCCCTGCTCTGGTCCATGGCCTGGCTGCCCTATGCACGTCCGGAAGGGGGACTGGCCACTGCTTTCCGCCGGAAAGGGTCGTCGGTGAACGCTATCTGGGCCCTGGTTTTCCTTCTGGCCTGCGGGGCCGGAGTGGGGGGGTGGCCCGGTGCGGCGGCGGCGGGGGCGGTCCTGGTCGTCATCGCCGGATGGCTCATGGTCTGTCGGCGGAAGATCGGGGGCTTCACGGGGGATACCCTGGGGGCGTCGTGTGAAATTGCGGAGATCGTGCCGGCCGTTGTACTGGCCCTGTGGCCGGCCTTGAACCTTTCCTGAAGCCCCCGGAGCGGTCGTGCCTCTCCACCGGGGGGTGCTTGCGTGCGGTGACGAAACAGCGAGGGAGGAAATCGGCGGATGAAAATCAAGTTTCTCGGAGCCGCCCGGACGGTGACGGGCTCCTGTTTTCTGGTCGAGGCGATGGGACACCGCTTCGTCGTGGATTGCGGCCTTCACCAGGGAAACCGCGACATCGAGTCGCGAAACTGGAAAGTGGACGGATACGATCCGCGAACGATCGAATTCGCCCTGATCACCCACGCCCATATGGACCACTCGGGACTCCTGCCCCGGCTGGTCCAGGCGGGATTTCGAGGATCCGTTTACATGACCCCACCGACGAAAGAACTGCTGGAGGTCATGCTCCTCGACAGCGCCCACATCCAGGAGACGGAAGCCCAGTGGCAGAACAGGAAGCGCCTCCGCCACGGGGAGAAGCGGGTGGCGCCGCTGTATACCCGTCAGGATGCGGAGAATTCCTTCTCCCGTTTCCAGGCCGTTCCCTATGACCGGCCCTTCGAGCCATTCCCGGGGCTCCGGCTCGTGTTCCGGGACGCCGGGCACATCCTGGGCGCGGCCATGATCGAAATGGAGATCGAAGAGGAGGGGAAGCCGTCGAAGCTCGTGTTTTCCGGTGACATCGGACGGCCTTCCCAGCTCATGATGCACGATCCATCCGTGATCGGCCGGGCGGATTTCCTGTTTGTCGAGTCGACCTACGGCAACCGGGACCACAAGAACGAGGAGGAAAGTCTCGACGAACTGGCGGAGGCCGTCGCCTACAGCTTCGAGCGCGGCGAAAAGGTGATCGTTCCGGCCTTTGCCGTGGAGCGGACCCAGGAGATCCTCTACTGTATCCACCTGCTGGCGAAGAGCGGGCGCCTCCCGAAGGGCATCCCCGTTTACGTGGACAGCCCGCTGGCAATCCGGGCGACGGAGATCTTCAACCGGAATGCCTCCTATTTCGACGAGGAGTCGCAGAAGATGCTGGAGCGCGGAGAAAATCCCCTGGCCGTTCCGAACCTTTACCTGACGGAGACCACCGAGGCGTCCATGGCCATCAATACGCAGGAGGGCCCCGCCATCGTCATCTCCGCCAGTGGCATGGCCGACGCTGGACGGATCAAGCACCACCTGCGGCACAATCTGTGGCGGGAGGGAGCGAGCGTCGTCTTCGTGGGATTCCAGGCCCAGGGGACGACGGGCCGCCGCATCGTCGACGGGGCGGATAAGGTCCGCCTGCTCGGGGAAGACGTAGCCGTGCGGGCCAGGGTATTCACGATCAACGGATTTTCCGCCCACGCCGGACAGTCCCAGCTTCTGGAGTGGCTCTCCCACTTCGAGGGCGGGGGGATGGAGATCTTTCTTGTCCACGGGGAATACGGTGCCCAGCAGGTCCTGGCGGAGAAGATCCGCGAGCGGTTCGGCATCCGGGCGCACATTCCCGATTACCTGGACGAAGTGACCCTCGTTCCGGGCGAGGCGGTCGAGGCCCGGGTATCACCGGAGGCGGCCGTGCCGAAGGTGGACTGGGAGATGCTGATGGCCGAGCTGGAAACGACGGTGGCGCGCCTCCGGGAATCCAGGCCGGTCCTGGAGTCTGCGAACTGGGGGGAGCAGGCGGACCTGCGGGACCGCATTGCCGAGTTGAACAGGGTCCTGGGGACTGCCCTTCCCGGGCGGTGAGACGTTGGACGGTACATCCGGAAGGCAGGGGAAGTGCACGACGACGAGTTCTTCATGGCCCTGGCCCTGGAAGAGGCCCTTCTGGCGGAAGTGGAGGGTGAGGTCCCCGTCGGCGCCGTAGTGGCAATCGGGGAAAAACCCGTCAGCCGGGCGCACAACCGGCCGCTGGGTCTCAAGGATCCGACCGCCCATGCAGAGATCCTGGCCATCCGCGCCGCCTCCGAGGTCCTGGGGAACTATCGCCTGCCGGAGGCCACCCTCTACGTCACGCTGGAGCCCTGCGTAATGTGCGTGGGGGCCATTGTTCATGCCCGGGTCCGCCGGATCGCCTTCGGTGCCGCCGACCCGAAGGGGGGAGCCATCGTATCCCGATGGCGGCTCTTCGATGACGGGTCTTTCAATCATCGGCCCGAAGTGACGGGGGGCGTCCTGCAGGCGCGATGCAGCGAAATTTTGAGTGGATTTTTCCGCGGGAAAAGGGTAAAAAACCACCACATTTCGGAACAGCCGAAACATGATTGAGCGGAGAGATACCGAAGTGGTCGTAACGGGATCGACTCGAAATCGATTTGGGGGCCAAAAGCTCCCACGGGGGTTCGAATCCCCCTCTCTCCGCCATTTCTTCATCCCGTATCCGTGAGAAGGCCTCGCCACGAGCAAGCCCCCGTTCCGCGGACAAAGCCGGTTCCGATCTTTCAGCGGAGAGATGCCTGAGTGGCCGAAAGGGCACGACTGGAAATCGTGTGTATGCCTCAAAAAGGCGTACCGGGGGTTCGAATCCCCCTCTCTCCGCCATTTCTTTTTTTCCTGCCGGTGGCCGACCATGCGCCGTAGTCTCCGCCGCGGGACCCCTTCCCCTGAAGCATTGCCGTCCATGTCGCCGGCGTCGTCCTTCCCCGGCGGGTCGGGATCTCCCTTTGGAAAAAGGCTTCTTGCCGTGGCCGTCATGCTTGCGATTCTCCGGATCGCAACGGTGGCGGCCGCCGATGCGGGCCCTCTCCGGCGGGTGACCTTCCTGCCCCAGTGGTTTCCACAGGCCCAGTTCGCCGGCTATTTCGTGGCGATGGAAAAGGGATTCTATCGAAACCACGGTCTCGATCTGATTCTGCTTCGGGGTGGTCCCGGGGGCTCCCCCGAAGAGGCCTTTCGACAGGGAAAAGCGGACTTCGCGACGCTGTTCCTGGCGGAGGGGATCCGCCTGCGTGCCGGGGGACTGAAGATCGTTCATGTCGCCCAGATCGTCCGGCGTTCCGGTATCCTGCTGGTGGCAAGGAAATCCAGCGGGATCCTCAAGCCTTCGGATTTTGAAGGGAAAAAGGTCAGCCTGTGGGAGCATTCCCGGACCCAGCCGATGGCCTTTTTCCGGAAGTACGGTGTTCATCCGGACGTGGTGCGACAGACCTTCACACCGAACCTGTTCCTGCGGGGCGGTGTCGATGCCGTTTCCGCCATGGTGTACAACGAGTATCACACCCTGCTGAGCGCGGGCCTCAATGAGGAGGAGCTCTCGGTTTTTGCCATGGCCGATCATGGCCTGAGCTTTCCCGAAGACGGGATCTGGTGCCGAGAAGAACTTTGTGCACGGACCCCTGAGATATGCCGGGCCTTTGCCGCGGCGACCCTGGAAGGCTGGTCGTATGCCTTCGAACATCCCGAAGAGGCGCTGGACATCGTCATGAAATACGTGGATGAGGCGAAGATCAACGAAAGCAGGGCCCACCAGCGCTGGATGCTCGCCCGGATGAAGGACCTCATCCTGCCGCACGGGACCTCCCGGTCTTCCGGGCGGCTGGACCGGGCGGATTACAACCGGGTGGCCCGGGCTCTTGCCGATGCCGGAATCATCCGAGCCATTCCCGATTACGGAGACGTTCATGTCCAGGACCCCGGGCAAGAATAGGCGTCGGGGGCTTGCCTACCGGCTCTCCCTCACAATCCTTGCCGGCACGGCCGTCATCTTTCTGGCGGCCTTCGGGTACAGCTATTTCTATTCCCGCCAACTGGCGCTGCACTATGTGGAGGAGAACGCCCGGTACCTGACCCAGTCCGTGGTCAACCGGATCGAGCTGTACGTCCAGGGCATCGAGAAGACCCCCCTGTTCATGGCGGCCATGCTGGAAAAGAAGGCCATGAGCAAGGTTGAACTGGACGACCAGATCCGTTCCATGCTGGAGGCCAATCCGGACATCTTCAGCTCTGCCGTCGCCTTTGAACCGTATGCCTTCGACCCCGTCCGGAAGTACTATGCCCCCTTTTACTACCGGGAAGGCCGCTTCCTGAAGCGCCGGGACCTGGGAAACGAGACCTACCGGTACGACCAGTGGGACTGGTACCAGATTCCCCGGGAGATGAGGGAGGACGGCTGGAGCGAGCCGTATTTCGACGAGGGCGGCGCGGGGATCATGATGTCAACCTTTTCCGCCCCGTTCTTCCAGAGGCCCGGGGGAAGGAGCAAATTCAGGGGGGTCGTCACGGCGGACATCTCTCTGGGCTGGCTGGTGGAGGTCGTGTCCCGCGTCTCCATCACCCCCTCCGGGTACGCCTTCCTGCTGTCCCGCAACGGCGTCTTCATGAGCCACCCGGAACGGAAGTTGATCCTGCGGGAGAGCATCTTTAGCATCGCCGAGGAAAAGGGCGATGCGGCACTCCGGGATGTGGGACGCCGCATGGTCCGGGGGGAGAGCGGGTTTATGCAGGCTCCGGGCAGCTTCACGCCGGAGACGTCATGGCTTTATTATGCTCCCCTTCCATCCACGGGGTGGTCCATCGGGGTCGTCATCCCCGAGCGGGAACTGTTTTCGGGCGTTCATCGCCTCACCCTGGTCGTTACGGCCATTGCCGGGATCGGGTTGACCGCTCTGCTCCTCCTGGTGGTCGGTGTCTCCCGCAACATCACGCGTCCCGTCCGGGAGCTGGCCGCCCGGACCGGCGCCATCTCCCGGGGAGACTTGGACGTCCCCCTGCCGCCCATGCACGCGCGGGACGAGGTGGGGGAGTTGACGTCTTCGTTCGAGGAGATGCGCCTGTCCCTGAAGGAATACATCCGCAATCTCAGGGAGACGACTGCCGCGAAGGAGCGCCTGGAGAGCGAACTCCTGATCGCCCGGAATATCCAGATGAGCTTTGTACCGAAGCGATCTCCGATTTTCCCGGCCGGCGCAGGTTTCGAGATATACGGAGCCCTGGAGCCGGCACAGGAGGTCGGGGGTGACCTGTATAGTTTCTTTCCCATCGACGAGGAGCACCTGTTCTTCGCCATCGGCGATGTGTCGGGTAAGGGGATCCCGGCGGCCCTGTTCATGGCCGTCACGATTACCCTGATGAAGGGAATCGCCCGGCGAAGCACGGACCCCGCGGACATCCTGGGGCAGATCAACGCGGAGTTGTGTGATGAAAACGATTCCCTGTTGTTTGTCACGGTGTTCTGCGGGATTCTGAATGTCAGGACGGGGGAGCTGCGATATTCTAATGCCGGGCACAACCCGCCGGTTCTGTGCTCCCGGGGGTGTGACGCTTCCTGGCTTGACGTTCCGGAAGGGATTGTGCTGGGCGTCTCCGAAGAGGCTGCCTACCGGATGGAGCGCGTCTGCCTCGGCCCGGGCGACCAGATCATCCTTTATACGGACGGTGTGACCGAGGCGATGAATCAGGAGAAACGCTTTTACGGTGACGCCCGGCTGCTCGGGACCGTGGCGGAAAGGGAGGATTCGGACCCGGCAGGGCTCGTCGCGCGGATTGTCGAATCGGTACATGGATTTGCCGGTGCCGAACCCCAATCGGACGACATCACGGTCTTGGCGGTCCGCTGGACGGGTCCGCCCGCCTCCGGCGGCATCGATTCCGGGAGCGGAGGGGCCGGATCATAGGACAACGAGGTATCGGCTGGCGATCGGGCGGTTGGTTGTCTATCCGGGAAACTTCGCGTCCAGGAGTCGTGCCCCCATAAGGCCCAGAACGGAACTGCACACCAGCATCGCGGCTGCCAGGACCAGAAGCGTCGCCGCCGTTCCGGTCGAATCGAGCGGGAGAAGATAAGCGATCGGCGGAGGCGCCAGGGAGATCGCTCCGAACAGGACGCCGACCACGATCTTCTTCCTGAGGAGAGGCGTGTCGACCCTGCGGAACCGAACCCGGGCGTCGATAATGCCCGAGACCAGGGCGGCGGCGATCGTGACGGGAAGGCAGACGGCCATGATCCGGACGGATGCCGCCAGGTCCGCCTGCAGTGGTCCCCGGACCGGGAGCAGGAGCGCCGTCATGACAACCAGAAGAAAAGCCAGGGCCTGCGGGGCGTGGACGATCACGGGATGCATATGAAGATCCAGGATGCGCCGCCTCGACTCGGAGATCGGATGCCGGTAAGGCTCGAACATCTTGCGGGGAACGCCGCAGGCAGGGCAGACGTCGCGGAGTTCTTTCTCTTCTGCGATGAAGCCGCAGGCCTTGCAGCGCAGCCATGCCTTCATGACGTCACCAAGAGAATCCGCTGATGATTTGATCCGTGTCGTCGGCGGCGAAGGGGATCGGCCTCAGAACTCCCGGAACGCTTCTTCTTTTGTTTCGCAGAGTTTGAAGATAGAACCGAAGCCGGAAATGCGGAAGACGTCCTTGACGGGTCCCTGAAGAGAGGTGAATACCAGGCGCCCGTCCTTCCCTTTCAGGGTTTTGGCGAAAGCCAGAATGCTCCGGAGACCGGCGCTCGATATATAATCCAGGGCATGCAGGTCCAGCAGGAAATAGCGGTATCCCTCCCCGGAGAGACGGGTTAATTCCTTCTCGAAATCGGCCGCCGTCACCGCGTCGATCCTGCCTTTGGGTGTGACGGTCATGATGTCCCGCTCCACGGTAATGGTGTCTCGTTCAACAGTGGTTGTGATTTCCATGGTTCCTCCATCGCCGTGCGTTACGTCTTGTGAGCCGTTCTTTTCTCACAGTTGTTTCGTCGTGTCAAAAAAAATGCGGGCATCGAATTACTTTTCATATCCAGACAGTCTATGTGGGAGGGGCTGTCTCCGAAGTTCCCCGGCCTGGATTTCATGTGTCTACCCGACGAAACTCTTGACATTCGTATTTCCGCTGCCGTATGATCCAACGCTCTGCAGATGGAGCAATCGGTTGTTCCTTCCGAGAGGGAACACGCATTCTACAGCATTCGGAACGGATAGCCGGGTCCCGTGCAACGGCGGACTGTGAACCCCGTCAGGTCCGGAAGGAAGCAGCGGTATCAGAAACCGTCGTGTGCCGCGGGTCAACCTGGCTATCCTTTTATTATCTCTGGTAAAGACACCTGTGGATTACCTCGTCCTGGCCAGGAAATGGCGACCTCAGCGGTTTGAAGATGTGGTCGGGCAGGAGCCGGTCGTACGAACGCTCCGGAATGCCATTCGCAACCAGCGGCTGGCTCACGCATTCGTGTTCAGCGGTCCCCGGGGGGTGGGAAAGACGACCGTCGCCCGCATCCTGGCCAAGGCGGTGAACTGCGAGCATGGCCCGACGGAGACGCCCTGCAATGAATGCGTCCATTGCCGTGAGATCCGGGACGGCGTTTCACTGGACGTCCGGGAAATCGACGGCGCCTCCAACCGCGGTATCGACGAAGTCAGGGAACTGAGGGAAAATGTCAAGTTTGCCCCCGTATCCTGCAGGCACAAGATCTACATCATCGACGAAGTGCACATGCTTACACGGGAGGCCTTCAATGCTCTCCTGAAGACCCTGGAAGAACCTCCCGGCCACACCCTGTTCATCTTTGCCACCACCGAAACCTCCAAGATCCCGGCCACCATCCTTTCCCGCTGCCAGTGTCACGACTTCCGCCGCGCCTCCATCGGCCGGATCGCGGAAAACCTGAAGGCCATTGCCGGGGCGGAGGGCGTTTGCCTGAGCGACCAGGCCCTGCGGTGGATCGCCGAGGCGGCCGACGGCAGCATCCGGGACGGACAGAGCATCTTCGACCAGGTCATCGCCTATGCCGGGCTGTCCATCGAGGACGGCCAGGTGGAGGAACTGCTCGGGTTCACCGAGCGGAAATTCCTTCCGCAGCTTTCCGCGGCGGTTTTCCGGAGAGATGCGGGTGCCTGCCTCCGGCTGCTTCATGAAGGCTACTATGCGGGGATGGATATGGCCAGGTTCTTCGGTGCCCTCCTGGATCACTTCCGGAGCCTGCTCCTGGTGAAGGTCCTGGGGGAGGAGACGGAGGTCCTGGAATTGAGCCGGGAGGAAAAAGCCCACCTGGCCGGGCAGGTTAAGGACGTCGGCCGGGAAGACCTCCAGCGTTATGTGGACATCTTGCTGGCTGAGGAGGAAAACGTCCGGAAGACCGGCAATCCGCGCCTGACCATGGAGACGATCCTGGTCCGAATGGCCTGCCTGGAGCCGTTGTTGCCCATCGAACAGGTGCTGAACAGGCTGGAGCGCATGGAATCGCGCTTGTCCGGCGGTCCGCAGGAGGGCGGAGGGGGGAACGGGACGGTGACCGGCCGGAGGGAGACGGTGGCCGCCGGCGAATTGGAGCGGAGGTCTTCCGAGGCGGTTTCGGCGGCCCCCGTGACGCCGGAGTCAGGGACACAGAGCCATCCGTATTCCGGAGCCGCACCGGCGGACGGGGATCCGGCAGCGCTTTGGGAAGGACTGAAGCAGTATATCAAGAACCAGAGCTATCCGCTGTGGTCGAAAATCGAATCCGGCCGGGTGCGGAACGTCGAGGACCAGCGGCTCGTGATCGGCTTCCCGACGGATTACGTCTTTCTGGAAGACCTTGAACTCCAGAAGAACCGCCTGCAGGAGTTGGCAGGCACCTATTTCGGCGGACAGCTCACGGTGCACCTGGAACCGGTAGCCCCGGAGGGATCCGGAGCCAACGGTGGCAGAGAGCGGGAGGAAATCGACGCAAGAAACCGGAAAAGGCAGGAAGCCCTGCACTCGCCGATCCTGCAAAAAGCCCTGGATCTTTTTGATGGCGCAGAAGTGCGCGAAATCATATCGAAATAATCGACCGCAACGGCGGTATAGGAGCATGCATGTCCAACAATTTCGGCAACATCGTGAAGCAGGCGAAGAAAATCCAGGAAAAAATGGCCAAACTCCAGGAAGAGCTTGCCCTGAGAACCGTGGAGGCCAGCGCCGGCGGAGGCATGGTTACGGTGGTCGTGAACGGCCGGAACGAACTGTTGTCCATCCGGATCGAGCGGGACGTCGTCAATCCGGACGACCTGGAAATGCTGCAGGATCTCATCCTGGCCGCCGTCAACGAGGGGATGCGGAAATCCCAGGAGATGATGGCGACAGAGATGTCCAAGATCACGGGCGGCTTCAATATCCCGGGGATGGCCTGAGCGGGAACGTCCATGAACGGTTATGCGCCTCCCATCCGCCGCCTGATCGAGGAGCTGTCCCGCTTCCCCGGCATCGGAGAAAAGACGGCCACCCGCCTGGCCACTTTCATTATCCGCGGATCCCGCGAAGACGCCCAGAGGCTGGCCGAGAGCATCGTTGACGTCAAGCGGAAGATCCACCTGTGTTCCGTCTGTTTTCACCTCTCCGAGGGAGACGTCTGTCCCATCTGCGCCGATTCTTCTCGGGACCGGGGCACTGTCTGTGTCGTCGAGGAACCGGATGCGCTGATCGCCATCGAGGAGAGCCAGAGCTACCGAGGCACGTATCACGTCCTGCACGGGGCACTGGCGCCCCTGGACGGAGTCGGGCCGGAACAGCTCCGTCTCCAGGAATTGCTTGACCGTATCGTCCGGGGAGGGGTCCGGGAGGTGATCCTGGCGACCAATCCCAACGTCCAGGGTGAATCGACAGCCCTTCTGATCACGAAAATGCTCCGTCAGACGGACGTGACGATCACCCGGATCGCCCAGGGGGTTCCCGTCGGTGGCGAACTGAAATACGCGGACCGGATGACGTTGGGGAAAGCCCTGGAATTTCGAAGGGGGATGTAGGTCGGCGATGGCACAGGTCCGCGAGATTCCATGCCGGGAAATCACGGAGGCGGTCCGCCGCCTGTTCATGGAGGCCAACACGGAGCTTCCCGCGGATCTCCTCAAGACGGTCCGGGATGCTCGGGAGCGGGAGACCTCATCCGTGGCCTGTTCGATTCTCGACCGAATCCTGGAAAATGCCGATGTGGCCTGTCGGGAAAAACTGCCTCTCTGCCAGGACACGGGACTGGCTATTGTCTTTGCAGAAATCGGGCAGGACGTACACGTAGTGGATGGCGATTTCCCGTCGGCTGTCCGGGAAGGCGTTCGGCAGGCCTACCGGGACGGGTACCTGAGAAAATCGGTCTGCGATCCCCTTTCCAGGGTCAATACGGGTGACAATACACCGGCGATTCTCCACACGGAGATTGTGCCGGGGCACCGGATCCGGATCATTGCCATGCCGAAAGGAGGGGGAAGCGAGAACATGAGCGGCGTTTCCATGCTTCTCCCGGCAGCGGGATGGGAGGGAATCCGTCAGCATGTACTGCAGAAGGTGGCGGAGGGAGCGGCCAATGCCTGCGCCCCGGTGCTGGTAGGGGTCGGAATCGGAGGCGCAATGGAAACGGCTATTGTCCTTGCCCGGAGGGCCCTGTTGAGGACCATCGGAGAGCCGAACGGCTCGGATGAGCGCCTCCGCGACCTGGAGCGGGGCCTCCTGGCGGACATCAATGCACTGGGGATCGGGCCCCAGGGGCTCGGCGGCAGAACCACCGCCCTAGCCGTTCATGTGGAAATGGCGCCCTGTCACATCGCGTCGCTGCCCGTCGCCTTCCAGCTTCAATGCCACGCGGTGAGACACCGGGAGGCGATTCTCTGATGGCGTCGGCATCCGTCATATCGCTCTCGACTCCCCTGACCGCCGGGGTGTGCAGTCGGCTTTCAGCCGGGGATCGGATCCTGTTGAGCGGGTCTGTACTGACCGCAAGGGATGCCGCCCATCATCGTTTCGTGGAGGCCTTGCGAAGGGGGGATCCTCTTCCCGTCTCCCTGGATGAGGAAACGATTTTCTACGCGGCCCCGACGCCGACACCGCCCGGAAGAACCATCGGATCCATCGGACCCACGACGAGCGGCCGCATGGATCCGTATACACCGGCTTTGCTGGAAGCCGGTCTCCGGGGAATGATCGGGAAGGGAAGGCGCTCCCGGGAGGTCGTGGAAGCCATCCGGAAACGGCAGGGGGTTTATTTTGCAGCCACCGGTGGCATTGCCGCCGTAACGTCACAGTGTGTCCGGAGCGTTTCTCTGGTGGCTTATGAAGACCTGGGGCCGGAAGCGGTGCTCCGACTCGAGATTGAAGACTTTCCCCTGGTTGTCGTAAACGATGCCTTGGGAGGGGATCTCTATGAAATGGTTCGATCGGCTTCCCGGGCGGGTGAGTAAAAATGTCTTGACAAAACGAGCACCAGAGAATAGTCTCCGTAATTCGCGTTTGACAGGTGAATGACGCGGATTTCCCCGGGAGCCGGGCAATTTGGAAGTTCTCTTTGAAAATCTGTTAGTTGTATTGGCTGGCGTAGCTCAATGGTAGAGCAGCTGATTTGTAATCAGCCGGTTGCGGGTTCAAATCCCATCGCCAGCTCCAGATAGCATAAGATATTGGAGGGGTTCCCGAGCGGTCAAAGGGAGCAGACTGTAAATCTGCCGGCGGAGCCTACGGAGGTTCGAACCCTCCCCCCTCCACCATTTCGTTCTCAAAGCGGGAGTAGCTCAGTGGCTAGAGCGTCAGCCTTCCAAGCTGAGGGTCGCGGG
>DAOSEM010000015.1 GCA_035363115.1 Syntrophales bacterium | reverse complement strand
AACAAGACGAAGGAAGGCAGGCAGAAGAACCGCCGCGTCACGGCCGTGTTCAGCAGGATATGATCAAGAATCGGTAAATCAACAAAACAGAAAGATCCCATGGCGATCTGTCCTGGGATCTTTCCTGGTTTTTCATTCCCCACAGGGGTAGAACATGAAGGTCAAAGGCACCCGTCAGAAGGCGTTTGACCAGATCAAGGGCAGCATGACCGTGAAACGGACTGGCAGGCCTGCTTCCTTCGATCATCGACAAGCTGACCCCGGAAGGGCAGGTGCCGGAAGGCGACCGGCTTGCACACGGGATCAATCTGTTGACGGGGAAGCTGCTCGGATAAGCACCACACCCGGTAATCCCTTTCGAACATTCATGACACTTCCATGGACGTCCATCCGCTTTTTCGATGGGGCGTTGCGCAAGTGAACCTACCTTTTCCGTTGACCGGCATCGATTCGCATGACGGGAGCACGCCGTGACAGAACAAGAGCTGCTTAGAGAGCTTTCCTTGTTGAGGCAGAGGATCAAGGAACTGGAACAGTCGGAATCCAGACACCGGCAGGCAGAGGAGGAGCTGAAAAGAAGCGAGGAGCAATACCGGACACTCGTTGAAAAAATGCAAGATGCCGTTTATCGCGCGGATTTAAACGGCAATCTCATCTTCACCACGCCTTCTGCTGCCCGGATCCTTGGCTATTCATCCGTGGAAGAAATGATTGGTTTGAATATTGCCAATCATTTTTATCACGATCCCGCAGAAGCTCGAAAGCACGGGGAAATGCTTCGAGAGCAAGGCGTTCTCACACAATACGAAGTTACACTGAAGCGCCGAGATACCGGAAAGCCTGTCACCGTATCGGCAAACACGCAGTTTTACCGCGACAAAGAAGGCAACATCATCGGAATCGAAGGCGTATATAGCGATATTACAGCACGCAAGCGTGCAGAAGAGCAACTTCTCGAAAGCGAGGAGAAGTTTTCCCGCATGTTCCGCATGAGTCCCGACATCATGACCATCAGCCGGCTCAGCGACGGGAAATATATCGACGTCAACGACGAGTTTACCCGGCAAGTCGGATATGGCCGGGAAGAGACGATCGGCCGGACGTCATTGGACCTGGGAATCTGGGTTGATTACTCGGACCGGGATCGAGTGATCGGGCTTCTCCAGGAGAAAGGGGAGATAAACGACGACGAATTCCGGTTCTGCGTAAAGGACGGACGAGTTGTCATCGGCGAGATGTCGGCGAAAGTGATAACATTGGGGGGTGAACAATGCCTTCTCAGTATTTTCCGGGAAATCACAGCAAAGGTCGAGGCCCGGAAGGCCCTGGCGGAAAGTGAGGAGAGATTCCGATCTGTGGTGGAAAAATCCCTGGTTGGAATCGCCATCATCGACGATTCCTTCCGGTATACCTATGTGAATGAGGAGTTCTGCCGTCTTGCCGGGTATTCGGAAAAGGAGATGCTGGGCAGGGACTTCACGTTCCCGCTTATGGAAGAAAGTGCATCGATTACAGCCGAACGTGCCATGCGCCGCCAGAGAGGGGAGGAAGTTCCGTCTCGCTACGAGTTTTCCTTCCGGCAGAAGAAAGGCCCGGAGCGGATCGGC
This sequence comes from Syntrophales bacterium, assembly GCA_035363115.1. NCBI lineage: Bacteria > Pseudomonadati > Thermodesulfobacteriota > Syntrophia > Syntrophales > Syntrophales bacterium. The sequence goes on along the minus strand of DAOSEM010000015.1, from coordinate 20,405 downwards.
GAGTTGCGAAGTGCCGTGTATCACGACTCGTCCGGCAAGGTAAAAACCCTCATTCAGGTGATCGACACAACCGAAAGCAAGCAGGCTGAAGAAGCTCTCAGGAAGAGCGAGGCGTATTTCCGGGCGATCACCGAGAATGCATCCGACATCCTCGTGATTTCAGACATGGATGGAATCATCACCTATGCAAGTCCTTCTATTGAGCGCATTGCTGGTTACAGCCCGGAGGAATTGACGGGGGTGAACTTCTTCGAGCTGATCGTTCCCGAGGATGTTCCCAGGGTGATGGAAGACTTTGCCCGGGCGCTGCAGACGCAGAACACATATATCCCCAATTCGTTTCGAGTTCGACACAAGGACGGATCGGAACTTGTCTTGGAAGGAGTGGGTGCAAACCTTATCCATGATCCGGCACTGACGGGTTTCGTGATGAGCGCCCGCGACATCACCGAACGCAAGCGGATGGAGGATGCCCTGCGGGAAAAGGAACGCCTGTTGGACCTGATCACGGAAAACATGTCCGACATGATCCGGATAACAGATTTGCAGGGTCGCAATCTTTATGTAAGTCCATCCCATTTCAAAGGTCTCGGTTACAGGATGGAAGAACGGGTTGGCAAGCCTGTTTTTGACATTGTCCACCCAGACGATCTGGAAAGGATGATCAACGTTTTTGCGGACGGCCTCACGAGCAAGCGGGCAGTCATTACTGAATACAGAGTAAGACACGCGGACGGCCATTATGGATGGCTGGAAACGGTGGCGGATCTTCTCAAGGATGACCAGGGGGAAATGACCGCCATCATTATGAGTTCGCGAGACGTTTCTGAACGCAAAAAGGCCGAGGAACGCCTGCAGCGGGCGGAGAAGATGGAAGCCCTGGGGATTCTGGCCGGCGGCGTGGCTCATGACCTGAACAACGTATTGGGTGTTCTCGTTGGCTACTCCGAATTGCTACTGCGGGATTTGCCGGAAGGAAGCCGTGCAGAGAAGCACGCGAAAAATATTCTGCATGGTGGAGAAAGGGCGGCCGCCATCATCCAGGATCTGCTGACCATGGCTCGGCGGGGTGTATCGGTTGCAGAAACGGTGAACCTGAACCGGATCGTAACCGACTGTTTCAAGACCCCCGAATTCGAGTTGATGAAAGCTCATCATCCGGACGTCCGGTTCCTGTGTCAAACGGAGAAGGATCTGTTCAACATCAAGGGGTCGCCTGTTCACCTGAGCAAGTCCATCATGAACCTCCTGTCCAATGCCGCCGAGGCGATTCAGGGAGAAGGGACGGTTACAATCACGACGGAAAACCGCTATGTGGATGCGGCCATCCCCGGCTATGAAGACACCCAGGAAGGCGAGTATGTCGTGTTGACGGTCACGGACACGGGTTCGGGGATTGCTCCTGAAGATATGGGGAGGCTCTTCGAGCCGTTTTACACGAAGAAAGTCATGGGCCGGAGCGGAACAGGCCTCGGTTTGGCAGTGGTCTGGGGAACCGTCAAGGATCACAACGGGTATATCGATGTCCGAACGGAACTGAATAAAGGCACATCGTTTGTTCTGTATTTTCCAGTGACACGCGAGGCTCTGTTGAAAACGGATCAGGCTTTGGCTGAAAGCGAGTACCGAGGGAAGGGCGAAAGTATTTTGATTGTCGATGATGTGGAAGAACAGCGACTTCTGGCCGCCACGATTCTGGAAGGACTGAATTACCGGGTGGCCTTGGCGGCGAGCGGCGAGGAGGCCCTGGAATATCTCCAGGGAAACAAAGCAGACCTGATTGTCCTGGACATGATCATGGATCCTGGCATTGACGGCCTGGAGACATATCACCGGATTCTTGAAATCCGGCCCCAACAGAAGGCGATCATCGTAAGTGGCTTCGCCAGGACGGAGCGGGTCAGCAAAGCCCAGGAGCTTGGCGCCGGTGAATATGTAAAGAAGCCTTATAATATTGAAAGGCTCGGTATGGCCGTTCGTGGTGAGCTGGATCGTGGGAAAATGGAATCTTGATCTTTCCGGAAAATCCGGTACATTACGCGGCGGAAAAAGACCGGAGCGGAAGGCGACATGCCCATTTACGAGTTTTACTGCCGCAATTGCAACACCGTTTACAATTTCTTTTCCCGGACGGCCGATACGGACAAGGTTCCCTTCTGTCCGCGTTGCAAGCGCGTCCGCCTGAAGCGCCAGATGTCCGTTTTTGCAAAGGTCTCCGGAAAACGGGAGGAAGGGGCGGACGCGGACACGGGGATGCCCCCCATCGACGAGGACCGGATGGAAAAGGCCATGTCCATGCTGGCCGGCGAAGCGGACCGCATCAGCGAGGACGACCCCCGGCAGGCTGCCGCCCTGATGCGCAAGCTCTCCGACGCCACGGGCCTGAACCTGGGCCCCGGAATGGAAGAAGCCCTGCGCAGGCTGGAGCGGGGAGAAGATCCAGACCGGATCGAGGAGGAGATGGGGGACCTCCTGGAGGCGGAGGAGCCGTTTCTTTTCGACGGGAAAGGACCCGGTGTAAAGGGAGGGAAGAAGGCCCGGCCGCGGGTGGACGAGACCCTCTACGACCTGTAAAAAAACTTAGATTTTCAGCAGATCTTCCGGTTTCTGCACGATGAAATCAGGTCCCGCCGCCTCCAGGGTCTTCCGGCTGTGCCAGCCCCAGGTGACGGCGACCGCCTTCACCCCCGCCTGCTTCGCCTCGCGGATGTCTCCCGCGGTGTCCCCGATGTAATAGGTACGGTCCGTGCCGATTTCATAGGACTCCATGGCGTGGGCGATCTTGGAGACCTTGCTCAGCATGAAATCGGACCCCAGGATGGCACGGAAGCAGCCGTTGAAGCGGTTGCTCTCCAGCGTCTTCCGGATGGACCGGGAACCGCTGGAGGAGATGATCAGGAGGGCGTTCCCCTCGCACATCTTCTCCAGGACGGGCAACAGGAAGGGAAAGAGCCGCATCGAGGCGAAATCGACCTCCGCGAGGACACCCGGCGAGGCCTTCAGGAACGCCTCCAGGTCCACCCCCCGGCGGACGATCTCCTCGTAGAAGTTCCCCTCGAACAGCTCCAGAAAATCAGCTCGCGTTTTCACGATGGGCTGGCCGATCCGCTCCAGGCACTCCCGGACCGTCCACTCGTAGGTTTCCAGCGAATCGGCGATCACGCCGTCAAAATCAAAGAGAAACAGCTTCATCACAGTCTGCATGCTCCATTCGGGAATCTCCCGCCGGGCCCCGCAGCGTAAAGAGCCGGGCGGGTGGAAACTCCAGCGGAGGTTTGTCCCTATACCCGCAGAATCAGCGGAACGCAAGAGAAGGACAGAAGCTTGATCGCGGGCGTCAGGAGCGGGATTGCAGCAGATCTTCCAGCGCCGACGGAAGATCGGGGAATCGGAAATGGAACCCTTCCTTCAGCAGTCGTCCCGGCATGACCTTCTGTCCTTTCAGAATCACCTCGCCGAACTCGCCCAGGACAAGGCGCATCAGGAAGCCCGGCACCGGCGGAAGAAAGGCGCGGACGCGGAGGGCGTCCGCCAGCGCCCGCGTGAACTCTGCGTTCCGCACCGGACCGGGTGCGGTGCAGTTGAAGGGTCCGTCGAGATCGGTCCGCTCCATCAGGTACAGAAAGATGCGGGCCAGGTCGTCCTCGTGAATCCAGGAAAACCACTGCCTGCCGCTGCCCACGGGGCTTCCGGCATAGAGCCGGAACAGCCGCTCCAGGGGCTCCAGGGCGCCGCCGCCCTTTCCCAGCACGATGCCGAAGCGGCAAATCACCACCCGGGCTCCCGCCTCATGACGGGCCCGTTCCGCCTCGGCTTCCCAGTCCACCGCCAGGCGGGCCAGAAAGTCCCCGCCCGGAGCATTCCCTTCATACAGGTCTCCCTCGTCGTGGAACCCGTAATACCCAACGGCGGAGGTGCTGAGCAGGTGCGCAATCCCCTTGCGCCGTCCCCGAATCGCCTCCACGAGGTTCCGGGTGGTGAGGATCCGGCTCTCCAGGAGGTCCCGCTTGCGCCGCTCCGTCCAGCGGCTGAATATCGAGGCTCCCGCCAGGTTGATGAATGTCTCGTGGGACGCCGCACGCTCCTGCCAGGGTCCGGGCCGGGTCGGGTCCCCCTCCAGGTAGCGGGCTCCCGCCGGCAGCGGCGGCCTTCCCTCCCCCGGTCGTGTCAGGATCGTGACCTCGTGGCCCTTTTCCGTGAGGACCCTCGTCAGGTTCTTCCCCACGAATCCCGTACCTCCCGTCATAAAGACCAGCATCGCGGCCTCCTCCCTGAACTTATCCGTCCGGGTCCGTCAACGGGAACGGGGTTCCGGTTCCAGCCGGTGCCCCCGCACTCAGGCGGCCCTGTCCGCCCGCTTCCGCGTCTCCGTCTTCCGCACCGGGGAAGGGTTTCAGGACACGGGTCGTGCGGTCGATTGTTGCCGCCTCGGGCAGGTCTTTTCCGGCGGCCGAGCCGAGCTCCTTGAACTTTCGGGCGCTCACGAGAACGCGGCTCTCCAGGGAGCCGACGGCGTCGTTGTAGGCCCCGACCGCCCGCTCCAGCCCCGCGCGGAGGCCGTCGAAGTGGCCGGCAAGCGTGAGCAGCCGGTCGTAGAGCGTCTTCCCCAGGTCGCTGATGGCCTGGGCGTTCTCGGCGATCCGCTCCTGCCGCCATCCGTAGGCGACGGCCCGCAAGAGGGCGATCAGGGTGGTCGGCGTCGCCAGGATCACCTTCTGGTTGACTCCGAACTCGATCAGGGAAGGATCCTGCTCGAGGGCGGCGCTGAAGAAGGTCTCCCCGGGGAGAAACAGGACGACGAACTCCGGCGAGGGAGTGACGTGGGCGGAATAGGTCTTGGCGGAGAGCTTGCTCAGATGGACGCGGATCTGCTGGGCATGGGCCTTCAGCCGCTCGATCCGGACCGCCTCGTCCTTCGTCTCCAGCGCATCCAGGTACGCCTCGAGGGGCGCCTTCGAATCGACGACGATGCTCCGGTTGCTCGGGAGGCGGACGATCAGGTCGGGGCGGACCGATCCCTCCCCGGTGACTACAGTCTCCTGCTGGACGAAGTCACAGTACTCCACCATCCCTGCCAGCTCGACGACGCGCTGGAGCTGGATTTCCCCCCAGCGACCCCGGACGACCGGCGCCCGGAGCGCCTTTACGAGGTTCGCCGTCTCCACCGTGAGCTGCGACTGGGCGGACGTCATCGAGCGGATCTGCTCCTGGAGGATCGAATAGGCGGAGGTCCGCTCCTTCTCGATCTCCTGGATCCGGCCGTCCACCCTCTCCAGGGATTCCCGGATCGGGTTCACCAGGGTCTCGACGGCCTGCCGCCGGGCCTCGAGGTCGCCCTTTGCCGCCTCCTGGTATTTCTCCAGGGACGCCTTCGCCAGTTCCAGGAACGACTGGTTGTTGCTCTTGAGGGCCTCCGCCGACAGGGCCTGGAAGGCGTCTCCCAGCTTTCGCCGGGCATCGTCCAAGAGGGCTATTTTCTCGGCCGCACCTTTGCTTTCCTCCTCGGCACGCGCCTCCACCTCGACGACCCGCGCCTGCAGGGCGGACATCTCCGTCCGCAGGCGGTTCAGATCCGACTCCCCGGCCCGGATTGCCTCCTCCAGTTTCGGGATGCGCGCGTTCCGCTCCTCGGCGGCGGCCCGGGCGTTCGATTCGGCTTTCAGCTCCTCCCGGGCGAGCGCCAGCGATTGATCCAGCCGCCCGGCGGTCTCTTTCAGATCCTGGATCTGGAGGTCCTTCGCCGTCAGGCGCTCGGTCAGGGCGGCCTTTTCGCCTTCCCGCAGAGCGGCTCGTTTCCCCAGGACCACCCAGACGACGGCGGCCCCGATCAGAAAGCCGGCCGCCAGGAACACCGGGTACACCCATCCATCCATGGAATCGTCTCCTTTTCGCTGCCGGGGCTATGGCCGATGTATAGAGAAACCGACCTCAGCCCCCTTCCGACGCGGCGCATCAGGGTTGAACGGAATGGACCCGGATCTGCCCCGCCCCCCAGGCTGTCTCCCGGCCCAGGTGGGTCCGCTCGCAAAAACGAAGGCAAGGAAGGAACTCGCCAAGAGGACCTTCATAGGTCACTTCGCCGATAACCCTTCCGGTATGTACGGATGAATCGGGCCGACGCACGGGGCGGGCCTCACCCCTCCGCCGGAGGCTCGATTGCGCAATCCGCACGCCGGCCGCCCTGGAGACGAGCCCGGGTACGTCGATCGCCAGTTGTCCTTTCCCGTAGGTCCTGTTGAGCGTGAGGATCCGGTCCAGGACGGACTGCATCAGGACGGGGAAGGTCAGGAGATCCTCCCGGCTCGACCCGGCGATTCCGACGAGCGGTGACACCAGGTGCACGGTGACGGCGGCAATCGGGGACGACAACGCCTTTTCCGTATCCGCCAGGAATCCCGCCCGCAGGTCTTCGGTATAATCTCCTTCCCGGAGACTGCGCTCACGGCCGTCCCAGACGGTTTCACCGCCGGCATCGACGGAGGCAATGACAAAACGCGAACGCCCCTTTTCCGTTCTCCGCCCGATGCCAAGCCGTCCCATCTCCTCGAAGGTCTGGATGAAATGGAGAAGATGCTCGTTGCTTCTCCCGAACAGGACCAGTCCGAAATCGAAGGGATCCTTGCGCTGGAAAGAGGTCGCGGATGTCTCCGGCGGTTCGATGACAAAGGGAGCGGGGATCGTCGTGGAGCGAATCTTTCCCTTGGGAAACGGGGGCAGAAGATGGTGATTCGCCGGAGGCGGGCTGGAGAACAAGAGCGGATACAGACAGCGCCGGTCAAGGATGCAGCCGGCGCAGTCCTTTTGCTTCATGGCACAGACGACGTGCCGGAGAGCCGGGCCGAAGGTGTTTCGAAAGATCGATCCCTTGGATTCGGGAAGGACGGCATCGTCCAGCAGTGTTCCGTGGAACCGGTAAGATCCGCACAGCATCGGGAAAGTCTCCAGGTGTCCCGCAGCCGCGGGTTCAGGGGGTTCGTCCGGGGAAACAGCGTTCAAAAACAGGCGCTGCACTACCACTTCTTCGACGCGAAAGCAACCTTGCCGCGCCTCAGCGGGGTGATTGCGCTTTCGCGGCATGGAGCACCGCAAGCGATTTCCCGTAGGGGGGCCGGGCGATGCCGGCTTCGGTTACGATGGCGGCGATCAGGCGGGCGGGCGTCACGTCGAAGGCGGGGTTGCAGACGGCAATGCCTTCCGGGGCGATGCGCCGGCCGGCGAGGGTGGTCACTTCCGAGGGATCCCGCTCCTCGATGGGGATGGCATCCCCGTCAGGCGTCGCCGGATCTACCGTGGAGAGGGGGGCGGCGATGGAAAAGGGAATCCCGTGGGCCTCCGCCAGAACGGCCACGCCGTAGGTCCCGATCTTGTTCGCGGCATCGCCGTTGGCGGCAATGCGGTCGGCCCCGGTGATGACCTTCCGGATCGCTCCCCGCTTCATCAGGGATGCCGCCATGTTGTCGGTGATCAGGATGGCGGGGATACCCTCCTTCATCAATTCCCAGGCGGTGAGCCTGGCCCCCTGCAGAACGGGCCGGGTTTCATCCACGTACACGGTCAGCCGCTTCCCCTCCTCGTGGGCCGCCCGGATCACCCCGAGGGCGGTGCCGTATCCGGCCGTCGCCAGGGCACCGGCGTTGCAGTGGGTCAGGACGCCGTCCCCGTCCTCCAGGAGAACCCGTCCGTGAAGGCCCATGGCCCGGTTGGCGGCGATGTCCTCGTCGTGAATGGCGACGGCCTCCCGGAGGAGAGCCTCCCGGATGACCGCGAAACGGTCCGGCCCCGAAACACCGGGCTCTTCGGCCATGGCGGCGCGGAAACGCCTCTTCATTCGCTCGATGGCCCAGAAGAGATTGACCGCCGTCGGACGCGTCCGGGCGAAGGCGTTGCAGATCCGCTCAAAAGAATCCGCCAGGTCGCGATCCGGGGAGGATGGCAGGCTCCGCATACCCAGGGCAATACCCAGGGCGGCGGCCACGCCGATCGCCGGGGCGCCCCGGACGGTGAGATCGCGGATCGCCGAGGCCACGTCCTCCCATTTGCGGAGGACAAGATACCGCTCCTCCAGGGGGAGCGCCTTTTGGTCGATCATCCCGACCGCATCGTCCTGCCAGAAAACCGTCCGGATCATTCCTTCCTCTTTCAGAGCCATACCCTCTTTTTCCACAACTCCCCCGTTACCGCCGGGATATCGCGTACATCTGAAATGCGTCCATCATCACCCGGTGTTGGAGGATTGCCCGGTTCCGCTTCTGTACGGCCCCGTTGTACGCGTTGGCCAGGTGATGGTTGACGACCCTCTCCCAATGGTTCCGGGCATCCTGGGGCATGCTGGGGAGGTCATTCATGGTGTACTGGGATGGGAAGACCTGCCGGAACACGTCCGGAAGCTCTTCCTTCGCCCGGGTTACGGCGGCCTGGGGATCGATGTCCTGCGGATTCCCTCCGATCTGATCGAAGACCCAGCGCTCATAACGGTTCCGGTCCAGCGATCCGTCGGGCGTCGAAATGAGCTGGTAGCTGTACCTTGGATTGGCCGTGGAATCGCTGAAGCGGACGGTTCCCCTCTCGTCGAGGTAGCAGAAGGTCTGCTTCCCTGCCGCAATGCCCGTTGCCGCAGCCCCTCCAGCCAGGGACACCGGGGTCCCCGCGACAGCAGCCAGGCGGGCAACCCGCTCGCCGGAGATGCAGAAATTCAGGTTCTGGCCCCCGCTGAACTGCAGGAAGGCGACGCCGACGACCTCACCCCTGAGATTTGCAACGGGACTCCCGCTGGACCCCGGCGAGATGGGCGCCGTGATCTGGAGGACCCTCCCCCGCTCCGCCGTCTCCCGGATGGCCGAGACGATCCCGTCCGAGACGGTCTGCTCCAGCCCGAAGGGGTTTCCCACGACGACCACACGTTCGCCGACCTCCGGCAGGGACGCCGTCACGGCCAGGGGAAAGCTCTCGGTCCAGGGCATGCTCACCGCCAGCATGGCCAGGTCGGCGGCGGCGTCCCGGGCCGTGATTCCCGCAACGGGATAGACCTTCCCGGAGGAGGTCTTGATCTGGGCGGAGTGGGCGCCGCGCAGGACGTGCAGGTTGGTGACGACCTGCCCGGAGGCGCCGTGGAAGAAGCCGCTTCCCCGGCCGATGCTTTCGCGTTGCTCGTTGTATGTGTAGATCGCCACGACGGACGGGCCGATTTTTCGGTAGAGGGAAGAGACGTCCTGGATCGCACTGCCCGTCGATGCCGGTGCCGGCGGCGCTGCGACGGGAAGTTCCCCCGAAGGTCCGGGAGAAACGACCGCCGGAGGCACCGCCCGATCCCGACCTGCCCAGTAAAAGGCCCCGATGACGACCAGGAGAAAGAGAGGGACGCCGACGGCGACAAGCCGGTGGGAAAAGAGGGTCCTGAGATCGGTCCGCAACTCTCCGAGGCGGCGTCGGTACACCAGCAGGACCGCTGCCAGGAGAACGGCCAGGACCAGCAGGATGTTGAGGATTGTGTTCACGGTCCTTCTCCCGGCCGAGAGCCCCGGATGCGGGTCAAAAAGATCCGGTGCCGCCCTTTCCCGGTCAGGCCCCCGGGAGCATCTTTTTCAGGAGATCGTTGACGAGCTGGGGATTCGCCTTGCCCTGGGTCGCCTTCATGACCTGGCCGACGAAGAAACCGAAGACCTTGTCCTTCCCGGAGCGGAACTGCTCGAGCTGGGCCGGATTGGCCGCCATGACGGACTCGATGGTCGAGACCAGGGCGCTCTCGTCGGTGATCTGGACCAGCCCCTTCTCCTCGATGACGGTCCGGGGCGGCTTGCCGCTCCGGTACATCTCCTCTACGACCTCCTTGGCCATCTTTCCGCTGATGGTGCCGTCCTCGATCAGGGCAATCATCTCCGCCAGGGACTCCGGGGTGATGGGGCAATCCCGGATGCCGCGCCGGTCCTCATTCAGGAACCGCAGGATGTCGCCCATGACCCAGTTGCTGGCCGCCTTCGGCTTGCCGCTGAGCCTGACAACCGCCTCGTAGTAATCCGCCAGCGCCCGGCTGGCCGTGAGAACTCCGGCGTCGTAGGCCGGGATCCCGTATTCCCGGGCGAATCGCTCCCGCTTTTCCAGTGGAAGTTCCGGGAGAGTGCCCCGGATCTCTTCGATCCAGGCGTCGCTTACGGCGATCGGGACAAGATCGGGATCCGGGAAATAGCGGTAGTCGTGGGCCTCCTCCTTGCCGCGCATGGAGTGGGTCACGCCCTGGGTGTCGTCCCACAGCCGCGTCTCCTGCACGACCTGGCCGCCGCTCTCGAGGACGTACTGCTGGCGCTTGATTTCGTATTCCAGGGCTCGCTGGACATTCCGGAAGGAGTTCATGTTCTTCAGCTCGGCCCGGGTGCCGAAGGCCTCCGTCCCGCGGGGACGCAGCGACACGTTGGCGTCGCAGCGGAAGCTCCCCTGCTCCATGTTGCCGTCGCAGACCTCCAGGTAGACCAGGATCTCGTGGAGGCGGCGCAGGTAGGCCGCGGCCTCCTCGGCGCTCCGCATGTCCGGTTCGCTGACGATCTCGATCAGGGGCACGCCGGTCCGGTTCAGGTCCACGTAGCTCGAGGGGTTGTGCTCGTCGTGAATCAGTTTCCCCGCGTCCTCCTCCATGTGGATTCGGGTGATGCCGATTCGCTTTTTCCCGCCGTCGAGCTCGATGTCCACAAACCCGAACTCAGCCAGCGGGAGGGCGTACTGGGAGATCTGGTACCCTTTCGGGAGGTCCGGATAGAAATAGTTCTTCCTGGCGAAGACGCATTCGGGATTGATGCGGCAGGATGTGGCCAGGCTCATCTTCATGGCGAACTCGACCACCTTTTTGTTCAGGACCGGCAGGACCCCCGGCATGCCCTGGCAGACCGGGCAAGTCTCACTGTTGGGGCTCTCCCCGAAGGTGGTGGAGCAGCCGCAGAAGATCTTCGTGTAGGTCAGCATCTGGGCGTGGACTTCCAGCCCGATGACGGGTTCGTATTCCATCAGAGATTCGGTCTCCTTTTCTGAAAATCGGCGCCCGCCTCGTAGGCCGAGGCGAACTGGAGGAGTTTTGCCTCCTGGAAATGGCCTGCCAGGAACTGGACACCGACGGGAAGACCCGTCGTCGTGTACCCGCAGGGAACGGAGATCCCGGGAATTCCAGCCAGGTTCGTCGAGATGGTGAAGACGTCCGACAGGTACATCTGGAGTGGATCGTCGGTTTTTTCGCCGATCCGGAAGGCCGGCGTGGGAGTCGTGGGGGTGAGGATCACGTCGCAGGATCGGAAGGCCTCGTCGAAATCCCTCCGGATGAGGGCCCGTACCTGGGAGGCCTTCTTGTAGTAGGCGTCGTAATATCCCGCCGACAGCACGTAGGTGCCGATCATGATGCGGCGCTTGACCTCCGCGCCGAACCCCTGGGAACGGGTCTTCTTGTACATCTCCAGGAGATCGCGCCCGTCCAGGTTCCGATAGCCGTACTTGACGCCGTCATAGCGGGCCAGATTGGAGGAAGCCTCCGCGGGGGCGATGATGTAATAGACCGCAAGGCAGTACCCGGTGTGGGGCAGGGAGACCGGCACGATCTCGGCGCCGAGTCCTTCCACGACCCTGACGGCCTGCCGCACCAGGCTCTCGACCTCCGGATCGATGCCCTCGATGAAGTACTCTTTCGGGATGCCCACCTTCCAGCCCCGGATGTCCCTTCCGAGGAACTGCCGGTAGTCGGGCACGTCCTCCGGGACCGACGTCGATTCCCGGGGATCGTAGCCGGCGATGGCATTCAGCATGATGGCACAGTCCTCCACGTCCTTGGTAAAGGGACCGATCTGGTCGAGGGACGAGGCGAAGGCCACCAGCCCGAACCGGGAGACGCGGCCGTAGGTGGGCTTCAGCCCCACCACACCGCAGAGGGCCGCCGGCTGGCGGATGGAACCGCCCGTGTCGGACCCCAGGGAGGCAATGCACATGTCGGCGGCCACCGCCGCAGCAGAGCCGCCGCTGGACCCGCCGGGGATGCGGTCGAGGTCCCAGGGGTTCTTCGTCACCCCGAACCAGGACGTCTCCGTCGAGGATCCCATGGCGAACTCGTCCATGTTGGTCTTTCCCGTAAAGACCGCCCCCGCCTCCCGCAGTTTCTCCACGATCGTGGCATCGTAGGGCGCGACGAAGTTCTGGAGGATCCGGGACCCGCAGGTGGTCGGGATGCCCCGGGTGCAGTAAATGTCCTTCAGGGCAATGGGTATGCCCGTCAGGGGCCGGATATCGCCTTTTCGGATTTCCTCGTCCGCCCGGGCCGCCTCCCGGAAGGCATCTTCCTTGAGAAGCGTGATGTAGGCGTGGACACTTTTTTCAATGGCATCGATCCTCCCAAAGACGGATGCAACGATGTCCGTGGAGGACGCCCCGCCGTCGCGGATGATCTGCTGCAGTTCGTGGATGGTCCGTTCACATAGCTCCATGGTTTCCTCTGCCAGAACCGTCATTCAATGACCTTGGGGACACGGAAGAACTCCCCCTTGGGGTCCGGGGCGTTGGACAGGGCCTCCACGATGGGAAGCGAAGAAAGAACCCTGTCTTCCCGGAAGGCGTTCTTCTGCGCGATGGCATGGGTCATCGGCTCCACACCGGCCGTGTCCGCTTCGTTCAGTTTTTCCATATAAAGCAGGATGTCGTTCAACTGGGAGGTGAATTTCTCCATCTCCTCCCCGTCGAACTCCAGTCTTGCCAGATGGGCCACGTAGGCCACTTCCTCTTTCGTGATCTTCAAGACACAATCCTCCGGTTACACTTAAAAAACAGGCCAGTAGGGGGCCAGACGCTCCATGGCCTTGTTCAGGACGGAACCTCTCCACATGACGGCATCGGCCTCCAGGCGATCCAGTTCGTCCTCGCCGGCACGGGTTTCGTCCGTCAACTCCCTCAGTACGGCCCGGACAGAACGGGCAAGGTTCCGCAGGTCATATCCCCCTTCCAGCACCAGCACCACCCGCCCGCCACAGAGTTCATCGGCCATGTTCATAAGGAGCCTCGTCAGGCAGGCGAAGCCGTCCGGCGTCACCCGCAAATCCCCCAGGGGATCCCCGTCGCACGTATCGAAACCGGCGGATACCAGGATCAACTCCGGCCGGAAGACATGGACGACAGGCTGCAGGATCTGCCGGTAGACCTTCACGAAGTGGGGATTCCCCGATCCGGCGGCAAGGGGGATGTTGATGGTGTAGCCCTTCGCCTCTCCCCGGCCGATCTCGTCGAGAGACCCGGAGCCCGGGTACGCCGGATACTGGTGGGTGGAAAAATAGATCACCCTCCGGTCTCCATAGAACAGATCCTGGGTCCCGTTCCCGTGGTGAAGGTCCCAGTCGACGATCAGGATCCGCTTGAGTCCGCGGGCCGAAAGGGCATGGGCAGCGCCGAGGGCGATGTTGTTGAAGATGCAGAAGCCGCCGGAGGAGTGCCTCTCCGCGTGATGTCCCGGAGGCCGGATGAAGGCGAAGGCGTTGTCCAGGGAACCGTCCAGAACGGCGTCCACGGCGTTGAGAACGCCGCCCACGGCCAGGAGGGCCGTGTCAAAGGAATCCGCCGAGGCCTCCGTGTCTGGATCCAGGGGAGTGCAGGGCTCTCCCGCCGTCGCGGCGATCCTCCGGAAATACGCCTCCGAGTGGAGCCGCAGGATCTCGTCCCGGGTGGCATGCCTGGCGGGGATGGGAAAGAGCTTTCCGGCCATGTCCGGCAAGTCAAGGAGGGCATGGATGGCCTCGAGGCGTCGATTGTTCTCCGGGTGAAAATCGTCGCACCCATGACGCAAGTATCGATTGTCCCTGACGATCCCTGTTTTTCTGGCCATGGCTCCCTCGATTCGGCCCGAGGCATCGCCGGAGACCTCCGACGACGTTTCCATCGGACCGCTCCGTACCACAAGGTCCCCCAAAATGCAAAGGATTTGGCCCACAGGAGCGCCGGGAAAAAGGATTGACAAACCCCGGGAAGTGCACCTATATACCGCCAATCACGGATAAGGGGGCAGCGGTTGCCATGTTCGGCATCGGCATGCAGGAACTGATCATCATCGCCATCATCGCCCTCCTGGTCGTCGGCCCCAAGAAGCTGCCCGACCTGGCGAAATCCCTCGGCAAGGGATTCTCGGAGTTCAAGAGAGCCGCCGAGGATGTGTCGGAAGGAGTGAAAAACTCCCTCCAGACCGACGATCTGAAGAAGGAGGCGGAGGATCTGAAGAACACTGTTACGGAAAACGAAAAGAACGCCGACAAGAAGGAAGAAGTACCTGATTCCACTCCTGAAACCGCCTCCGCCCCGCCCTCGAAACCCCAGGATTCGTCGCATTCCTGACGGGTCCCGACAGCGTATCCGCCGCCGGTCATGAACGATACCACCGAAGAGAAGATGCCCCTGACGAGTCATCTGGAGGAGCTGAGGACGCGCCTGGTGCGGATCCTTATCGTTGTGGGACTCGGCTTCGTCGCCTGTTATGTTCTCAAGGATTTCTTCTTCCAGATCATCACGAAACCCCTGGCCGACGCGATGCCGAAGTACAGCCACATGATCTTCACGGGGCTACCGGAGGCGTTTTTCATCTACATGAAGATCGCCTTCTTCGCCTCCCTCTTTATCACAAGCCCCTATACCCTGTACCAGGTCTGGAAATTCATCTCCCCGGGGCTTTACAAGCAGGAAAAGCGGTATGTGGTTCCTTTTGTCCTCTCATCGACGCTCCTGTTCGCCGGCGGCGTCCTGTTCGGTTATTTCATCGCGCTGCCGCCGGCCTTTGCATTCTTCCTTGAATTCTCGACGGATTTCCTGAAGCCGATGATCTCCTTCCGGGAGTACCTGGATCTTTCTCTCAAGTTTCTCCTGGCCTTCGGTCTCTCCTTCGAAATGCCCGTGTTCATCTTCTTCATGACCAAGATCGGGATCGTGAATCCCCGGATGCTATCCCGGCAGCGCCGGTACGCCATCCTCGTCATTTTCATCGCCGCCGCCGTGCTCACTCCCTCGCCGGACGCCCTCAGCCAGATCCTGATGGCCATCCCGCTCCTGTTCCTCTACGAGATCAGCATTATCGTGTCCCGCTTCGCAGAGAAGAAAAAGAAGGGGAAAAAAGAAGAGGAAGAGGAGCCCACCGAGGCTTGATCATGGCCGGAAATCACGCGCAGAAAAAGCATAAAGCAGGGAACCCCTCGGGAATCGCGACGCTTTTGATCGCGTTGACGCTCACCGTGGTCGCCCTCCTGGTGATCGGGAGTACTCTGCTTTATTATATTCTCCTGAAGGAGCTGCCGAGCATCGCCACCCTGAAGGACTACCGGCCCAGCATCGCCACGCGGGTCTACTCCGATAATGACGAGCTGATCGACGAATTCTTCCTGGAGGACCGGAAGGTCGTCCGCATTCAGGACCTGCCCCCGATGGTCGTCCAGGCATTTGTGGCCGCGGAGGACGCGCGGTTCTACCAGCACCGCGGCTTCGATCTGCAGAGCATATCCAGGGCGTTTTTCAAGAACATCGAGGCGGGACGGGTCGTCCAGGGAGGGAGCACCATCACGCAGCAGGTGGCCAAATCCCTGTTTCTGACACCCGAGAGGAGCTACATCCGGAAGATCAAGGAAGCCGTCCTCGCCTTCAAGATCGACCGCTATCTCACCAAAGACGAGATCCTCCACCTCTACCTGAATCACATATACCTGGGACACGGAACCTACGGCGTGGAGGCGGCCGCGGAGGCCTATTTCGGCAAAAGCGCCCGGAACCTCACTCTGCCGGAAGCGGCCATGCTGGCCGGGCTTCCGAAGGCACCCAGCAATTATTCGCCTTACAACAATCTGGAGCGCGCGAAGCAGCGGCAGGCCTATACCCTGGACCGGATGGTCGAAAGCGGATACATCACCGAGGAGCAGAAAAACGCGGCCCTTGCGGTAAAGCTGAATCTCCGGTCCGTGCGGCCCAAGGACAAGATCGCCCCCTATTTCGTGGAAAACATCCGGCGGTATGTCCAGGAAAAATACGGAAGCGACGTGTTGTATAAGGAGGGGCTCGAAATTTACACGACGCTGAACATCCCCATGCAGACCGCAGCAAGGGATGCCGTGGAGCGGGGGCTCCAGGAAATGGAAAAGCGGGAAAAATACACCGTCGGGACCGTCCAGGGGGCGCTGTACTGCATGGAAGCACGCACCGGGGCCATCAAAGCCATGGTGGGCGGACGGGATTTCAAGAAAAGTGAGTTCAACCGGGCGACCCAGTCCCGCCGCCAGCCGGGTTCGTCATTCAAGCCCATCATCTACACGGCCGCCTTCGACAAGGAGATGACCCCGTCCACCCGGATCGACGACTCCCCCCTCCAGTTCCCGGATCCCTCCAAGCCCGACGGATACTGGCGCCCCCGTAACTTTGACGGCAAGTTCAACGGCCCAACGACCCTGCGGAGCGCCCTGGTCCATTCGCGGAACGTCGTCACTGTCAAGATCCTCCAGTCCATCGGCGTGGACTATGCCGTATCGTATGCCGCCAATATGGGGATTGCCTCGCCTCTGCCCCGGAACCTCTCCCTCGCCCTGGGCTCGGCCAACGTCACCCTGGAGGAGATGGTCCGGGCCTTCGGAGTCCTGGCAAACCAGGGAAAGCGGGTGACACCCTTCATGATTCGCAGGATCGTTGATCGGACAGGCCAGGTCTTCGAAGAAACCCAGGTCCGGGAGGAGCAGGTCATCGATCCGCGCATCGCCTTTCTATCCACCTACGTCATGCAGGGCGTGATTCAGAGTGGCACGGGAACCCGGGTAAAGGGAATCGGCCGTCCCGCCGCCGGCAAGACGGGAACCACCAACGACATGCGTGACGCGTGGTTTATCGGTTATACGCCCTCCCTGGTGACGGGTGTCTGGGTTGGATTCGACCAGGAACGGGCCCTGGGGAGACAGGAGGTCGGGGGCAGGGCAGCCGCTCCCATCTGGCTGTATTACATGGAAAAGGCCGTCCAGGGAGTTCCCATCGAACCGTTCCCGGTACCCAGGGGAATTGTCTTTGTCAAGGTGGACCCCCATTCGGGACAACCTGTCCGGTATTCCGAAGGAGCCCTTTACGAGGCCTTCCTGGAAGGGGCCACACCGGAGGGATCATCCGTCGTGGACAGCGGCCAGGTCCCCAAAAAACTGCCCGAAGATGACGAGGACGCATCTTTCTGAATGTACTGTTTGTTTTTTCAGCTTGACATTTCCTTCTTCTTCGGTAAAGTAGCCTCCACTTTGAGCCAAAGGAACGGATGAGCGTGAAACCCTTTTCAGAGAAAGACCGCAGCGTAGTCGTAGCCGTAGTAGTAGTCGTTCGGGCGGGGACCGCTGCGTCGTTCCTGTGAAGGGTTGACATAGGAAAACGAGCCGCGGATCCCCAGACGGACCGCGGCTTTTTTTATGACCACGAAAAGCCGCACGCAAAGAGCCTGCGGCTTTTTCATTTTGAACCAGCGAAAGGAGTCTGAACAATGAGCACCATCGGCGCGGACATCGTCATCCAGATCCTTCGGGAGAGGGGGGTGGATGTTATCTTCGGCTTCCCCGGCGCCAATTCCCTCCCGTTGAACGACCGCCTTATGGAAAGCCCCATCCGGCATTACCTGGTCCGCCATGAACAGGCAGCGGCCCATGCCGCCGACGGATATGCAAGGGCAACCGGAAAAGTGGGAGTCTGCCTGTCCACGTCCGGCCCCGGGGCAACAAACATGGTCACGGGGATCGCCACGGCCTACATGGATTCATCCCCCCTGGTCGCCCTGACGGCCCAGGTCAACACGAGCCTTCTCGGCCGCGACGCCTTCCAGGAGACGGATATCATCAGCATGACCATCCCCGTCACCAAGCACAGCTTCCAGGTGAAAGACGTTCACAGCCTCGCTTCCAATCTTCGCGAGGCATTTGACATTGCAACCTCGGGACGGCCCGGTCCCGTCCTGGTCGATCTTCCCCGGGATATCCTTGCGGCGAAATGCGATCCAGCGGGACCGGCGGATGAGCCCCGCCGGAACGGAATCAAGAACGGCACCGACGGCAGGGAGGCCATCGAGAGGATCGCCCGGGCGCTCAACCAGAGCGAGCGCCCCGTGATTATCATCGGCGGCGGGGTCAAGCTGGCCAATGCCTGCGACCTCATGGGAGATTTGATCACCAGAACACAGATCCCCTTTGTCACGACCATGATGGGAGTGGGATCGGTGAACGCCGCTAACGGACTGAATCTCGGTTTTATCGGCTCGCACGGGTTTGAACTGGCAAACAGCATCGTCCACCAGTCCGACTTCATCCTCGCCGTGGGAACCCGCTTCACCGACCGGAGCACGTCCCGGATTGACGAGTTCGCCCCGCTGGCAATGGTTGCACACATCGATATCGACCCCACCTCCATCAGCAAGAACGTCAAGGCGGACCTGCATTACTCGGGGGATGCCCTCGATGCCCTTCAGGCCCTGACCCCGATGATTGAACCAAAGGATCGTCTGGAATGGATGAACCGGATTCATGAAGAGCGGAGTACGATGGATGAAAAGACTCCCGATCGGGGCTGCGGTCCCGCGGGGGAGTTTATACGCAGGGTTCAGGAGGCCCTCCCGGATGGAACCATGGCGGTGGCCGACGTTGGACTCAATCAGATCTGGACGGTCCGCTCCTGGCGAACCCGGACCCCCCGCTGCCTGTTGACGAGCGGTGGAATGGGCACCATGGGATTCAGCGTCCCCGCCGCCATCGGGGCAAAGATCGGGGCTGCCGACCGCAGCGTCATCGCCATCACGGGAGACGGCGGATTCTACATGAACATGCAAGAACTGGCCACCATCCGGTATTACAACCTTCCGGTCAAGATCGTTGTCTTCAACAATGGCCACCTGGGGATGATCCGCCAGATCCAGAACCTTTTCTTTGACGGCCGATACAACAGCATCGAATTGGGCGGAGGAACGGATTTCGTAGCCGCTGCCCGCGCCTTCGGCATTCCCGCCAGCCGGGTCCGCATCGACAATGCCCCGGACGAAGGCATTGATGCTCTGGCGAAAACCGATGGCCCTTACCTCCTGGAAGCCGTCGTGGACTGTGAAAACTACGTGTTCCCCATCATCCCGCCGGGTCGCTCCAATGTGGAGATGATCTTCGGCCAGGCGGACTGAAATGCATAAAACAGAAGGAAAGGAACGAGTCAGATGACCATTGAAGAACGAACCCTCTCCATGCTGGTGAACAACCGTCCGGGCGTCCTGTCCCGGATCGCCGCCGTCTTCAGCAGCCGCGGGTACAACATCAACACCCTCTGCGTTGCGGAGACGATCGATCCGGACGTTTCGCGAATCACCCTGACAAGCTCAGCCGACAGTGATTTCACGGACAAAATCAAGAAGCAGCTTTATAAACTGGTCGATGTAATCGAGGTTTCGGATTTTTCCGGTCCGGCGTTTCTGCACCGGGAATTGATGATTTTCGGTGTGAAGGTTGCTCCTGAGACCCGGATCGAGATCATGCGGGCGATTGAACGTTTCGGCTGCCGCATCGCTACCATGAGCCAGAACTATTATATCCTTGAGTCGACAGGCTCCAGGGCTGAAAATGAAGCGGTGCTTGCCTATTTCGATCCGTTCGGCGTGGAGGAGATGAACCGGACAGGCTCCGTGGCGCTCAAGAAAACCGCCGGGACAGATGTATCCCTGCAGGCATCCTGAATGACACTACCTTGATGAATGGTTTTCCATGGCGATGATCCCATAGGGTCATCGCCGCTTTTTTTATCGCTGCTAAAAATCGTTCGACTGACACTACCCTACCCGACCAACCACTCGTCCAACATCCCGGTCCTTTAAACCCGGGCACCATAAAAAAGCCCCCTCGGTTTCCCGAGGGGGCTTCGATATTGTATCCCGGCGGTTACCTACTCTCCCACACAGTCACCCATGCAGTACCATCGGCGCCAGAGAGCTTAACTTCCGTGTTCGGAATGGGAACGGGTGTTTCCTCTCCGCTATAACCACCGGAATATCATCCAGTATTCAACAATTGCATTCGTGAAAGCCCTCTGAGTGAAAATAATATGGTCAAGCCGCACGGCCAATTAGTATCGGTAAGCTGAACGCATTACTACGCTTGCACTCCCGACCTATCAACCTCGTAGTCTACGAGGGGCCTTCAGTCCTGATGTCTCCACCAGGAGGGATATCTCATCTTGAGGGGGGCTTCCCGCTTAGATGCTTTCAGCGGTTATCCCGTCCGAACTTAGCTACCCAGCGGTGCCGCTGGCGCGACAACTGGAACACCATTGGTTCGTCCATCCCGGTCCTCTCGTACTAGGGACAGCTCCTCTCAAATATCCTGCGCCCACAACAGATAGGGACCGAACTGTCTCACGACGTTCTGAACCCAGCTCAC
>DAOSEM010000014.1 GCA_035363115.1 Syntrophales bacterium | reverse complement strand
GCCGCGAGGAAGGCCTTGGCGATGCCGTCCATGCGCGCCTTGAAATCACTCCAGGCGAGGCGCTCGTCCCCGAAGACCAGGGCTTCGGCCTCCGGTTTCCTTGAGGCCCACTTCTCAACGTAATGCCAGGTAAGGTTCAGGTTCTGCCAGGTCATGGTTCCCTCCTTGTAGATGGGCGGGTAGGGGAGGAAGGGGCGGCCCGGCCGCGAAACGGCCGGGCCCTGCTCATGGGTTGCCGGGGTGGATCAGGCCAGGCCGAGGACGATCGCCCCGTCGCGGATGGCCTGTTTTCCCTCGGAGTTCAGGACCTCGAAGAAACAGTGCCTGTCCCCGTCCTCCGTCGCTCTTCCGACCAGGCGGATCCGGATCTCCGTCCCTGGGATCACCATGCCGGTGAAACGGCAGGAAATGGACCGGACCTGCCGCGGATCTCCCTCCGCTTCGCGGTTCACGACCTCCCGGACAGCCAGGGCCAGCGTTGCCGTCCCCTGGTGGATGATGTCCGGGAGTCCGACGGCACGGGCGAAGGCCACGGACGTGTGGATCGGGAAATGGATGTTGGTGCAGCCGTCGTAAACGAAGGGAGCCGTCCGGTCCACGAAAACCGGGGTCTCCCAGAGGGATTCCCCGGAGGTCTCAAAGGACGGCGCCAGGGGAAGGTCTTCTCCCCCGCGTCCCTCGTCGGTGCACTGGACCCCCCGCATCATGCCGCCGATGTGCTCCGTGAAGACGGGGATTCCCGCTGCGTCTTCGGCGTCGTAGCGGATGACGAAGAGGGTTCCCGCCTTGCGGGGGATGATCGCCGCGATGCGGCCCTTCACGGTGAGCATGTCCCCCGGACGGACGAGGCGGTGGATGGCAAGGTGCTCCGTGTAATGGACCTGCGTGTTGACGATCTCCTTCGGGAACTTCGCCGATTCGATGAAGTCGGCGATGCGCTCCGTGATGGGCCAGGTGACGGCGACGCAGAACATGGGCGGAGCGACGATTCCCCCGGGGAGCGAATCATCGAGGTACAGCGGATTGCCGTCGCCCAGCGCGGCGGCGTAATTCGTCGTCTGCCGCCAGGTCACGAACGTTTCATATGGCTTGAGTGGGGTTCCGACGTGTCGGGAGGACAGCTCCATCAGACCGGTCTCCTCAGCGGCGCGGCGCGCGCGGCATGCCGGGCATGTCCATCTTCTTGAAGCCTTTCGGCTCTTCGAAGAGGCTGTCTGGCTGGCCACCCATCTGGATGTTCCGGTATTCCATGCCCCAGCTTCCGTCCACTGCCGCCTGCTTGATGGGGAAATTGTTCAGGTCCGTCGCCAGCCACTGGTACGATTTCGTCTGCCGTTTCCCGCTCTGTACCGTGACTTCATATTTCTTCGCCGGGTGCCCGTTGATCGTTTCCGTACCGATCAGCTTCCGGCTGACTTCGCCTGACATCTTCTCCCTGGGCGACTGATCCTTGGAGGGATCGAACTTCACCTCCATGTAGCTTCGCTGCTTCGGCATGACGATCCAGGTCTTCAGCAGGTCCTGCCGGGAGATCGTATAGGTTTCCTCCTGTTTCGATTCCCAGCGGAACTTTTTATCCTTCATATAAACCTTCGAGACCATCCCTTTGCCGCCCTTGCCGGTACTGACCATGTCCGCCGAGAACTCCAGCGCCAGCGCCGTGCCGTAGAACAGGAGCGCAATCAGCGCCGCTGCCAGGATAAGAAAACGCCTTCTCATGTGTACCCTCCGTTCGAATATTTTATGGAATCTGATGCGTTTCATACCATGGGTGTCGATAACGGTCCACTATCATCCGGGGTCCTCTGCTTTCCAACAGGTCTGATGGCGCTAATATACCATAATATTGATAGGTTGCCAGCCAAAGGACTTGACTTGTACGATTCCGGCGCTATACTGGCGGCTGTTTTCCAGGCATTGGAGCGAAAGGAACAACAGCCAGGTTCCAGCCCTTTTCCGGAGCAGACGGTGATGCCGATGAATCGACCGCCGAGACCCCGATTCTTTCGAGAGAAGATCGGGGTTTTTTATGTTCCGGGGAGTGGGACGGGATCCCTGCCGATCCGGTGCATATGCGATGGATAAAGGGAGTTTCATGACCCATCTGGAAGAAGGAATGAAAGATCCGGCAGAGGAAATTGCCGCGCTGAAGCGGAGAATCCGGGAGCTGGAAAAGGCGGATGACGATCGCCGTCAGGCCGAGAAGGCCCTGCGCGAGAGTGAAGAGCGTTATCGGACGCTGGTGGAACAGGCAAACGACATCGTCTTCCAGACCGACGCCAGGGGGCATTTCACATTTGTGAACCCGGCGGCGCTCCGCATTTCGGGATACCGTGAAGAAGAACTCGTGGGGAGGCATTTCTCGGCTCTGATCCGGCCGGATGCACTTGACATGGTGACCCGTCACTTCGGTCTCCAGTATGTGAAGGAAATCTCCAACACGTATCTGGAGTATCCCATTGTCAAGAAAGACGGCCAGGACCTCTGGCTCGGGCAGAATACGCAGCTTCTCTTTCAGGAGGGAGAAGCCATCGCCTTTCAGGCCGTGGCCCGGGACATTACCGAGCGGAAGCGGGCCGAGGAGACCCTGCGGGAGAGCGAGCGGAAATACCGCCTCCTCGCCGACAATTCGACCGACGTGATCTGGACCATGACACTGGACGGCCGCTTCACCTACGTCAGTCCTTCCGTCAAGTCGCTCAGCGGCTACACCCCCGAGGAGGTCCTGGAGATTCCCTTCCATGAATACGTGGTGAAATCCTGCGTGGAGCCGGCCATGACCGAGCTGGCCGCGCAGCTGGCAAAGCCCCCGGCGGAGCGCGCCCGGTCCATGACGCTGGAGATCCAGCAGTACTGCAAGGACGGGTCGGTCAAGGACATCGAGATTACCGCCTGCTGGCTGCTCGACGATGACGGAAACTCGGTCGGGGTGCAGGGAAGCACGCGGGACATTACGGACCGGAAAAAGATCGAGGAGCAGTACCGCCTGCTGATCGAGAACAGCCATGACATCATCTACACACTGAGCCTGGACGGCATCTTCACGTATGTCTCCCCCAGCTGGACCGAACTCCTGGGCCACCATCCAGAACAGGTGATCGGAACATCCTTCCAGCCGCTCATCCATCCGGACGACCTCGACGTGTGCCTTCAGGCGCTGCAGGGGGCGGTCGAAAAGGGAGAGCGGCAGGCGGGGGTCGAATACCGCATCAGGCACGCCGACGGATCCTGGCGATGGCACACCTCCAACGGCGTTCCCTTGAGGGACGCCTCGGGCAGGATCGTCGCTTTCGAGGGAAGCTGCAGCGACATCACCGAGCGCAAGCGCATGGAAGAGGCGCTCAGGGAAAGCGAGGAGCAGTACCGCCTGGTCGTGGAGAACGCGGAGGAGGCCATCTCGATCGCCCAGGAGGGCAGGCATTGTTTCATCAATCGCCGCGCAGTGGAAATCATCGGCCGCCCGAAGGAGGAGATTCTGTCGAAGCCTTTCCTGGATTTTGTTCAACCCGACGACCGGAAGATGATCGCGGAGCGATACAGGAAAAGGATGAAAGGTGAGCATGTTCCCAGCGTATACACCTTCAGGCTCCTTGCCGGGGATGGATCGATCAAGTTGGTCGAGATTCATGTGACGCCGATTTCATGGCAGGGTCAGCCGGCCACCCTGAATTTCTTCAACGACATCACGGACCGAAAGCTGGCGGAGGATGCCCTGCGGGAATCGGAAACACGTTATCAGGCATTTTTCGAGACAACAGGGGCCACCATGCTGATCGTCGAGGATGACATGACCATCTCCCTGGCGAACAAACGGTTCGAGGGCCTGACGGGCTACCGGCGGGAGGAGGTGGAAGGAAATAGAAAATGGACGGAGTTTGTCGAGAAGGAAGACCTGGAGAAGATGATCGTCCGGCACAAGGTGCGGCGGACGAATTCGGATGACGTGGAAAAAAGCTACGAATTCCGGCTGCGGCACAGGGACGGCTCCGTGAAGCATATTCTCCTGACGGTCGGCCTGATCCCGGGGACGAAACAGAGCGTCGCCTCTCTCATCGACATCACCGAGCAGCGGAACGCCGACGAGGAGAGGCGGAGGCTGGAGGAGCGCCTGCAGCACGCCGACAAGATGGAGGCCATCGGCACGCTGGCCGGCGGCATCGCCCACGACTTCAACAACCTCCTCATGGGCATCCAGGGCTACGCATCGCTGACACTCCTGGACCTGGATCCGTCCCATCCCCATTATGAAAGGCTCAAGCGGATCGAGGAGCAGGTGCAGAGCGGCACGGACCTGACCAGGCAGCTCCTGGGCTTTGCCCGCGGGGGGCGGTACGAGGTGAAGCCCACCGACATGAACGAGATCGTGAAGAAGACCTCCTCCATGTTCGGGCGGACCAAGAAGGAGATCGCCATCCACCGGAAATACGACCGGAAGCTGTGGAGCGTCGAGGCCGACCGGGGCCAGATGGAGCAGATCTTCATGAATCTGTACGTGAACGCCTGGCAGGCCATGCCGGGAGGCGGGAAGATCTACCTGGCGACGGAGAACGTCCTTCTGGACGAGACGAAGGCCCAGTTGATGTCCGTCTTCCCCGGAAAATACGTAAAAATCACCATCACCGACACCGGTACGGGGATGGATGCGAAGACGAGGGAGCGGATCTTCGATCCCTTCTTCACGACCAAGGCAATGGGCAGGGGAACGGGCCTCGGACTGGCCATGGTCTACGGAATCGTCAAGGGGCACGGCGGCATGATTCACGCGGAGAGCGAGCCGGGCCACGGATCGACCTTCACCATTCTCCTGCCCGCATCGGAGAGGGAAGTCGTGACGGAGGCAAAGGAGGCCGGAACCATCAAGAAGGGAAGCGAGACGATCCTGCTGGTCGATGACGAACCCATGGTTGCGGAGGTGACGGGAGAGCTCCTGACTTCCCTCGGTTACAGGGTTTACATCGCCGGAAGCGGGCAGGAGGCCGTCGCCGTGTACATGACGAAAAGGAACGAGATCGACCTGGTCATCCTGGACATGATCATGCCTGGCCTCTCCGGAGGGGAGACCTTCGACCGCCTCCGGACCGTCGATCCGGAGGTAAAGGTTCTCCTTTCCAGCGGCTACAGCATCGACGGAGAAGCGAACACGATCATGGAACGGGGCTGCAACGGCTTCCTCCAGAAACCCTTTCAGCTCCAGAAGCTCTCCGGCAAGCTGAGGGAGGTTCTGGATTAGAAGACCGTCCCGTCACAGCTTGGAACGACCGGGAAATGTCCGTGCAGCGGCATCATCAACGGGAATTCCGATTCATATTCAAACGGAAAGGGAGGGTGTGGCATGAACGAAGCGACGGTGCAGCAGGATGCATCCATCAAATTGCTGAAAGACACATTAAAAGAGTTCTCCGCCCTTTCCTCCGAACTGAAAGCTGTCACCCGGATCGACCGGAAGAGCCTCAAATTCAGGAAGAAGGACGTCCCAAAGAAAGGAAAGGAAGAAACACGCCTCTTTTTCAGGGACGTGATCAACAGGGCCTGCGGCAGGGAAATCTTCGAGGAAGTCCGCAGGCTGATCCGCCTTACCCATGAATCCTACGAGCGATTCAAGCGGGTGCTCGAACTGCGGGACAGCACGCACTGCTATATCACCGACAGGGCTCTCGGCCTGCTGAACGTTTCTCCCGCCGACACCGCGCTCCTTCTGGAATACTGCAAATTCCCGGACGATCCGAAAAGCGACCTGCAGGACCTGATCTTCGAGGGGCATTTCTTTGGAGATACCAAGGAGGGCGGAAAGGGCAACTTCCTGGAGAACGCCGCCCCGACGACCATGCTCATCCTGAAATACATGAAAAGGGCGACGAACGGCCTCGATGAGGACATTCACGAGCATGCGTTGATGAATTTCGTCAACCATTACAACCTGGCCGTGGGAGGAAGCGGAAGCGTCACGTCTCTCGGTGTCGCAACCCACTACCTGCAGGACCTGACGGCGCCGCACCATGTCGGCAACTACCCGGCCGTGCCCTACGTGGATCACTTTTTTTTCGAGAAATACGCGAACAAGTACGTCTATGGCTCGCCGGACTTTGTCCTGACGCCGGGCGGGTACAGCGAATTCAAGAGCTCGCTTCGGACGGGCCCGCTGGACCCGCAGGCCTTCGCCCTCGAAATCTACGACAGGGCCAGGGCGTTCATTCCCTGCATTGAGACGGACCTTCACGCCGAAGAGCCGGGTACGGAGGGATACGTCCTCAAGGTGGACAGCGCCATCGATGAATACAACCAGAGCCTGGTCGCGGGAAACCGGAAGTGGAAAGAGGCGGTGGACAAGGCAATCCCCCTGGCCGTGTATGCCTCGGCCTGCCTGTTTGAAACGGCACTGAGGGCATAGTCAGTCATCTCCGGGAGCGGAAGAAGGGGGCCGGCGCATGCCGGCCCCCTTCTTCTGTTATGCAGGACCCTGCTTGTCATCGGACGGATGCGGATGGCTTCGCACCGGCATGTCCTATGGCGGCGGCCCCTTTCTTCCGAGGAGATGGCCGCCGTTTTCTGCGGGGAGAATCAGACGGATCGGCATGGCAAAAATCGGCGTCCGGCGACAATCTGCGGCAAAAGGAGGGGAGAGGGCTCCAGGATCGCCAGGGCCGGGACCGGAAACCCGGATGTGGAAACACGACGGCGGCTCGAATAAACCCCCGGCGCTCCCGGAGGATCTTGCAATCCTTTGATAATATAGAGGAAGTCCGATGGCAAACGGTCTGGTCAAGGAAGAAAGGATTCACAGGCGCGAGTCGGTTGGGAGGCTTGACCGGGGAGTATCCATCCTCAACCCGCGTTCCCCCCGAAAAGAATTATCCCCCCCGGGAGGCACAGACTCCCGGGGCGGATCCGGTAAGCTATCCAGGTCCATCATCGAGCGACATCTTTCCCGGGCCGGCATTGTGATCGACGGCCCGAATCCCTGGGATATCCAGGTTCTCGATGACAGGCTGTACGACCGGGTGCTCAGGGAAAAGAACCTGGGGCTCGGCGAGGCCTACATGGACGGCTGGTGGGACTGCGAGCAGATCGACGAATTCATATGCCGCATCCTCCGGGCGGGCCTCGATGAAGCCGTGAAGGGGAGCTTCTCCTATCTTCTGGGATTTCTCCCGGGAATCCTCTTCAACCTCCAGTCGCTGTCCCGGTCGCACATGATCGCGAAGCACCATTACGACCTGGATGGCGATCTCTTCATGTCGTTTCTCGATCCCTACAACCAGTACAGCTGCGCCTATTTCCAGGGGACGGACGACCTCGTGGAGGCCCAGCAGAAAAAGCTCGACCTGATCTGCCGGAAGCTCGGCCTGGACTCCCGGGACCGCGTGCTGGACATCGGGGCCGGCTGGGGAGGATTGAGCCGCTACATGGCCGAGCATTACGGATGCGAGGTCACGGCCGTCAACATCTCCGAGCCGCAGATCGACTACGCCCGCCAGTTCTGCAGGGGACTGCCGGTCGAGGTGATCCGGGAGGACTACCGGCGGATCGGGGGGACCTTCGACAAGGTGGTGTCAGTCGGGATGTTCGAGCACGTGGGGAGAAAGAACTACCGGACGTTCTTCGAGGTCGTCCACCGCTGCCTGGAAGAAGACGGGGTTTTCCTTCTTCACACCATCGGTGGGAACGCCTCCCAGGCGAACTGCGATCCCTGGATCGTGCGCTACATCTTCCCGAACGGCATGCTCCCCGGCATCGCCCAGATCGGCCGCGCCACCGAAGGGCTCTTCGTCGTGGAGGACCTGCAGAACCTGGGACCGCACTACGACAAAACGCTCATGGCCTGGAACCGCCGTTTCCAGGAGTCCTGGACGCGCCTGAAAGGCAAGTATGACGGGCGCTTCATGCGCATGTGGGAGTATTACCTGCTGTCCTGCGCGGGGGCCTTCCGGTCGAGAAGCATCCAGCTCTGGCAGATCGTCATGACGAAGACGGGAGCGGCCCAGCCGTCGTGCCGGGTCGTATAGGGAAAAGCCGCAAGCTGCACAACCCTCTACCGCAGCATCGGTGAATACGGGCTTCTGGACGGCATCAACCATTTCAGGAAAGACCAGAATGGACAGCGGACCGGCCGCATGACCGACGGAAATGCCGGCCGGAGCCGAAAGGCAGACAAGCGACCGGAGTGGCGGGACCAAGCGAAGGCGGTCCCGCGGGAAACATCCATGCCCCTGAACGGGGCATTCGTAAAAGGAAACGTGATGAACTGGAAAGAGGAATATCAGAGAAAACGGATGAGCTTTGCCGAGGCGGCGAAGCAGATTCGATCCGGGGATTTCGTGGGCGTCGGGCTGGCCGTCGGCGCCTGTTCGGCCGACATGTACGACGCCATCCTGGCCCGATGGCAGGAACTGAAGGGCGTCCGGATCTGCGACTCCGTCGCCGTCCGGCCGTCGAAGCTCTACGACCCCGCATTCATGAAGGGCCTTGACGGCCACATCAACTTCGACCCCTCCTTCGGCACCGCGGCGAGCCGGAAAATCATCGAGTCCCGTCTGCCGGACTATCTTCCCATCATGACCTCAGACGGCGGAGACAAGTACGCCAAGCGCTCCGACGTCTTCATCTGCATGACGACGCCGCCCAACGACCAGGGCTTCGTCAACCTCGGCCTGACGAACTTCTACACCATGGAGGCCCTCCGGAAGGGAAGGGAAGAAAGCAAGCTCCGCCTGGCCATTGCCGAGGTGAACGACCGGATGCCGGTCATCCTCGGGGACAATTGGATGCACATCTCCGAGTTCGATGTCATCGTGGAGCATTCGAGCCCGATCCCCCTGGTGGGCCGCGCGACACCGGGGGAGAAGGAGAAGAGAATCGGTGAATACGCCCTGGAGCTGATCGCGGATGGTGACACGATCCAGATGGGCATCGGGGCCATCCCGGAGGCAGTCGTTGCGGGCCTGGAAGGCAAGCGCGACCTGGGTGTCCTGACGGAGATGTTCCCCATCGGCCTTCCCCAGCTCGTAGAAAAGGGCATCGTCACAAATGCGAAGAAGCCCTTCCACAGAGGCGTCACCGTGGCGACATTCTGCATGGGCGACCAGTCCATGTACGACTACGTCCGCGAAAATCCCCGCTGCGAATTCTACCCGGCCTCCTATACCAACAACCCCGCTTTCGTCGCCCGCCACCCCAACATGGTGGCCATGAACATGGCCCTGATGGTGGATATGAGCGGCCAGATCGCCTCGGAAGGAATCGGCCACCGCATGGTGAGCGGCGTGGGCGGCCAGTTCGACTTCATGATCGGGACCTACTACTCGAAGGGAGGCAAGGGCATCACGCTCCTGTACTCATCGCGGACGCTGAAGGACGGAACCCTGGTGTCGGCACTCGTTCCGGAGCTGCCCCCCGGTACGCCCGTGAGCGTCCCCCGGTCGTTTGCCCAGTATGTCGTCACGGAGTACGGCATCGCCGACCTCCGCTACAAGACACGGCGGGAGCGCGCCCTTGCCCTGATCGCCATCGCCCACCCGGACCTCCGGGGGGAGCTGAAAGCGAGCCTGCGGAGGAACTTCTACATGGCTTGACAAAGCCGTTCCAGGCGATATAGTGGCTCCGCATCAGCCATAGCGACCGAGCAGGAAACAGGCGACACCGTTTCCGGATTCAGCGAACCGTTTCAGCCCAGACCGGTAATGACCGATGGCCAAGCCACTGGAAACCCCGTTTCTCCCGAATAGAGAACGGGGTTTTTTCGTGGAGCCGGGGTCGGCGGACCGGGCCGGACACAGGACCTGACATGGCGGTAAAAGGCGCAGCACGGGAAAAAGCGGACCGGTACATCCTCGATGCGGCGAGGAAGGAGAGGCTCCTGTCCTCGATCCACAAGATCAGCAGCCTCCTGACGAAACCGATCACCCTCGACCGCATCCTCACGGAGATCGTGAAGGAGACATCGAGGGTCTTCGGGTTCACGCGGGTCGCCATCTTCCTCAGGGACGAGGACAGCAGCCTCCTGGAATGCAAGTACCTCATCGGCTTCAAGCCGGCCGAGCGGGAGCGGGCGCTCACCCGTCCCTTCCGGCTGGACCGGCACGAGTGCATCGAGACGGCCGTCATGAAGACGGGGAAGACCATCTATATCAAGGACCACGCGAAGGACGACCGGATCACGGACATCGACCTGAAGATCAGCGCGATCCACAAGCGGGTCTCCACGCTGGCCGTGCCCCTGATGATCAAAAAGGACGTCATCGGGCTCATCGAGGCGGACAGGAACGACGTGAAGATGGACCTGACGAAGAGTGAGATCAAGTCCTTCTCCATTTTCGCGAACCAGGCCAGCATCATCATCGAAAACGCGAAGCTCCAGGAGCGGAACAAGAAGCGGATCGAGCAGCTCCTGTCATGGCAGGAAGTCGAGACGGACATGGTCTGCGAGAGCGAGGAGATGAAGAGGGTGCTGGCGCAGACACTCAAGATCGCCCGGAGCTACGACACGACGGTCCTGATCGAGGGCGAGACCGGGACGGGAAAGGAGATCATCGCCCGGATCCTGCACTACCACAGCAGCCGGGTCGGGAAGCCCTACATTCGCATCAACTGCGGCGCCATCAGCAAGGACCTCGTCGAATCCGAGCTGTTCGGCTACGACAAGGGCACGTTTACCGGCGGCCTCCAGGAAGGCAAGAAGGGGATCTTCGAGTTGGCCGACGGCGGGACCCTGCTCCTGGACGAGATCAGCGAACTGCTGCCGTCCACGCAGGTCAAGCTTCTGCGGTTTCTCGAAGAGCGGGAATTCTATCCCGTCGGCGGCTCGAAGACGAAGAAGGTGGACGTCCGCGTCGTCGCGGCGACGAACCGGAAACTGGAACAGTTGACCGCCGAGGGGAAATTCCGGAAAGACCTCTACTACCGGCTGAACATCGCCAAGATCTCGCTCCCGCCCCTCCGTGAGCGCAAGAAGGACATCCTTCCCATTGCCCTGTTCTTCATGGACAAATTCAACAAGACCTATGGAAAGCGGTTCCAGGAGATCTCGAAGGAGGCCCGGGAAATCCTGGTCAACACCCCCTGGACGGGCAACGTCCGGGAGTTGAAGAACGCCGTCGACCGCGTCGTCCTGATGGAGGAGGGGAGCATCATCGAGCCGCGCCACCTGGCGTTCGTGGTGCACAGCGACGGCGGGTACGGCTGGGCCGGCAATGATCCGGCGGGGGAAGCACGCGAAGACGGCCGGGAGTTCCTGGACGCTGCCTCGCGGGACCGGCTGCTCATGGAGGCCCTGCGGTTTTTCGCCCGGATGAACAGCGATTACGAACAGATGCAGGACCGGACGGAGCAAGCCGACGGTGCCGGAACCCTGGAGAGGGCGAAAGCCGTCTCGGAGAGCGCATCCTTGTCGGCCGGTAGCCTGGACGAGCGGAACCGGGACCTTCTCATCAAGGCCCTCGATGTCTGCGAGGGAAACATGTCCCGGGCCGCCCGGATGCTGGGCATCTCCAGGCCGACCGCCGTGTACCGCATCCGGAAGTACGGCATTGGCCGGGAAAATAGGAAACCCTAAAAAAATAAATCAGGTTTGAAATCTGATTTTATTTTTTGGCTTAAATGACAGATTCCCTCGCATGTGCTGGACTCTCACGCAAAGCGGCATACTGATATTGAAATATGAAGGAGCAGACAATGCCCCATGTAAAAGCGAATGGAATCCAGATCGAGTATGAAACGTTTGGTGATCGTTCTTTCCCGGCATTGCTGCTGATTGCCGGTTGCGGTGCCCAGATGCTCTTCTGGGAGATAGAGTTCTGCAAATCCCTAGCCCAAAAAGGGTTCTTCGTCATTCGTTTTGACAACCGGGACGCCGGTCTTTCGACGAAATTCGATGAAGCGGGGATTCCCGACATGATGGCGGCCGTCAAGGCGGCCATGGAGGGCAGAACCGTGGAATCGGCATATTCCCTGGACGATATGGCCGATGACGCCGTTGGCCTGCTCGACGCCCTGGGCATCGGGAAGGCGCATGTCTGCGGCGCTTCCATGGGCGGCATGATCGCCCAGGCGGTCTCGTATCGGCATCCAGATCGCGTGCTGAGCCTGACTTCCATCATGTCGACAACGGGCAATCCCGGCCTCCCGCAGGGGAAACCCGAAGCCATCGCCGCCGTTGTCGCGCCGGCGCCGGTGGAACGCGAAGCATACATCGAACACAACATGAATGTATGGCGGAGGATCTGGAGCCCCGGGTTTCCTTTCGAGGAAGAACGGGCCCGGACATTCATGGAGAAGAGCTATGACCGTTCCCATTGCCCGCAGGGAATGGCACGCCAGAACACGGCGGTGATTGCCGGCGGCGACCGGAGGCCGTCGCTTTCATCCATTCGGGTCCCGACGCTTGTCGTTCATGGGGCCGATGATCCGCTGATCCCGGTCGAAGGCGGGATGGATACGGCCCGGGCAATACCGGGGGCAAGACTGTTGATCGTCAACGGCATGGGGCACGATATGCCGACAGGGGTCTGGCCGGAAATTACAGAGGCCATCTCACGACCGTTAATGAATCCATAAGAAACAGCATGTCCGAGATTTGCCGTTTGAAAGGAAAGAAACGGATGCGTTCCATTCCAGCGAGGATTCTTCTTTATTCATTGTTATTATTCTTGTTTGTCCCCCATGTTTCTTTTGCCGGAACCAGGACCTTCATCAAGGAATACACCTACCGGGCAAGTGAAGACGACAGCCGGAATTCAAGCCGCGTCATCGCGTTACGAGAGGTGAAAAGGCTTCTTCTGGAGGAGCTGGGGACGTATCTCGAAAGCGATACGGAGGTGAAGAATTTCCAACTCACCAGGGATCAGATCACAACCCTGACGGCGGGCATCGTCCAGACGGAAATCGTCGATGAAAAGTGGGACGGGCACGTGTACTGGCTGAAAGCGAAGATTGCAGCCGATCCGGACAAGGTGGCGCAGTCGATCGACGCCCTGCGCAGGGACCGCGACAAGACAAAGGAACTGGAGACGATCAGGAGGAAGTCGGACGAACTGCTGCGGGAGGTCGAAACGCTCCGGAAAGAACTGGCTTCTGCAAAAAACGGGGAGACACAGAAAACAGCGTATGATCAATCAATCAGGAAATTGTCCGCCAGGGAATGGCTGGAACGGGGTTTTGCAGCCAAAGACCGCGGGGCGTTCAAAGAGGCGATTGAAGCGTACAGCCGGGCCATTGAACTGGATCCCGACAGCATCGAGGCCTACTATGCACGGGCCTTGATTGGCGACGAGAATCACTCCATGCAGGATTTCTACAAGCTGCTTACCATCGAGCCGAAGGACTCGAAATCCTACCTGTATCGGGCCTGGACCTATAAAGAGCTCAAAAAAGGCGACCTTGCACTCGATGCATTCGGAAAGGCGATCCACTCGGCTTCCGGAACCAGAGAAAGAGCGGAGGCTTATTATGATCGCGGGAAGTATTATTATGCCGACAGGAGGGATTTCAGCCTGGCGGTTCGGGATTACACGGACGCAATCAGATTGAACCCGAAAGAAGCGAATTATTTTTTCTACAGGGGATCATCCTATAGCAACCTTGGCAGGAGCGATCTCGCTTACGCGGATTTCAACAAGGCAATCGAACTTGACCCGCGAGATTCCACAAATTACGTGGCGCGTGCGAGTGTCTTGATCAATCCGATGAACAAGCCGGAGCTGGCAATCGCGGATTATGACAAGGCAATAGAGCTTGAGCCGGTTGCCTTCAACTACATGCAGAGAGCGTCGGCATATTTGCTGCTCGGCAAAAAGAATCTTTCGGACATGGATCGCAGCAAGGCATCTGAATTGTATGCGGATGACTTTTCCAGGCGTGGAGATTACGATTTTGCGATTGGAAAATATGATGATGCCATTGAATTAAAACCGGGTAATTCGACACTTCATTATAAACGAGCTCTTGCTCATGCAGGCAGGGGAGATTCGAAAAAAGCAATCATTGACTTAAGAGAAGCAGTCGGACTTGATTCGTCGAATAAAGTCAAGGCCCAAAAGGATCCGCAATTTAAAAGCATCAAAAACCACCCTGACTTTATCAAACTGGTCGGCAAGTAAACGACATGCCATTGGATCGGTGTGAATGTAGGGCACAAAAAAAAGGGATCCTCTCAGAGAGCAACCTAAATAAATCAGATTTGAAATCTTTTTTTGGGGCTTTAATTTACCGATTTGAAATCTGATTTATTTTTGGGGGACGCAAACAGCGTTTCATTTCTCATCTCATGTCTACCTTCAAAAAATGAAACATCTGATTCAATGATTGAATCATTGGTTCATCGATCCCGCGCTGCACCGCCGCTCTGAATAGACAAATATCCATAAATAACAATATGTAACGCGTTCATGCCATGCAAGGGCACATCCCTTGCTCTATAGGGGACCGTTCCATGCACATCGTGGGAAAGCAGGGGACCGCAAAGGGGGCGGTCTTCCGTTCAACGTCCCTGTTTTGGGAGGAACAGGGCAGACACGAAAGGAGGGGGTATGGACTGGAAGGAAGAGTACAAGCGCAAATCGACGAGCCTGGCTGGTGCGGCCGCACAGATTCGGGACAATGACTTCGTGGGGATCGGCCTGGCCGTCGGTTCCTGCTCTCCGGCCATGTTCGACGCAATCCTGGACCGGGGGAAAGAGCTCAGGGGGGTCCGGATCTGCGATTCCGTCGCCGTCCGCCCGTCGAGGCTCTACGACCTAGAGTTCATGAAGGGCCTGGACGGCCACATCAACTTCGACCCGTCCTTCGGGACGGGAGCCAGCCGCAAGATCATCGAGTCCCGCCTGCCGGATTACCTGCCCCTCATGAGCTCCGAGGGCGGCGACAAGTACGCGAAGCGCTCCGACGTCTTCATCTGCATGACCGCGCCGCCCAATGCCCAGGGCTTCATCAACCTCGGCCTCACGAACTTCTACACCATGGAGGCCATCCGAAAAGGCCGTGAGGAGGGGAAGCTCCGCCTGGCCATCGCCGAGGTGAACGACCAGATGCCGACGATCTACGGCGACAACTGGATGCATATCTCCGAGTTCGACGTCTTCGTGGAGAACTCGACGCCCATCCCCAAGGTCGGCCGGGCCACGCCGGGGGAGCGGGAGAAGAAGATCGGCGAATACGCCCTGGAGCTGCTCAAAAACGGCGATACGATCCAGATGGGCATCGGCGCCATTCCGGAGGCCGTCGTGGCGGGCCTGGAAGGCAAGCACGATCTGGGCGTCCTGACGGAGATGTTCCCCATCGGCCTGCCCCAGCTCGTGGAAAAGGGCATCGTGACGAACGCGAAAAAGCCCTTCCACAAGGGCGTCACCGTGGCGACCTTCTGCATGGGCGACCAGTCCATGTACGACTACGTCCACGAGAACCCCGTCTGCGCGTTCTACCCGTCCTCCTACACCAACAATCCCGCCTTCATCGCCCAGCACCCCAACATGGTCGCCATGAACATGGCCATGATGGTGGACATGAGCGGCCAGATCGCCTCGGAGGGGATCGGCCACCGCATGGTGAGCGGCGTCGGCGGCCAGCTCGACTTCATGATCGGCACCTTCTACTCGAAGGGCGGTCGGGGCATCACGATGCTCTACGCGGCGCGGAAGCTGAAGGACGGATCGTTCGTATCGGCGATCGTGCCGGAGCTGCCGCTGGGAACCCCCGTCAGCGTTCCCCGGTTCTATGCCCAGTACGTCGTCACGGAGTACGGCATCGCCGACATCCGCTACAAGACGCGGCGGGAGCGGGGCCTTGCCCTCATCGAGATCGCCCACCCGGACCTCCGGGGGGAGCTGCGCAACAGCCTGAAGAAGAATTTCTACATGTCCAAATAAAGAGGGAAGAAAGGAGAGACCCGTGAACCTGAAAGATGTGAAGGCAGTGGTCACCGGCGGCGCGTCGGGACTGGGGGAAGCGTGCGTTCGTATGATCGCAGAGAACGGCGGCAAGGCCGCGATCTTTGACCTGCCGATGCAGAAGGAGCGGGCGGATAAGCTGATCGCCGAGCTGGGGGCCGGCGTCGTCTTCTGCGGCACCGACGTGACGAACGAGGAGAGCGTCCTGGCCTCCGTCGCGAAGGCGGTGGACGCCTTCCGCGGCATCAACGTAGCCATCAACTGCGCCGGCGTCGGCGATCCCGCGAAGCTCCTGTCCAAGAAGGGCCCCATGCCGCTCGCCTTTTTCAACCGGGTCGTACAGATCAACTTGGTGGGCACCTTCAACGTGATCCGCCTGGCGGTGGAGCAGATGGTCAAGAACGAGGCGGGGAAGGACGGGGAGAAGGGCGTCGTTATCAACACGGCCTCCGCCGCGGCCTTCGACGGGCAGGTCGGACAGCCCGCCTACAGCGCCTCCAAGGCGGGTGTCGTCGGCATGACCCTGCCCCTGGCCCGGGAGTGCGCCGATTACGGTGTCCGCGTCATGACAATCGCCCCGGGGCTCTTCAACACGCCGATGCTGGCGATCCTGCCGCAGGCCGCCCGCGACGCCCTGGGGGCGATGGTTCCCTTCCCGCGGCGGCTGGGCGATCCCTCGGAGTTCGCCATGCTGTGCAAACAGATCATCGAGAACCCGATGCTCAACGGCGAGGTGATCCGCTTGGACGGCTCGATCCGGATGGCCGCGAAGTAGCAACGGGGGTATTCAGCGCTTCAAAAAGGAGAGATCAGAATGGCAAATCAGGAAGATATCGTCATCGTCAGTGCCGTCCGCACGCCCTTCAGCCGGTTCGACTCGGCCATGGCCGACATCCCCAGCATCGACCTGGGGGTGATCGTGATGAAGGAAGCCCTCCAGCGGGTGGGCCTCAAGCCGGACGAGGTGGACGACCTCTACTACGGGAGCTGCATTCCTGCAGAGTATGCCCTGGAGACGGACGTCCCGGGGCGGCAGGCCACGCTTCTGGCGGGTTTCCCTGCGGAGAACAACTCCGTCTCGCTGGACCGGGCCTGCTGCTCCTCCCTCACGGCGCTGCGCCTCGGCGTCATGTCCAT
Source organism: Syntrophales bacterium (assembly GCA_035363115.1). NCBI lineage: Bacteria > Pseudomonadati > Thermodesulfobacteriota > Syntrophia > Syntrophales > Syntrophales bacterium. The sequence continues at coordinate 16,808 of DAOSEM010000014.1, read as the reverse complement.
CCGGGCCGGGGAGGCCCGGACCGCCATGGCCGTCGGCTCCGAGAACATGCCGCGGACGCCGCACCTCGCCCCGGGCCTCCGGAGCGGGAAGCGGCTGGGCCACATCAAGCTGATTGATTGCCTCTTCGAACTGGGTTATCAGTCCAAGGGATTCAATCCGGTCGCCCGGGACGCGGGCGAAGTGGCCGTCGAGCACGGCGTCACGCGGGAGATGCAGGACGCCTGGGCGCTGGGGAGCCAGGAGAAGTACGCCAAAGCCTTTGCCGAGGGGAAACTCAAGATCGGCGAGGAGATCGTCCCGGTGGTCATCCCGCAGAAGAAGGGGGAGCCCATCGTGATCGACAGGGACGAGTCCCCCCGGAAGGTCACCCTGGAGGCCCTGGCGAAGCTGAAGCCGATCTACGGCAGCCCCACCGTCACGGCGGGCAACGCCCCTCCCCTCAGCGCGGGCGCCAGCGCGATCCTGCTCATGACCGCGGGCCGGGCGAAGGAACTGGGGCTGAAGCCGCTGGCGACGATCCTGGCGACCGTCAGCTCCGCCACGGATCCCCGGGGGATCGCCACCATCCCGGCGAAAACGATCGAGAAGGCACTCAACAGGGTCGAGCTCAAGATCGGGAACATGGACCTGATCGAGATCAACGAGGCCTTCGCCGCCATGCCCCTCGTCTCCACGAAGCTCCTGGCCGGGGGCGATCCGCAGGTCTGGAAGCAGCTTCTGGAGAAGACCAACGTCAACGGCGGCGCCATCGCCATCGGGCATCCCGTAGGCGCCAGCGCGGCCCGGATCACCATGCACCTGGCCTACGAGCTTCAGCGACGGGGCGGCGGCTACGGAGTGGCGTCCATCTGCGGCGGGCTGGCGCAGGGCGAGGCAATCGTCATCAGGGTCTGATCATCCCCGGGCACGCGGTCCCCGGGGAATGCCGGGGGCCGCGGCAACGACGGCCGTTCTTTCATTCCGGTGTCATCTCATCACGAAAGGGGTTTCGAATGGCAGAGACGATTTTTCAGGAAGAGCATCAGGTTTTCCGGGACAGCTTCAAGAAATTCCTCGCGAAAGAGGTCATCCCCTACCTGGAGGAATGGGAGGAGGAGGGGATCGTCCCCAAGTCCGCCTGGAAGAAGATGGGCGAGAACGGCTTCCTCTGCCCCTGGCTGGAGGAGGAATACGGCGGCGCGGGCGGCGGGTTCGAGTACTCCGTCATCATCAACGAGGAGCTGTCCTACATCGGCGCCCACGGCCTCCTGGCGGGCCTCCACAGCGACATCATCGTTCCCTACATCCACACCTTCGGCAGCGAGGAGCAGAAGCGGAAATGGCTCCCCGGCTGCGCCTCCGGCGACATCATCACCGCCGTGGCCATGACGGAGCCGGGCACCGGCTCGGACCTGGCCTCGATCCGCACCACCGCCGTCCGGGACGGCGACCACTATGTCATCAACGGGGCGAAGACCTTCATCTCCATCGGCATCCACTGCGACCTCGTCATCGTGGCGGCCAAGACGGACACGAAGGCCGACCCGCCCTTCAAGGGCATCAGCCTGATCTGCGTGGAGGACGGCACCCCCGGCTTCACCCGGGGCCGGAAGCTGAAAAAGATGGGCTTCCACAGCCAGGACACGGCGGAGCTGAACTTCGAGGACTGCCGGGTTCCCGTTGGGAACATCCTGGGGAAGGAAGGGCAGGGGTTCTACTACCTCATGCAGAAGCTCCAGGGAGAGCGGCTGGTGGTGAGCATCATCGCCCAGGCCATGGCCGAGGCGATGCTGGACATGACGGTCAAATATTGCAAGGAGCGGACGATCTTCGGGAAGCCCATCAGCTCCTTCCAGCACAACACCTTCAAGATCGTGGAGATGGCGACCGAGATCGAGATCGGACGGACCTTCCTGAACTCCCTGATCGCCGACTTCATCGCCAAGAAGGACATCGTGAAGCAGGTCTCCATGGCCAAGTTCTGGATCCCCGAGATGGCCAATCGGGTGGCCTACCACTGCGTCCAGCTCCACGGCGGATACGGCTACATGGAGGAATACCCCATCTGCCGCTTTGCCCGGGACGTGCGCGTCATCCCCATCTTCGCCGGCACGACGGAGGTCATGAAGGTGATCGTCGGGCGGATGATGGGTTTATAGGAACAAGCCCCCTAAACGGGTGCGGAAACAGAATCCCCCCACTCCGGGCGCTCCGGGAACGTGCCGAGCGGAGCGCCCGGACCTTCCATGTTCATGTCTGGATATTGCTGAAACCAAGATCGATCATCCGGCCGACGTTCAGCATGTGCTGCCTCACCGCCTCGGGCGTGCGTCCGGGGTAGTTCCGGAACGTGATCAGGACACCGTTCAGGGCCGCAAAGAAGGCGTGGGAGAGGGGCCGCACGGGCTCCGGCTTCTTCATCTTCCGGAACATGTTGTCGAAATGCTCGAAAAAACGGCGCTCCGCCGCATTGATCTTCTCGACTTTTTCCGGGGATAGCGCGCCGTCGAGCATGAAGTGGGTCAGCATTCTCAGGTACTGGTCGTTGTCGATGCAGTAGGAAAGAAAGGCGTCGCTGATCTTCGTGAGATCCGGCGTTTCGCTCTCGCCGATGAGTTGCTCGAGGACCCGGCTGATGTCTTCGACGCCCCGGATGAAGGCCTCCACGAAGATCGACTGCTGGTCCGGGAAATACCGGTAGATCAAGGCATGCGAGATGCCCGCCTCCTGGGCGATGTCACGGATGCTGACCTTATCGAACGGCTTGACGGCGAACACGCGCTCCGCGGCCTCGACGATCAGCTCCCGGCGGGCAAGCTTTGCCTCGCTCTTGAGATCGGCAAACGAAACGTTTTCTTCCATGGGGCGCCTTTCTTCCCGTTCATGCCATCCGGGCAGCGAATTAACGACAACATATCGCAACGACGGACGTTTAGTCCACCGGGAAGGAATCGTTTCCGGTCATGTCCCGGAAATAGCGGCTTCCGTCGATGAAAAAGGCTTGCTTTCCTGTCGCGTGTTCTCTACTGTAACCACTGGTTACACGCCTGTCAATCTGCTTTTCAGCAGGCCGGACTGTTCATTCATCTCAAAAGGGGGAGATCCAATGGAAAAGACCGTCCTCGTCGATGTCCGGAACCGCGTCTGCACTCTGACCCTGAACCGTCCCGAGGTCATGAACGCCTTCAGCGAACAGATGCTCGACGACTTCCAGGAGGCCCTCAACCGTATCGGCCAGGACGAAGAAGTGAACGTTCTCGTCCTCGAGGGCGCGGGCGGCAACTTCTCCTCGGGGGCGGAGCTCTCGCCACGAAACTACTCCCTCAGCCACGACGACCTGCACGAGATCATGAAGCGCCTGGGCAGGTGGGTGCAGACCGTCCGGGAGCTGAGGCAGCCCGTCATCAGCAAGGTGAGGGGGATGGCCGTGGGCGGAGGCGCCAACCTCGCCCTGTCCGGCGATTTCGTCCTGGCGGCCCACGAGGCGAAGTTCATCCAGCCGTTCATTCACATCGGACTCATGACAGACCTGGGGGGCACGTATTTCCTGCCCCGGCTGGTCGGGCTGGCGAAGGCCCGGGAACTGGCCATGCTGGGGGACAGGCTCAGTGGCCGGGACGCCGCCGCGATCGGCCTGATCTACAAGTCCCTGCCGGACGAGGAGCTCGACGGCGCGGCTGCCGCCCTGGCCGAGACGCTGGCACGGAAAGCCCCCACCGCCATGACCCTGATCAAGAAGGGTCTGGACAAGAGCCACGACATGTCCCTGGAGGAAGTCCTGGCCTGGGAGGCCGAGAGGCAGACGGAGCGGATCCTGAGCACTGAGCACCAGGAAGCCGTCATCAGATTCATGCAGTCAAGGAGCAAAAAATAATTCCAGAACGATAGCTTGCAAAGTGAGCGTCGAACGAAGACAGAGCTGTTTTCGTCCGCCGGGCATTGCCATGAACATTTTGAAGGAGGATGTCTATGAGTGATGTTTACGCGGAAAAGCCATGGTTGAAGAGTTATGACAGGAATGTCCCGCCGGAGCTGAAGTACGAGAACAGGACATTCGCGGAACAGTTCAGGGTCGTGGCCGACCAGTACCCGGACAAAACGGCCCTGCATTACATGGGGAAACAGATCACCTATCGCGAGATCGACCTCCTGTCCAACCGTCTCGCCCGGTATTTCCAGAAGATCGGCCTGAAGCCCGACGACGTCGTGGGCCTTCACATGCCGAACCTCCCGGCCCATTTCATCGCCATCATCGCCGTCCAGAAGGCGGGCTGCATCTCTACCGGCCTGAGCCCGCTTTTGACCCCCCACGAGATGGAGCACCACCTGAACGATTCGCGGGCCAAGGTCGTGATCACCGTCGACCTCCTGTTCGACAAGGTCGCGGAGGTGGCTGGGAAAGCTCCATTTACCAGCGTCATCGTCACCGAGGTCGCCGATTTCCTCCCCGGCGTGAAAAAGGTGCTGGGGAAGCTCCTGAAAAAGATCCCCACGGCGCCGATCGGCCCTGTGCCGGGCAAGACGATCGTCCGGTTCATGGAGGCCATAGACGGGATGCCGGCCGACCCGGTGTCCGTCCGGCGCACCATGGACGACACCATCTTCATGATGTACACCGGCGGGACCACCGGACAGTCCAGGGGCGCGGTCCTGACCCAGCGCAGCTACATGTACAACCGCCAGCAGCTCCTGACGTGGATCGACATCCGGCCCGACGATATCGCCCTGTCGGCCTTCCCCCTGTTCCACATCGCCGGCCTGACCCTGGGCGGCGTCTCGATCACCTCGGGCGTCACGCAGGTCTGTGTCCCCAATCCCCGGGACTCCAATTTCATGATCCAGGCGCTGAAGGACTACCGGCCCACGTTCATGACCCATGTTCCCACGGTCTATTTCGAACTGATCAAGAATCCCGAGTTCAAGAAGGTCGACATGAGCGGGCTCAAGTTCTGCCTCAGCGTGGCGGCCCCGTTCCCGGGGGAGAAGATCCGGGAGCTGGAGAACATCGTCGGGGAGAACAAGCTGATCGAGCTCTACGGGATGACCGAGTCGATGGTCACCTGTTTCAATCCCCGCTACGGGAAGAAGAAACCCTCCTCCATCGGCATCCCTATGTCCGACACGGAGTTCAAGCTCGTCGATCCCGAGACGGGTCAGCTCGCAAAACTGGGCGAGCCGGGGGAAATCATCATCCGCGGCCCCCAGATCATGACGGGCTACTACATGAATCCGGAAGAAACCGCCCGCACCCTGCGGGACGGCTGGATATACACGGGTGACATCGCGACCATGGACAAGGACGGGTATTTCTACATCGTGGACCGCGTGAAGGACATGGTCATCGTCTCCGGCTTCAAGGTCTTCACCCGGGAGCTGGACGACCTCTTAGCCCTGCATCCCGACGTCGAGATGGCCGCTGCCATCGGCATCCCCGATCCGTCGCGCCCGGGATCCGAGCGTGTTGCCCTGGCGGTCATGCTGAAGCCCGGCATCGAGAAGAGCGACGCCGAGAAGGAGAAGATCCTGAACTTCCTGAAGGAGAACGTGGCGCCGTACAAGGTGCCGAAGGTCATCCAGTTCATGGACCAGCTTCCCCTGAGCGGCGTCGGCAAGATCCTCAAGCGGGAGCTGAGGACCATGATGTAGGGCGGATCGACCGGACCATTCCAGAACGACAAAATCAAGGAGAATCAAAGACTATGGGCAGCCTGATTTGCGACGAAAGAGACCAGAAATTCGTAATGTATGAAATGCTCAAGCTGGAGGAGCTGTTCAAGACGGAGCACTTCAGCGACTATTCCCGCGACATGTGCGACATGGTCCTGGACGGGGCGAGGAAGATGGCGGAGGAGGTCGTCTTTCCGGTCCTGGTTGAGGGCGACCGGGAAGGGTGCCGCGTCGAGAACGGCAACGTCCTCGTTCCGAAGTGCTTCCACCGCAGCTTCCGCGTTTTCCGGGAAGGCGGCTGGACGACCGTCAGCGTGTCTCCCGAGGCCGGCGGGCAGGGATTCCCCCTCGTCATCGGCATGATGACGGAGGAGTGGTTCATGCACAACTTCAGCCTCGTCGGCTACGCCTTCCTGACCGCCGGGGCCGCCCACCTGATCGAGGCGTACGGCACGGAGGCCCAGAAGCGGAAATACATGGACAAGATGTATGAATGCGTGTGGGGCGGCAACATGTGCCTGACGGAGCCGGGCGCCGGCACCGACCTCAGCAACATCCGGACGAAGGCCATCCGGCAGCCCGACGGTACGTTCCTCCTGGAAGGGACGAAGCAGTTCATCACCGGCGGGGACCAGGACCTGACGGAAAACGTCATCAGCCCCGTGCTGGCGCGGATCGAGGGCGATCCCGCGGGGACGGAGGGCATCTCCATCTTCCTGGTGCCCAAGTACCTCGTCAACGACGACGGCTCCCTGGGGAGGCGCAACGACTACACCATCCCCGGCATCGAGCACAAGATCGGGCTGAACGGGAGCGCCACCTGCCAGATGAGCTTCGGAGAGAACGGGGCCTGCTACGCCGAACTCCTGGGGGAGGAGCGGCAGGGGCTCAAGGTCATGTTCCAGATGATGAACGAGGCCCGGATCTTCGTGGCCGTCGAGTCCCTGGGCAGCGCCTCCATCGCCTACCTGCACGCCCTCGCCTACGCCAAGGAGCGCCTCCAGGGGTCCGCCCTGGAGGAGATGAAAAACCCCCTGGCCCCGCGGGTGCCGATCATCCGCCATCCCGACGTCCGGCGGATGCTCCTGTGGATGAAGGCCCACGTGGAAGGCATGCGGGCGCTCTCCTATTACACGGCCTGGTGCGTCGACGTCATGGAGAGCACCAGCGACGCCGCCGTGAAAGACACGGTTCGCGGCATCATCGAGGTGCTGACGCCCGTCTGCAAGGCGTACTGCTCGGATCTGGCGTTCCGCGTCTGCGAGACGGCCATCCAGGTCTACGGCGGGTACGGCTGCTGCAACGAGTATCCCGTCGAGCAGTTCCTGCGCGACGTGAAGCCGACCTCCATCTACGAAGGCGCCAACGGCATCCAGGCCCTCGACCTGGTGGGGCGGAAGCTCGGCATGAAGAAGGGGCTCTACTTCATGAAGCTCCTGGGGGAGATGCAGAAGACGATCCAGGAGTGCGCTACGGCAAAAGGGGTAGGGGACCTGGCCGCCGACGTGCAGGAGGCCGCCAACACCCTGGCCGAAGCGGGCATGTTCTTCGCGGGCAGCGCCTCCAGCGGGAAATTCATGATCCCCGTCTCGAACGCCTACACGTTCCTCACCATGATGGGAAAGGCCGTCTTCGGGTGGCTCCTGCTCTGGCAGGCCCGCGTGGCCGGGGAGGCCCTGGAGAAGATCTGTGCGCAGAAGGGAGTCGCGGCAGACGACAAGGCCGCCCTGAAAGCGCTTTCTGCGGAAGACTCGGAAGCCGCCTTCTACACGGGGAAAATCGCCGCCTGCCGCTACTTCATCAAGCACATCCTCCCGGAAGTCGCCGCCGGAATGAAGGCCATCAAGAGCGAAGACCTCTCCCCGATCGACATCCCGGATGAGGGGTTTGCGGTTTAGTTCGCGAAATCATACCGAGGAAGCACATCCCGGGGCCGGGTCGACAGGATTTTATCCACTGTCGGCTCAGCCCCGGATGAATGGCCCTGTTTGGAAAATATCAGCAACAATAGAGGAAAATAGACCCCGGATGTGTTAGATAGTGCCCCAGAATGTCAAAATAGGCATAGAAAGACAGAACCGACGGAACATGATTTGAAAAGGGGGGGCGAACCATGTTCAAGGAAGAGAGAGAAGAAAGCCGGTTCGAGTGGCAGATGCTGGGCGATCTCGCGGAAGGGCGGCCGAATCTCGGTCCCACGATGCACGTGGCGGTCTATCGCCTGATGCAGTTCACCCTTCGCGACCTGCTTATCCGGGATTATGGAGTCGAGAAGACGGACTGGCTGTTCTTCGAGGCCGGCAAGAAGGCGGGCGAGGAATTCTGCAAAAACGTCCTCACGGAAGCGAAAGACCTGGACGGTCTCTTCGCTGATCTCCAGCGCACCATGAAGGATCTGGGCATCGGGATCTTTCGGGTGGAATCTGCGGATGTTGAAAAAGGCTCCTATGTCGTGACCGTGGCCGAAGACCTCGATTGCTCGGGCATCCCCGTCTGTTCCGAGGAGATCTGCACCTACGACGAGGGATTCATCGCCGGCATTCTGCTTGCTTACTCGGGGAAGAACTTCCGCGTCAAGGAAGTGGACTGCTGGGGCTCGGGGGGGAGGGTCTGCCGTTTCACCGTTGACATGGAATGAGGCCCTGACATGATTTCAGTCGAAGAGGCGCTCATCGACACGATCACGGCGACGTTCCATCGTCTTCGCACGGGCGCCGTTCCCGAACCCATCCCCATCCCGGACGACCTCCCGGACAACGAGATCCGCCAGCTCCTGACCTACGTCAACCGGTTCCTCGTGGAATTCGACCTGTTCAGCAAATCCATGACCGTGATCTCCCGGGGGGAACTGGCCGACCTCCCCGTCGCGGGCCGCATGGCCGTCGCACACTCCCTGAAAGCCCTGCAATCGAACCTCAAGCACCTCACCTGGAAGACCCAGCAGATCGCTTCCGGCAATCTGGAGCAGCAGGTCGATTTCATGGGCGACTTCTCCGTCGCCTTCAACACCATGACCCGGCAGTTGAAAGAATCCAGGGAGCAGCTCGTGGAGCTGAATCAGCAGCTCGAACAGCGCAATCGGTTCATCCGCGAGACCTTCGGCCGCTACACCAGCGACGAGATCGTAGGGGTGCTCCTGGACATGCCCGAGGGGCTCAAGCTCGGCGGGGAAAAGAGGGAGGTCACCGTTCTGATGTCCGACCTGCGGGGGTTCACCGCCCTGGCGGAGCGGCTTGAGGCCACGACGGTCGTCGCCCTGCTGAACCACTATCTCTCCGCCATGGTCGAGGTCATCCACCAGTTCGGGGGAACGATCGACGAAATCATCGGGGATGCGATCTGCGTGCTGTTCGGTGCGCCGGTGGCGGTACCGGACGCGGCCCGCCGGGCCGCCTGCTGCGCCCTGGCGATGCAGCGGGCGATGGAGGAGGTCAACAGCCACAACATTCAGATGGACTGGCCCGAGCTTGAGATGGGGATCGCCGTCCATACCGGCGACGCGGTGGTCGGCAACATCGGCTCGACGAAGCGCTCCAAGTACGGGGTCGTGGGAAGGACGATCAACCTGACGGCCCGCATCGAGAGCTTTACGGTGGGTGGACAGGTGCTTGTCTCGCCGGCCGCGATCAATGCCGCCGGCGAGGGGCTGATTCTGGGAAACGAGGTCGAAGTCCACGCCAAGGGCATGCGTGAGGCCATGGTCTGCCGCGAGCTGATGGGCCATGAAGAGCAGCCGGAACTGATGCTCGCACAGAATGCGGGGAGCCTCACCGCCCTTGCCCATCCCATTCCTTTTTCCTGCCTGTGCCTGACGGAAAAGCATCTCGAAGGAAAGGTGCAATGCGGGACCATGCTGTCCCTGTCCAGCAAGCAGGCGGTAATCAAAGTCGACTGCCCGTTCCAGCCGTATGCCAACATCATGCTCCAACTGGAAGGCACGACCAGCGATGAAGACCGGGAGCTGTACGCCAAGGTGCTCCACCCTCTGGACCATTCGTCGGGGCGCTACCTGGTCCATTTCACGTCCGTCCCGCCGACTGTGAAAGAGCGGCTTCAGCAGTTGATCGCCGGTACCTGAGGGAATCGAACAAGACTGCTGACAAAGACTCCGCTTTCACTTGAGCAATAGGGAATCGGTGACCTGGCCGCGGACGTGCAAGAGGCAGCCAAATCCCTCCCGTTCTCTCACCGTAAAATCCAAGAGTACTTCCCCTCATATTCATAAAGTGAATCCTTATTCGGTTATGGCTAAAAATAGCATGATATTATCAGGTTGCCTCTCAAAAAGCTTGACTTATCCGTATCAGGCGATATAGTGAGCCCCAAATTTCCAGAACCACAGGAGCAGAAAGACCAGAAGATAAACGTTCCAGATCCATAAACCGTTTCAGCAGAACCGGTAGAAAAAGATGAGTAGATAAAACGAAACCCCACTTCTTGGATGAGAGGTGGGGTTTTCTATATCGTGTTGGATGCTGTGGTATTGACTTTCAATAACACTGAACGATCAATTAAAGGAGATATACGATGGCTTACATTTACCCCTTTAGAATGGCTGAAGAAAAAACCATACTTGCTGTTTGGAGTAAGGGAGGTATTGTGCCCGACAAAGACGGACAACACTGGGATCCCAAAGAGTGGCGTTATGATTTGTGTGGTAAACCTATAAGATATTTAGACCATGGGAATACAAATTCAAAATATGGGTGGGAAATAGATCACATAAAGCCTGTCGCTAAGGGCGGGGCAGATAATATTGCTAATCTTCAACCTCTGCAATGGGAAAGCAATAGGATCAAGGGGGACGATTATCCTTGGTCTTGTCCTTGAATTACATCATATGGTTTAGGTAAGGCACTGTCCACTTTACCTCACTTTGAAGAAATCAAGATCAACCCCTTGTCGCTTGGAAAATTATTTGTTGTAGCATTGATTTTAATAAGTTTAATTGCTTATTGGTAAGCTGTGTAGACAAAATAGTGGGGAATTTATCATGAACATCGAAAAATTCAGAGATTTTGGTATAGATGATGATTTTGTAAGAATTCTTAGTTCTTGGGGGATTGAGACATTTACTCATATTCAACAAGTTGCATTGCGAGCTGGTGTTGCTGACGATAAGAGCATGGTAGTCTGTGCTCCAACATCCTCCGGAAAGACTCTGGTTGGTGAAATTGCAATACTAAACAGCCTGAGGAAGGGACGAAAATGCATTTATCTCGTTTCACTAAAGGCTTTGGCCGATCAAAAATATGATGATTTTGAGAAACGTTTTGGCGAAAAATCGAAAGAACCTTTAGGCACTGTTGGACTCAGCACGGGAGATCGTGATGAAGGAGAAATTAATCCACAATTATTAGTTGCAACGTATGAGAAAGCATTGGGCCTTCTTCTCTCTGGTCAATTGGATACTAGAGAAGCTCTTGTCGTTGCCGATGAGTTGCAGATTATCGCCGATCCAACCAGAGGTCCAAACATTGAAGCACTGTGCGCAGTCTTACGACAAATTGGTTTTGGTCAGTTCATTGCTTTAACAGCTACGGTTGGAAACCCGAAGGATATTGCCCACTGGTTGAATTGCAAGTTGGCAATTAGTGACACTAGAGATATAGATCTTCACCAAGAAGTATGGTTTGAGAACTCTGCGCATCGACTAACATATGGCCAAGAGGCAGGTAAAGACATTTCATATAAATCGGGAGCACCCTCTGATGTTCTTAATGCAGTTGATTTCCTTCTAAGTGATAACCGAGGACCTGTGTTAGTATTTACTGAATCACGAAGAGAAGCAATCGAATATGCCAAGGAATACAGTAAGAAGCGAGCACGCACAACTGATGGAATTGTAATTGCGCAACAGTTGGATCTTTTCTCGGAACCCACAGAGTCATCTGAGCAACTCAAAGACAATGTTGAGCGCAGAGTTGTATTTCATACAGCTGATTTGACACAACAAGAACGTCAAGTAATAGAGCAGTGTTTCATCGATTCTAAGTTCGAGGTCTGCTTTGCAACATCGACTCTTTCAGCGGGAGTCAATTTCCCATTTCAGACAGTTATGATTCCAAAGCTAACCTATGAATGGGGGAATAGAGGCGGAAAACGTGTATCCAGATCAGATTACCGAAATATGTCTGGACGCGCTGGACGACTCGGTTTGCATGATAAAGGCTATTCTATACTGATGCCCCAGAATATGCACGAATTGCGTCATGCTAATTATTTGATAATGCCTGAAAACGACAACATTATTTCTCAGATCGTTAATCTTAGTATGCGTCGTACCGTTCTAATGTTGGTTTCGTCAGGAATCGTTAGCCAGCGAAATTCTCTTGAAGAATTTTTTAAAAATACTCTCTATTGGTACCAGACTGCAGAGAGGAATACACAGAAACTGGAAGATATTATTGCAACCGCCAAAGAATCCGTTGACTGGTTAATGAATTATAACCTTATTGAACAACAAGAAGATGTTTTATTACCCACACCCCTTGGTAAAGCAGTGGCTAAGACAGGTCTCCTACCGAGTACAGCAATAAATTTTACAGAATTACTCAGAAAATATTCAAAATCAATGGATGAGAATTTTGATGAATACATAACAGGAATCTTGCATTGGGCCTGTAGCTGTGATGAGTTCACTAGTCGTAACCCATCTAGATTACTAGTGTGGCCGGCTGAACGCAGACCTGTCCGTTCCAGTGACTTTCTACGCTCAAGTAAATTGCTCCATGTGCTTGATAGAACAAATAATCAAGTAAATCAATGTGCACACGCACTTGCTCTATATACACAAGGTGTAAATGAAAGGCAAATTCGCTTTCAGACAAATATCCCATCGGGTGGTGTTCATAGATTAGCTATTGATATTTCTTGGATAATTGATGGACTTCACAGAATAGTATGTGTCCCAGATCTAGAATGTACACAGGCATTGGCAAATAAGTTTTCAATGTTAGCTAGACGTGTTCGTTGGGGATGTCCCGCCGAGGTGCTCGACATCTTGCGCATATCTCAATTTCATGGTGTCCCTGGCTTTGGACGCCAGAGAGCGATGGCACTTTTTGCACAGGGATTGACGACATTTGAAGAAATATTGGGTGCTTCAAGAGATACGCTCATTCCAATTTTAAGAAATGAAGATAGAACAAAATCCCTATTAACGGCTATTTCTCGTTCAATTGGATTTTATAACGATCGCCACTCCAAAGTTCACCAACGTGTTGCAGATGAGTTGGGGTTGGGGAAGATTCTAAAGAGATGTACTGACAAGCTAGGTGTCGAATATGAAGATGCGATAAAAGATATGATGGAAGCTGAATCTAGATGGACCATATCAGTTATCGATGATGGAAAACGCCAAAATGTTCCCGATTTACTTATTAGAATGGGTGACTTGGCTTTATTAATCGAGTGTAAAACAACTACAAAGAATCCACCGCTTATTGGGAAAGAAGAAGCATTTGCCATTTTACAGAAGGCGGCAGATTTCCAAAAGGATATTAAAAGAGTGACACTTGGCAAGCCAACGTTTGACGAAACATCAAAGATTAAAGCACAGGGAGCGTTAGACATTACGTTAATAGAACATTCAACATTCATTGAAGGACTTCTTCGAGTCCTCGCTGGAGTGACAGATCCGAGAGAATTTCTTGAATGGCTAGCAACGCCGGGGATTGCAGAGATAGCTCGTCTAGATGGGCAATCAACGTATGAAATATCGACCACTAAGAAAATCAGCCGATGATACTTATTGAATGAATGTAACTACCGCTAATAACAAAACAGATTCATCTGAAGTCGGCCGAATTATTTTTCATACAGCGGGGGAAAGGAATTAACCTATTATGTACTCAATATGTACAGTTATTAAAGAAAATTTGTGAGGCTATCATGGATTATTCGAGTTTAACCGGTCAAGAATTTGAACTCCTTTGTGAGAGACTTCTTAAAGTATCAGGCTACAAAATCCAGCGGCAAGAAGCGCGATCAAAAGATGTGGGAGTAGATTTTGTCTTAAAAGAGGAAAATGGTGCCTTGTGGGTGGTAGAGGTAAAACATTTCAATAGACCGAGAGTGGGCACGCCCTTACTGCGACAAGCTGTCGCGCAACTACGCGCAACAAGGGAATTCTTATCTGCTGACAAAGCTCTTCTGATAATTTCTATGACTTTACCTGAACAGCTTAAAGACGAACTTACACAGCGAGATAAAATTTCTGTCTGGGATGCAAGAGAGCTCCGATATCTCATTGAGTCTCATCCTGAAATTGAACGTGATTTCATGGCATTAATAGAGGCAAAGCGCACTGCTAGGAGAGGCATAGACGAAACGGACCTTCTAGATGAGAGAGCCAGAGAACTAATATCGAATCTGGAGTCTTTGCCGCCAGGCAGGTTAAACTGGCGAGAATTCGAGGAGATTTGTGTTGAAATTCTTAATTATTCATTAATACCGCCTTTTGGTGTGCCAATTATTCAGAGCCGATCAGAGGATGGTCTCGATATCAGAGATGCTGTTTATCCAATTGGTTCAGAAATCACCTTTTGGGACGACTTGAAAAGAATATGCATGACAAGATTTGCAGTAGCTGAATTCAAGAACCACTCTGAAAGTATTACCCAGAAAGAAGTGGAGTCCGTACAACAGTATCTATATCGTAAAGCAATGCGAATGTTTGGGATCGTTTGTAGTCGGAAAGAACCTTCGGAATCTGCCATTCGCGCTAGGCGACGGGCATGGGTAGAAACAGATAAACTAATTGTTTTATTGTCTGACGAAGATTTAAAGGATCTTATCCGTGCGAGGTCATTCGGGGAAAATCCTGCAGCAGTTATTGATGCTCAACTCGAGGAGTTTTTCCTTTATTTAGCCCCATGACCATTCAGATAGTTATAACAACTCAATATGACAAAATTATTACTGTAGACGACTTAAAGCAAGTGCAAATCTTACCGCCACTTCTAGAAATTCACGGCCTGCAAGGGATACACGAAGATCGGCGATGAGTGGAAGCTGATCTATCACACGGGCCTTCTCGAATATGACTGATCATTGGTGAGAAGAGAATAAAGGATTTACAGGGACTGCATCTGCAACTGCTGGACGATAAAATCTGACCAGGCTGTCATTTGACGATCAAATTCAAGGAGGCCGCCAATGACGATGTCCAATGAAACCATTGAAAAATTGATTGATAAAGCGGGAGTCTCAATAATCAGTTCGATCGATGAATCCGGCTTTCCGAATACCAAAGCCATGTTGTTGCCAAGAAAAAGGGTAGGACTTAAAGAATTTTATTTCACAACAAATACATCGTCGATGCGCGTGAAGCAGTATCGAGCAAACGATAAAGCTTGCATTTATTTCTATGACAGACGGTTTTTCCGTGGCGTCATGCTGATCGGCAAGATGAAAGTTCTGACGGATCAGAGAACAAAGAAGATGATTTGGCGAGACGGTGATGATTTGTATTATCCTCTTGGTGTTACGGATCCTGATTATTGTGTTTTGAAATTTACAGCAGAGAAAATGAGAATTTATCAAAATTTCAAATCGGAAACGATAGTGCTTTCCAAGTAGAGAATGGTTGACAAAGGAGGTCAAGGAACGAACCGGCATTTTAGCCGAGCGTTCTAATATTCAGATTATAAGAGCCGTCATCTTCTTGCTTCATAACGGACATCTCTACCAACTTACTTAAGTCTCTCCTGGCCGTTCTTTCGCTCACATTCCGGTATAGTGCTTTATATGGAGAAACTGAGAAAAGATCCTTTAAGGATACACTCTTGAAGGTATCCAGCATGATCGATAACAGGTCATGCTGTCTCTGGGTGATGCTTTTGCTGGACCTGAGAGAAGAATAATAATCCCTCATTACGAGAAATTTAATCATGAATGTTACGTTACGCTTGATTTCAGCAAGCGACTCTATGACCCCATTTATCATGAATGTAAGAAAGTCTGATATGTCATGATCGGCGTTTTTTCTGGCCATGGAAAAAGCCAAATAATAATGATCGATGTTTCTGTAGTAGTAATTTGAAAGCATGGTTGGGACGTATTTAATGCCGGACTTTCTAATTATAATAGCCTCAACAATCCGAATAGTCCTTCCATTGCCATTGCCAAAAGGATGAATCAACCCTAAGTGATAGTGGGCCAACGCAGCTCTCACAAGCGTATCCAACCGCATGATTTCATCTGAGTTGATCCATTCTGTGAATTCCTTCATTAAGTTTTCTATATCGGGCAAACATTTTGGTGGCGTGTAAATTCCACCATGTTCATTGTCGCCGACTTTCACTACGTGGTTTCTGTAATTGCCTGAGACGTTGTCCTGATAATCGAGCCCGTCCGTTATGATTTTATGAAGATCTCTGATGTTATCTTCCGTTATTTGAACGGAAGCGCCTGATGCATCATGTTCCTTCATGTAGGAATACGCATTCTTCAGGTTGATAATTTCCTTTTCCGCTTGGCTGGCCTTTTCCTCATTCCCTGTATCTTTTATAATTTTTCCAACTTCGTCTTCTTTTAATGGATTGCCTTCGATGGCAGCCGTGCTGAATATCGATCTGCGGATCAATTCCTCTTCCAGATAGGTCGACCATTCAGGCAAAATCGGTAAATCGGCAATTGCTTCATATGACATTCTTCCCTGCAATATCAGAGGGTTTATTTTTTGAGCGTCATATTTCGAGCTGAATGCGAAATTGCCCGTTTTGAAGGTCATGACTTTCCTGACCGTGTTTTCGCCCATGTTTTTGTCACCATTATTCTTTATGAAAATAGTATTTTAAGGTGAAACGACTTCGAATACTGTCACAAAAGATGCCAAGCTAACGTGTTCCACCCGGCAGGGAATGCGTAGCATGGCATGATCTTGGCGTCAAGAGAAATGTCAGCGATTTTGTCACAAGAAAAATACATGAATACAGCATGATGAGTCATTGTTCATGCTGATAGATGTCACAACAATTGTCACAAGATTCGTCATGCCGTTTACTATTATCGATCAATTCAACCTGTCTTCATAGAAAAGACCCGCCTCGTAAGGCGGGTCTTTTGAGTTGTTGAATGATTGTCGCTGTTTCTCACAGATATCTCAGTGGCTTCCGCCGGCCTTCTCCTCGCCGTAGACCACCAGCTTGCCCTCGTG
>DAOSEM010000013.1 GCA_035363115.1 Syntrophales bacterium | reverse complement strand
TCTTCTCCGCCGTCATCGGCGTGCCCGACGAGATCTACCAGGAGGTCGGCTGGGCTTTTGTCATGCCCATGCCGGGCCAGGAGGTCACGGAGGAGGAGCTCCGGGAATACTGCAAGGGGAAGATGGCCAATTACAAGGTCCCGAAGAAGTTCATCATCCGTCCGCTTCTGCCGCTCCTGGCCAACGGCAAGGTGAGCAAGCTGGCGCTGAAAGACGAGATCCGGGAGATGATGAAGGAAAAATAGGACGGATTGTTTGCCGCGCATCAAAAAAATATCGAAAGAAAATGGGGGTCGATTTGAAATCTGCCCCCATTTTTTGATGCAGTGCATAAACACATCTGACCGGTTGTTTCATTCCTTGTCCGGGCCGACCCAGGGGGCGGCCGGGCCGATGACCAGGAAGGGGGCCGGGTTGATCGAGCCGCCGCCGAGCCCCATGTAGCCCATCCCCAGCATGAGGTTGTCGTTGATCCTTCTCAACTCGTCGTGCATGGAACGAACGGTCCCCGCGTTGTAGGGACTGTAGTCGAGGTGAAACGACTCTTTCCCGTCGATATTCGACTTCCCGATGCCGGTATTCATTTTCCTGGTTCGCGCGATCGCTTCTTTCCCGTCTTTTCCCTTGCCCGAGAACAGATTGTATCCCCACCCCTTCTCTTTCTCCGCCGGGAGAAAGGCCTTCCCCACCCAGCGTCCGGGGCCAAAGAAGTTGTGCGTGTAGAAATCGGCGGATGCTGCCAGGATTCCCACCGGGAGCGTTTTCGCGTTGTATTCGCCCTTCACGTCCTCGAATTTCGGCGCCGGGGCGGCGTAGAAGAGCTGGAAGACGGCCGCCTTGTCGAGCTTCTCGATGTCCTTGTCCGTGGCCTTCGCCGGATCGACGCCGAGGATCTGCTCCATGGTCTGTCCCTTGTAAGGTCCGCCCTTCTGCCAGATGTTGATGCCCGTCAGGGCGAGCTGAACGACGACGAGTACGACGACGAGCGCGAGAACGATTTTCAGTGCTTTCAAGAGATTTCCTCCAACGGATGATTTGCTGGGACTGGAATGGAGAGACGCTTCATGGACGACGCCCGCGGAAGAGCGTCCACGACGGCGGAAGCCCCGTGGCAGCCCCAGCGCCCCGACGCATCCATCCGGTGCGCCATTGCGGCCTCTGATCCTGTGACCATTGTCATTCGGATTGGACCGGCTGTCGGCGAATCATCAGGTTGCAGACGATCGTCTGGACGGTCTCGCTGCGCTGGTTGAGCGTGGCGATCCTCATGCGAACGATGCCGCGGTCCTGGTGGGAGCGATGGGGTTTCGTCTCGAGCACTTCCGCCATCGCCCGCAGCGTGTCGCCGGGACGGACGGGCAACAGCCAGCGCAGCTCGTCGAAGCCGGGCGACCCCAGGTTGTTCTTGAGCACGCCCGTCATCAGGAAGAGCCGGAACGTCACGGCGATCGTGTGAATCCCGCTGGCGATGAGACCGCCGTAGATGGACTCCTTCGCCGCTTCCGTATCGAGATGAAAGGCCTGGGAGTCGAATTGCAGGGCAAAATCGATGATGGAGCTCTCCGTCATCGTCAGACCGGGCGATTCGAAGCGATCCCCGACGTGGAAATCGTCGAACCGCATCAGGCAAGTGCCTCGCGGATCTTTTCCGAGAGCATCTGCAGCGTATACGGTTTGTTGATGAAGCCCCTGCATCCCCGGCCGAGGATCTGTCTCGCCTCGCCGTCAATGCTGTATCCGCTGGAGAGAATGACGCGGACCGCCGGGTCCATTTCCTTGAGCCGGTCGAACGTCTCCCCGCCGCTCATTTTGGGCATGATCATGTCCAGCAGGATCAGGTCTATTTCTCCCTTGCGGCTGGTAAATACTTCCAGCGCCTCGTTTCCGCTTCTCGCCACGATGACCTGGTAGCCCAGGTGCTCCAGCATCTCGCTGGCAACCGTTGCGACAACCTCTTCATCGTCCACGATGAGCACCGTCTCTCTTCCCTTCTTCGTCTCTTCGGTCATGACTCTCTCTTTCTCCTTTGCCGCCCTGCCTTCGGAGGCAGGGAAATAAATGTGAAAGCTGGTGCCATGTCCCTTCTCGCTGTAGACCTGGATCGTGCCGCCATGGCCGGTGACAATGCCGTAAACGGTGGCCAGGCCCAGCCCCGTTCCCCTGCCCATCTCCTTCGTGGTGAAAAAAGGCTCGAAGATCCTCGCCTTGGTTCTGTCATCCATCCCCATGCCCGTGTCGGTGACCCCGATCCGTACATACCTGCCCGCGGGCAGACCGAGGGCCTGGGCCTCCTCCTGCTCGAACTCCATGTTATCCGAGTGCAGGTACAGGCTTCCCCCGCCCGGCATGGCCTGCGAGGCATTGACGTACAGGTTGAGGAGAACCTGCTCAATCTGGTTCCGGTCCACGTTCGCTGACCAGAGGCCCGTTCGAAGATTCGTGTGAATCGTGACCTCCCGTCTCGTCCGCCCGAACATGGAAGAAGTTTTCTCAATGATGTCGTTTATATCCGTCAGGATGACCTGGAATTTCCCGCCTCGCGCGAATTCGAGGAGCTGCCTTGCCAGGTCGGCGCCGTTCTTTACCTGCCTCTCGATCCCCCGCACCCGCTCCCGCAACGGATTTTCCTCTTCGAGCTCCTGCAGGATCAGGGAGGCATAGCCCTGGATGCCCATGAGCAGATTGTTGAAATCGTGCGCGATCCCTCCGGCAAGCGTTCCGATGGCCTCCATCTTCTGCGCCTGGAGCAGGCGTTTCTCCAGTTCCTTCCGGGGCGAGATGTCCCGGATGAAGCAAAGCGCCCCCGGCCGGTTCTTCCACGTCACCGGGATGGAGTTGATCTGCACATCCAGTTCCCGGCCCTCCCGGTTGACGGCCCGGAACTCGTACAGCGAGGGCGCCTCCTCCTTCTTGAGCCTCTTGAGATACCGCCCGTAGACAAGCTCGCGATCGTCGGGATGGATGAACTCGACAAACGGCAGTCCGGCGATCTCTTCCCGCGTGTAACCCAGGACGTCTTCCGCCATACGGTTGGCGAATTTCATCGTTCCATCCTGGACGACAAAGACCGCGTCCAGCGCGTTTTCCACAAGGAGGCGGTACTCCTCCTCCGAATCCTTCAGTGCTTTCTCCATCTCTTTTCGTTCCGTGATGTCCGTAACGACCCCTTCGCAGTACCGGATCCGCCCGCCTTCATCCCGGACACAACAGATACTGACGGAGATCCAGATGATTTGTCCGTCTTTCCGGCAGGCCTTTGTCTCCAGGCTCACAGGACCGTCCGTCTTCTCGACGGCCTCCCGGAGTCTCTTCCCTTCGGCCGGATCGACGAAGAGTTGCCCGGCCACGTCCATGACGGTCCGCATCATCTCTTCCGGTGAATCATATCCGAAGATGCGGGCCATGGCAGGATTCAGGAGCAGGTATCGGCCGTTTTCCGCGATTCGGAAAAACCCCTCCCGGGCATTCTCGAAAAACTGTCGAAAATCGTCTTGATTCCGCTCTGTTTCTGAAGATATCGCCGGAAGACCGTCTCGATCCATCGCTGCTCCATAAAACGTGCCATATTTTATATCGGAAACGAATCAAGGCGTCAAACACGCCTTGCGGCCATTTCCAGAACGGCGGATTCATGGTAGGAACAGGGAAAAAAGAGAGGGATTCCATGAAAACCCTTACCACAGCGGTCCCAGTGTTCCTGCTTGTCCTGTTCCTGGCACCCCTGCCCTGCCTCGGGCTGACGCCGGATCAGGTCCTGAAGCTGAAAAAGGCCGGCGTCAGCGACCGGACGATCCAGCTCATGATCGAGCAGGAACGGGAGGCGAAAGAAAGTCCGTACGATACGATGGGAGTCCGGGAGATCACAGACAAGAGCGGGAAGACAGTGGTCGTCCATTCGACGGGCCGGTCGAAGATCGACCCCGGCGAGGAGGAGCGGAAAAGAGTGGAGAAGGCCTGGGAGATCCTCCGGAACATCGTCGTCGACGACCGCCGGAGGGAGCCGGCGCCGCCGGCAACGGCACCTTCCTCGGGAACGACCGCCCCGTAGACAGGAAGGGGAGATTCCTCCTTCATCCGTTCAGCGTCCGATGGACGAGGCGACACCCTCCGCTTCGACGATGCGCCGGAGCCTCTCCACGCGCCGGTCCGTCGGCCGCCTTCCTTGAAATCCTTCGATTCTGCGACCGATCTGCCGGTTCTTGTCCCGTCCCCCCGGATGGTACGGGAGCAGGCTGATTTGTTCCACCCCCAGCTCCCGCGCCAGGGCCGCGATCCCGCGAATCTCATCCTCTCCGTCGTTCACGCCCGCCACGAGGGGGACCCGGAACCAGGTCCGGACCCGGCTGGCAGCGAGCCCTGCATTATCGAGTATGAGGGCGTTCCCGACGCCTGTGCATGCCCGGTGCCGCCCGTCGTCCAGCGTCTTGATGTCGTACAGGACCAGGTCGGCATGTGCGATCACCGCCCGCAGAACGTCGGGATCGGCGCATCCCGACGTGTCCAGGGCCGTATGCAGCCCTGCTTCCCTGCAGCGCGCCAGCAGGCGGACGGCAAATTCGGGCTGCAGGAGGGGCTCTCCCCCGGAGAGGGTCACGCCGCCGCCGGAAGACTCGTAAAAGGCGCGGTCCCGTTCCAATTCATTCACGATCTCCCCGACTGTTGCTTCCCGGCCGGAAATGGAGAGTGCCCCCGTCTCGCAGGCCTCGACGCAGCGGAGACACTGCGTGCATTTCTTCCAGGCGATCCGCCGGCGACTTTCCTTCGTGATACGGAGGGCCCTCTCCGGGCAGGCCGCCAGGCACCGGCCACAGGCGGTGCACCGGCTGTCCCGCAGGAGGAGCTGCGGCAGCCTCTCCTGCGACTCCGGGTTGGCGCACCAGGCGCAGCGGAGGGGACATCCCTTGAAGAACACCGTCGTCCGGATCCCCGGCCCGTCGTGGACGCTGAACCGCTGGATGTCGAAGATCGTTCCCGTTTCGCCCAACGTCCCGCTCCCGCCGCCCCCTCAACCCTTTTTCGAGATGACGAGATCCTGGTATCCCAGCTCCCGCAGGATCACCGGGAACATCTGGAAGGCCGGCTTCACGACGGGCAGGAGCTTCATCATGGCGGTGATTTTGCCGCCCTGCTTGACCCTGCCCCGGGTGACCGCGGCGACGGGATTCTCCAGGCCGTGCCAGAAGCTGTGGGAGAAGTCCGCCGCCTGCTTCGACCAGACGTCCTCCTTGAGATCGCAGGGACCGAGACGGTAGGACCCGTAATATCCGGGCTTATCCGGCGGGTTCTTCAGGTCGATGGTGATCTCGGAATCGGGGTCCGTGTATATAAAGCGGATGATGATCCCCGCCTTGGCCATCTTCGAGCCGATCTTCTCGTCCGTCAGGATCCGCTCCATGAAATATCCATAGATCTCGTACAGATGATCCGCATCGCGATAATAGGTCCCCATGGTCCCCCCTTTCGTCTCCCTTCGCTTATTTTCCCCGGCGCTGGTCGAAGCGCCGGCCGTACAGGACGCTGGCCAGGGTGATCCGGAGCATCTGCACCGTACCGCCGGCCACCCCCCAGGCCCGGGCATCCCGTAGCATCCGCTCGACGGGAAACTCCTTGCTGTAGCCGTACCCGCCGAAGATCTGCATGGCCAGGTTCGTCACCTCGATCACCATCTCGTTGGCAAAACACTTCCCCATGGAGGCATCATAGATCGAGGGCAGGCCCTGCCCCGCCCCGCAGGCCGCCCGGTAGACCAGGAGCTTCGCCGCCTCCAGTTTCATCGCCATGTCGACGGTCATGAACTGGATCGCCTGGAACTCGCAGATGGGCCGCCCGAAGGCCTGGCGGGCCTGGGCATAGGCGATGGCCTCCCGCAGGGCCCCGCCCGCCGTGCCAAGGCACATGGCGGCGTTGCCGCAGCGCTCGATGTCGAATGTCCACATGAGCCTGCTGAAATCCCCGGCCTTGATGACGACGTTCTCCTTCGGGACCCGGACGTCCTCAAAGACCAGCTCGCAGGACGGCATGCCCCGGAGGCCCAGGAACTCCTCCTGTTTCCCGAAGGTGAAACCGGGCGCGCCCTTCTCCACGAGGAGGCCGCCGATGCCCTTGTAGCCCGACGTCTCGCCGAAGCGGGTATAGACCATGTAGTGGCTGGCGTGGCCGCCGCCGGTGATGAAGATCTTCCGGCCGTTGAGGATGTACGAGTCCCCGTCCTCCACGGCCTTTGTGGAGAGGGCCGTCAGGTCCGAACCGGCCTCCGGCTCGGTCATGCAGACGGAGACGCTCCGCTCCCCGCGGCAGACCCCGGGGATGATCGCCTGCTTCTGCTCCTCCGTCCCGAACAGGTCGATCACCCGGACGGGCCCCACGTTGGACTCGAAGACGGGCGCCGCGATCATGGGGCTGTACTTGGCCAGTTCCTCGATGGCCAGGATGGCGTTGATGGCCGGCTGACCGCCGCCGCCGTGTTCCGGCGACAGGGTCATGCCCAGGAGCCCCATTTCGGCGTACCTTGCCATCAGGTCGAAGGGAAACTCACCCGTCCGGTCGATCTCCGCGGCGCGCTCCCGGAACTTCTCCCGCTCCCCCATGGACTGCAGGGTTGAAAGGAGCATCTTCTGTTCGTCGTTCAAGGAAAAATCCATTCGCTCTACTCCTTGTTCCTTCTTGTGAAATTCCGCCCGGTCTTCAGACCAGGCCGATGAGATCCCGGATGTCCGGAATCGTTTCCAGGTTGAGGATCATCCCGATGATCCGCTCCGTCTGTTCCTTTTCCCGGGAGCCTGCGAAAAACCGGACCTTGTCGGCCAGGTCGGCCGCCTCCATGGGGTCCCGCGGGTCGCCCTTGGGGACGTCCACCTGTCGGACAAGCCGCCTGCCGCTCCGGAGCAGCATCTCCACGCGGCTGGAGGTCTTGTCGGGGTAGACGCCGTTCAACGCCTCGTCCATCAGGACGGATACTTTTTTCGACAACGCGAAGAGGGCGGGGTCGGCCATCCGCTTCTCCGTGAGCTGCAGCGGCCCCAGTGCCCCGTCGAGAATGCAGACAGCGGTGACATAGGGAATGGAGAACTGGGCGTTCACGAAGGTATCCCTCTCCGCGACTCCCTTTCCCACGGCGATGACCGCCATGCCATAGGTGAAGACCTCGACGGCGGCAATGTCCGCCGGATCGGGCCTTTCCTCCTTCATCAGCTCCAGCGTCGCCTGGGCAGCGCCGTGGGTGTGGCGGCAGGCCGTGTAGGGCTTGAAATAGATGTCGCCGATCGTGTAGTGCTCCCCGAGCGCCTCCGTCAGCCTCTCAAACTTCGGATCCATCCGCGTCGTGATCTGGGTGAATCCGCCCTTCAGCTCCGACCCCTCAAAGACCTGCCGGTCCCCGGTGATCCCGGCACCGGCCAGCCCCGCCGCCATCAGCCCCGCGAGGGCCGCCTGGCCACCCTGGACGATCTTGACGGTGTACCCGCCCATGAGCTGCTGCGCCATGGAGAGGGGCACCAGGTAGCCGGCACATCCCAGGGCGTTCAGCATGCCCCCGGCGTCGCATCCCCTCAACCGGGCGGCCGCCGCGGCCGCGCCGAAGGTCCCGCAGGTCCCCGTGGGAAGGAATCCCCCCAGGGTGTGCCAGGGATGCATCGCCGCCGCCGGCCGGTCCGCCGCCTCGTACCCGGCGACGACGGCCTCGATGACCGCCTTCCCGCCCAGTCCCTTCTCCTCCGCCACGGCCAGGGCGGCGGGAATCACCGCCGTCCCCGGGTGGTTCCCGCCGAAGCGGAGCCCGTCCTGGGCCTCAATGGCCTCCGCCGTCGTCCCGTTCAGGAACGCCGCATGGTGAAGGTCCGTCCGGAAGCCGCATCCCAGGACGGTGGCCCGGGGCGGCCCGCCGAGGGAGCGGATGTAGTCCACCACCCCGGAGACGGCCTCCAGCTCCAGGGAGCCGTAGACGTTGGCGACATAGTCCAGGACGCACAGCTTCGCTTTGTGGACGATCTCCGGGGGAAGCGCATCGAAGGTGATCCCCGCCAGGAACGCCGCCAGCTTCTCCGTATGATCCATGAGCACCCTCCTCCTCTTCGGGTCCGGTCACGAAAACAGGTCCATTTTTTTGATCATCGACCGCCGGCGTCACGATTTCCGGCCGTTCAAAAGGGGTTGGACGCAAGGCTCCCGAAGCCTCTGAGCCGCGAACCGCATTTTTATATACGCCGAGCGGCGAGGTACAAAGAACATGCAGCAGACGATCCCCTTTCAACGTCCGCTCTACACATAGCCCTTTGATTCATAGATCTTGATCATCCGGTGCGGATCCAGGACCTCGCGGATGACCCGCAGCTCCTCCGCCCGGGGCGGCTCCGTCTCGTGGACGTCGTCAGCCACCTGAAGATCCCAGCCGGTCATGCCGCGGATTTCGTCGATGGTGCAGCCGGGATGATAACTGGCCAGGCAGGCCTCCTTCGTCTCCGGGTGAAAGCGGAGGACCGCCTTGTTCGTAATGATGACCTGGGGACCCGTGCCGGCAGGCAGGTTCCACCTCTCCCTGGCCCCGGCTCCGTCGATGTATCCGGGCGTCGTGATGAAATCGACGCGGGCCGGAAGGCGGCGCGGGTGGTGCTGGGCGATGATGAGGACGCGCTTCGCCATGGACCCGATGGGATTGGCGCCGCCGCTCCCCGGCAGCCGGCTTACCGGACGGTCGTAAGGCCCGATGCAGGTCGTGTTGATGTTCCCGAACCGGTCCACCTGGGAGCCCGAGAGAAACCCGACGTCGATCCATCCTCCCTGCAGGAACATGCCCATGATGTCCACGAGACCGCCGATCATGGCAGCTCCGGGATTGAGGCAGGCGTCGCCGACGGACAGGGCGGGCCTGCGGGGCCGGGCGTCGTAGACCCCGGATTCCTGCATCATCACCGCCTTCGGGGCATGGGTGTATTTGGCGATGTTTGCCGACATGGTGGGGAACCCCGTGCCGACGACGACCACGTCGCCGTCCCGGATCTCCCGCGCCCCGCAGCAGGCCATCAGCTCCGGCTTGATGTAGTCGTTCGGGTGCTCCGTCATTGCTTTCCGCCTCCTTGGAGAAGGGGATGGAATTCATTCCATCCCCGCGCCGCATTGTTTCCCCCGGAAGGGGCATGCTCTGCCCCCCTCATCGGGCCGGGCGCTTCAGTATTCGTAGCTCACCGGGTAGCCGTAATCGAACCGGGCCTGCAGGCTCCTGAAGCGGGCGTATCCGAACCGGTCGATGAAATGCTGGATGTAGGCCGTCCGGTCGGGGATGTCGTATACCCACTCCCGGAGAAAGGCCTCGAACCCTTCCACCGTGCCGGAGGCCTCCTTGTAGAGGTAGCCGAAGCCCAGGTCGAGGTCGTAGAAACCCGGCGTGTACCCGGGGTGCGAGGCGAAGGGCTCCTCCACCACGGCGACGACCTTGAAATCCGGCACGATGGTCCGGGAGGGGTCCTTCCCGATGGTCTCCCGGCTGACGATCCGCTCGCAGGAGACGATGACCTTCTTCGAGGCGTTGGCTCCGTACTTGCAGTCCCCGCCGATCCCCCAGATCTGGGCGTTCCCGTTCTCGTCGGCCTGCTGGACGTGGATGATCCCCACGTCGGGATTCAGGGCCGGCACGAGGAGGACCGGCCTGCCGTCGAAGGGCGATTCGATCAGCCGGTATTTGTTCTCCCCCAGGAATCCCCGGATGTTCAGCAGGTCCGTCCCCACCATGTCCTTCACGGGGACGAAGGGCATCCCCATTGCGCCCGCCATGAGCATCATCGGGAGGGAGAGGTTCGTGTACTCCTCCACCTCGATCCGGTGGGGAATCCCCTTTTCCAGGGAGCGCCGGTAGCAGCGGGCGAGGCCGTAGAGGCCTAATGAGATGAACGTGGAGACGAAGCGCTTCACGACGCCGGCGCCGATCAGCATGTCGAAGTCGTCCGCGGCGTTCCCCCGGGTGATCGTCAGTCCCGATTTCCGCTGGCGGATGATCTCGTGGACGGCGGAAAAAGGCGTCCTGCAGATATAGCCCCCGATGAAGACGAAGTCGCCGTCATGGACATGGGTCTCCACGGCCTCCTTCATGGTCATGACCTTGCTCACGGCATCCCTCCCTGTTCTTCCTTTCCGGAACGCCGATTCAGACGGCGTATTCCATGCGCTGGATGATCTCGTCCTGCGCCGTGTCGCTCAGGTCGACGAACGTCACGGAGTATCCGCTCATCCGGATGACGAGATCCTGGTACCGCTCCGGGTGTGCCTGGGCGTCCCGGAGAACGTCCGTGTCGATCATGTTGAACTGCACCTGGACGCCGCCCTTCTTGAAATATGCCCGGACCAGCGCCGCGAGGATCGCCGGGTCCAGGCGCTTCCCGGAGAAGCGCATATTCAGGTTGACGCCGTTGGTCGCCATCTGAAGGGGCAGCTTCGTCACGGAGTTCATGACCGCCGTCGGCCCCCGGAGGGCTCGGCCGTTGGAGGGCGTAATGCCGTTGCCCAGGATGTCCCCGGCGCTCCGCCCGTCCGGCGTGGCCCCGGTAAAGGACCCAAAGGCCAGATGGAACCCCACGGAGAAGATCCCCGGCCAGAAGGCACCGCCCCGGAAGTTCCGGTGCGGCTCGAGGCGCTCGCAAAAATGGGCCATGACCCTCGCGGCCATGGCGTCGGCTTCGTCGTCGTCGTTGCCGTACTTGGGCAGCTTCTCCAGGAAGAACAGCCGTTTGTTTTCCACGTCCGTCCAGTCGTCTGAGAGCCACGCGGCAAGCTCTCCCATGGTGCAGCGCCGGTCCTCGAAGACGGCCTTCTTCACCGCGGTGAAGCTATCGGCGATGTTGGAGAAGCCCATGAGCTGCACCCCTGTGGCGTTGTAGACGGCCCCTCCCCGGGTGAGGTCCAGGCCTTTTTCCAGGGGACCGTCGATCATCGCCGACGCGAAGGGGGATGGCACCCGTTCCGCGATGGCCTGGTCGAGGACGGCCATGCCCTTCACCACCTGCCCGAGGAAGTGCTCGACCTGTCGGTCGTAGGCGCTCCAGACGTCGCCGAAGGTGGTAAAGGATGCTGGATCTCCCGTCTCGATGCCAGAGAGGTAGCCGAAAATGTTGTCGATGCCGTTGGACAGGGCGAACTCCAGGCACTTGATCCCGTTGAACTGGACGGCGAAGGTGGAGCAGAAGGACTTTCCCTGGGCACTGGGTTCCAGGCACCCCACGACCCCGTAGTCCCGGGCGTCCTCCAGGGTGTGTCCCGCCTGGACGAGGGCCGGAACGACGGCCTCGTCGTTGAAGAAATGGAGTGGGACGGCGTCCTTAGCGTACCCGGCGGCCTTCATGACGAAGGATTCCGGGGTGCCGGCAGAGAGCCGCACGCCGAAGTTGGGCTGCACGGTCCGGACGTCGGCGAAGGCGTCCAGTCCTATCGTGCTGAGGGCGTTCGTCGCATCCTCCCCCCGGGCGTCCACCCCGCCGACGGTGACGTTCTGGGTCGTCTTGCCCTCCGTCCCCTCACCTCCGGGGATGAAGGCCTCCTCCAGGACGTTCCAGATCTCGTTGGTCTTGACGAAGAGCAGGGCCAGGAGCTCCCGGGCCTGCTCCGGGGTGATCCGGCCGGCGGCAAGGTCCGCCTCGTAGTACGGCAAGAGGATCCGGTCGATCCGGCCGAGCGAGATGGAATTGCCTCCCGACTCGATCTGGGAGAGCAGGTGGATGAAATACACGCACTGGATCGCTTCGCGGAAGGTACGGGCCGGGTGCTCCGGCACCCGCTCGCAGACCCTGGCGATTTCCAGGAGTTCCGCCCGCCGGAGCGGCGCGGCCGCCCGCTCCGCCAGTTCCCGGGCCAGCACGGCATAACGGTTGGCAAAGGCGACGGCCGCCTTCAGGGACAGGATGACCGCCTCGTAGAAAATCCCCTTCTCCCCTTCCCGCTCGGCCTTGGAGAGAGTGCCTTGGCGGAGGCCGATGTCGGCGATCACGCCCGCCAGTCCCTGCCGGAGGATCCGGGGGTGGTTCATGGTGAAGTGGCCGATGCCGTAAGTGATCTCCAGCATCATCGTGAAGATGTACTTGTCCATGTCCTCGGCCACGTCCTCCGGCAGGAGGGCCTCGAAGCGCTCCTCCGCGGTCCGTCCCTCCCAGAAGGGCAGGATGTCCTCCCGGAGCTCCCGCTTCTCCTCCTCCGTGATCAGGGCCCGCTGGAGCACGCGCCGGTCGAAGCTTTCCAGGTCGCCCGCGATCCATCGGCTCTTGTTTTCCGGGAACAGGGGCGCCCCCTTGAGCTTTGACGTCCGGCAGCCCACGATGAGCTCGTCCTCCCGGATGACGACGTCGATATTTGCCAGGATGTGCTCGAAGGCAAGGGACATGCGGGTCAGGGGGTGCCGGTCCCAGTGGCGGGCCATGGCCTCCGTCAGGTACCGGGCACGCTGGATGCACACCTCCTGGGGGGCGTGGACGATTTTCTCCCGGAGGCGGCCGACGCGCGTCGCCGGCACCGCGTAAACCGGACTGGTCTGGGCCTTCATGTGTCCCTCCCCGGGGCGACCGCCCCGTCAGACTGGATTGGGGTCATCCTTTTTTTTGCCTGCCTCGATGTCTCCATCAGGAAGGATTGTGACCAATCAATGCCTTGATTTCCAGGTATTCTTCGAGGCCGTACTTGCTACGCTCCCGGCCGATTCCCGACTGCTTGTAACCTCCCGCCGGGGCATTGATGTCGAAATCGGCACCGTTGATGAACACCTGGCCGCTTCGGATCCGCTTCGCCACGCTTCGCGCCCTTTCGGGATCCCCGGACCAGACCGATCCGGAGAGCCCGTATACGCTGTCGTTGGCGATCCCGATGGCTTCCTCCTCGTTTTTATAGGGAAGTATGCACAGGACCGGTCCGAAGATCTCCTCGCGGGCGACGGTCATGCCGGTGCGGACGTCGGCCAAGACGGTCGGCCTGACGAAATAGCCCCTCGGCAGGTGCACCGGCGGCTCTGTCCCGCCTGTCACCAAGGTTGCGCCCTCCCGGATCCCCGTCTCGATGTAATCCCGTACCGATGCAAGCTGCTGGCGGTCCACCATGGGTCCCATGTAGACGCCGTCGGCGAAGGCGTCGCCCACGACGACTGATTCGGCCGTCGCCCCGGCGAGCGCGACGACCTCGTCCTGCCTGTCCGCCGGAACGATCATCCGGGAGAGGGCGATGCAGGTCTGGCCGGCGTTCAGGAAGCACTGGTACACGCCCTTGAGTACCGCCGTGGGAAAATCCGCGTCGGGGAGAAGGACATTGGGGGACTTTCCACCCAGCTCCAGGGTCACGCGCTTGATCGTCCGGGCAGCCGCCTGGGCCACCAGGACGCCGGACTGCGTGGAGCCGGTGAGGGAAACCATGTCGACGTCCGGGTGCGACGCCAGGGCATGCCCCACCTCCGAGCCCGCTCCGGTCACCAGGTTGAAGACGCCCGGGGGAAGCCCGACCTCCTCGATGATCTCGGCCAGGATAAAGGCGTTCAGCGGGGCGAGCCGGCTGGGCTTGACGACCATGGTGCAGCCTGCAGCGAGGGCGGGGGCGACCTTGCCGATGATCTGGTGGAGGGGGTAGTTCCAGGGCGTGATGAAGCCGCAGACGCCGATGGCCTCCTTCACGATCCGGGTCCGGCCCATGTCGTATTCGAACGGGTAGTTCTCCAGGATGGGAACAAAGCTGTTCAGCGTGGCAATGGGGAGTCCACCCTGAATCATTCGCGACCAGGGTGCCGGCATTCCCATCTCGGTGGCGATGGTGTCGCCGATCTCGTTCTGCCGGGCGGCCATGGCCGCGGCGATCTTCGCGAGAAAGCCGGCCCGCTGTGCAACGGAGGTCCCGGACCACTCCGGAAACGCCGCTCGCGCCGCCCGGACGGCCCGGTCGACGTCCTCCCCGTTCCCCATGATCACGCTCGACACCTGCTCTTCCGTGCAGGGGTTGACGACGGGCGCCCTGCCGGTTCCCTTCGGCGAGACCCACTCGCCATGGATGTAAAGGCGGTTTCGCTCCTTCACGTTCGCTTCCGATTGCATGGTCATGTTCGTCTTCTCCCTGGCTGTTTCATTGCGGTTCACCGTACCGGCGATTGATGGCAGCTCCTGTGGTCTTTATCCCTCGCAGGCCGCTTCGAGCCACCGGGTCATCTCCTCCTCTGACGGCCTCCTGGGGGCCAGCATGTACCAGGTGCCGGAGGTGCAGTGGTGTACGATCTCCTTCATGTCCGCCGGCTTCATCCCCAGGTTCTTCAGCGCCGGGACACCGCAGGATGTTAAAAATCCGCGGAGGGCGTCTCGGACCGCCGCGCCGGTCTCGGCGGGCGATCTCCCTTCCGCGTCCACGTTCAGGAACGCCGCCAGCCGCGGCAGCGTCCCGGGAATGCATTCCGCCAGGAATTCGACGTTGTACGGGAGGATGGAGGCGCACAGGAATCCGTGATTGTGGATGCCGCTCACCTCCGCGATGGCGTGTCCCATGACGTGTCCCATGCTGTACCCGCTGGTGCTCCCCAGCATGGCCAGGAAGGCCGCGTAGGACATGTTCGTCCTCGCCTTCATGTCCTTCCCGTCGCGGATCGCCGTCTCCAGGTTGTTGAGGACAAGTTCGATGGCGGTCAGGGCAAACCCCTCCCGCATGGGGGAGGGCATCATCAGGGCGAGGCCGCTCATGAGACCTTCGACGGCATGGGCCAGCGCATCCACTCCGGTGGATGCAGTGATCGCAGGCGGCAGGCCGACCGTCAGCGCGGGATCGATGATCGCCATGGTGGGCATCAGGTTCGGCGCGATGATGGACAGTTTCAGTTTCAGCTCGTCGTCCGTCACCACCGCCCCCTGAGACACCTCGCTGCCTGTCCCGGCGGTCGTCGGGAGGGCATAAAGCGGCAGGAGCGGCTTCTCGAAGGGAAAGACCTTCAGGCCGTTGAGAAGAATGGCATGCTCCTTCAACGTCCCCGGGTTGGTCAGGTTCGCGTTGACGGCCTTTGCCGTGTCGATGGAGCTGCCGCCGCCGATCGCCACGAAGGCATCCGGCTTCATGTCCACCGCCCTTTTTGTGCACTCCTCGATCATATCCAGGGGCGGATCCGGCAACACCCCGTTGAATCGCTCAACCTTGAGGCCCGAGGCCTCCATCGTTTCAATCAGCGGAGCGACGATTCCCGCAGCCTCGACGCCCCGGTCGCAGACACAGAGGACGCGCCGGGCTCCGCTGCCGGACACGATCCCGCCCAGCTGCCCGGAACATCCCTCGCCAATGATGATCTTGGTCGGCAGATCGAACGTATAGCTCATAAGTCCCCCCTATTTGATGTCCATGTGGCTCAGGAGTATCGCATCGCGGACCCTGACGGGCAGGATCCGGTTGAGGAAGAGAAACAGCGTGCTCATGAAATCCACCTGGTTGTGGAAGGCCGGCCGGTCCTGCCGGACGATCCGGGCGATCTTCTCGGCCGCCTCGTCGGGTGTCGGCGCCGTCTTGATGAGGACGTTGTCGCGGGTGATGAAGCGCCGGGCCCGCTCCCGGTAGGGAGAGCCTTCCGGGGGCAGCTTGTGGATCTTCGCGGCGAAGGACGTCGAGACCTGGGCGGGCTCGATCAGGGCCACCCGGATACCGAAGGGCTCCACTTCGTACCGGAGGGACATGACCATTCCCTCGATGGCAAACTTGCTGGCCGAATAGATCGATTCGAAGGGAAACGGAATCTGGCCGACCAGGGAGGACATGGCGATGAGCTTTCCGCCTCCCTGTTTCCGGAGGGCGGGGATGAAGGCCTGGAACACGGCCGCGGCGCCGATGACGTTGATCTCCAGGCACTTGAGGGCCGCCTCCAGGTCCACCTCCTCGAAAGGCCCGAAAAAGCCGATTCCCACGTTGGACAGGACGGTGTCCACCCGGCCGTATTTCGCCAGGACCTCGTCCCGGAAGTGCCGGATGCCCTGGCGGTCGGTGATGTCGAGCGGCACGAGGCAGTGCTTCCCGGTGGTGCCGGAAATCTCGTTCAGCTCCTTTCCCAGGGAGGCGATGCCTTCCGCGGACACGTCAAACCCGGCGATCGTATCGCCGGCCCGTGCAAGGATCTTTGCCACTTCCCTTCCCATCCCGTCGGCCAGACCGGTAATGACGACCACCTGTCCCATGTTGTCCCCTCCTTGATTGGTGAGACTTCCTTTCGTCCTGAAAACATTCCCCGGCGCCGCGGGCCGGACGTCAGCTTCCCGCGGCCGCCCCGCAGGTCTTGAGCTGCTCCATGGAGGTCCTGAAGTCCGGGTAGATCAGCCGGTAGCCCGTGGCCTTGAGCTTCGTGTTGTCCACGATGTAATCGTCATAGAGGTAACAGACGGCATCGTACTCCAGGTCGGGGATGCGGCCCCGGCGGGCGGCCAGCCGGCCGTCGATCCGGGATACAATCTTGAGGAGCCCCAGGGGAAGATGAAGGGTGGGCGGTTTCGTGCCGAAGGTCTTCGCCGCCAGGGTGAGGGCCTCCCCGACGGTCGGGTAGGTGTCCTCCGCGATGTTGTAGGCCTGGCCGACGGCCTCGTCCCGGTGGGAGAGGTACTCCACCGCGGCGGCCACGTCCTCGGCACGGATGTTGGAGAGCCGCTGCCGGCCGTGCCCGGGGATGGCGGCGATGGACGAGGGGCGTGAAAAGGCCTTCCCGGCTCCGTCGTTGCAGCGGGGTCCGTAGACCGTACAGGGCCGCGTGATGACCGCCCGCAGCCCCTCCCGCATGCGCCGCCAGACGACGTCTTCCCCGTCCCGCTTGCTGCGGCCGTAGTCGTCCTGGGGAGTCCGGGGGGCGTCCTCATGAAAGGGGACGCCCTTGTATGGCCCATAGACGCTCGTGGACCCGACGTGGACATACCGTTTCACGCCGGCCTTCAGGGCCAGCCCCGTCAGGTGTTCCACGCCGGCAACGTTGGTGGGATGGAGCTTCTCGTAAGGGGTGGAAAAATTGCAGATGGCGCCAAGGTGAAAGACGCGGTCCACGCCGCCGGCAAAGAGAGGCGGCAGGGTCTCCGGCTTTGTCAGGTCGGCAGGGACGAACTCGACGCCCAGGCGGTCGAAGAAGGAAGTGTCCCTGCGCGGGCGGGCGGTGGCGCGTACCCGCACCCCCAGGGAGACGAGGTGCTCGACAAGATGGCTGCCCATGAATCCGGCAGCCCCGGTAACCAGTGTGATCCCCGTGTACGCCATGGTCCCTCCTCCACGGACGTGAAAACGACGGTCAGTTTCCGATCACTCCTCCATCCGCTCCAGGATTTCCTGTCTCGCCCTTCTGAGCCAAGTCACGTACATGGTGTTGAACTCCTCGCCGAGCTCGGCGACGAGGCGCACGTACTCCCCCTGCTCCTGCCACCGATCGAGAAGCTGCCGGCGGCGCTCCAGCTGGCTTTCATAGATCCGGAGCTGATTGTCGATGATGGCCAGGGCACGGTCCCGTTTTCCGAAGCCGAAAAAGATGAACCGCATGAGGAACGGGTCGCGGAGAAACATCCGCGAGTCCTCTTCCTTCTCCAGCCACCGGCCGAATTCCTCACGCCCCTTCTCCGTGACGGCATAGAGCTTCCGGTGGGGACCGCCCTTCTCCGACGGCGAGACGTCGGCCAGGGTGATCTGGCCCTCTTCGACCAGGGTTCGGAGGTTCGGGTAGATCTGGCCGTAGTTGATGGTCCACATGTGACCGAAGTGGCGCTCGATGTGCCGCTTGATCTCGTACCCGTGCATGTTCCGGTAGTGAAGGAGCCCCAGGATGGCATAGCGTACAGACATGGCGGTCACCTCAAAGGATCGTCCGTTGTA
The DNA here is from genome assembly GCA_035363115.1 of Syntrophales bacterium. Taxonomy (NCBI): domain Bacteria; kingdom Pseudomonadati; phylum Thermodesulfobacteriota; class Syntrophia; order Syntrophales; species Syntrophales bacterium. Next base: position 27,308 of record DAOSEM010000013.1, on the reverse strand, counting down.
CGGGACCGGAACCGCGACGGCGGACCGGCATGCCGGCGCTGCAGCAGGGGAAGGCTGCGAACAGGAATGCTTCGTGTTGTATGGCGGGAAGGATATATATTAATTTAATATAGGTCAAGAAGAATGTTTCCGCCCCGGGAAACCACCGTCGGCCGGCCATCCGGATGACGGCTGCATCGGCAGCCGGACTGGAAAAAAAAAGGGAGGCGACCGTCGCCTCCCTTCCAGGATCATCCGGAAGGTCAACCGGCCTTGCGGATCTGAAAACTTCCCCGGGCCATGCAGCAGACGGTCCCGCTCTCGTCCTTCAATTCGAACTCCTTGACAAAATCGGCCTTGCCGACGCTGTCCGCCGTTTTCCTGAGTTCGTCGATCTCGGCCTGCGTAAAGGACGTCTCGATGGTCATGTCGGTCATGGCCGGGCGCCGGTAGACAATCGACGCCTCCTTCAGGATGGGGATGTATTTCATCAGGTCGAAGCAGGAGCTGAAGAGGACGCCCCCCGTGAAATCCGCCAGGGAAAAGAGGGACCCGGCATAGACCATGCCGACGTGGTTGATGTTCGGCTCCTTCGGCAGGCGGACCTTCACGTCTCCGGGATCGAACCGCTCGATCTTCACTCCCATCTTGCCGACGATCTTGATGATGTTTTCCAGCGCCGCTACGGTTTCCTTCCTGGACTCGCTGATGGCCATCGGTTCCTCCTTTTCGGGGTTTGGACTCCTGTACGGATTCCTTCTTCCGGCATGCCGGAAGCGAATTCACACCTTCAGGCCGGCGGCAAGTCCCTCCTGCATGGCCTCCTTGATCATGCGGGGCCGGACGCAGTCGCCGACGACAATAACCTCCGGGGCCATACCCCGGAACGCCTCCACCGCTTTCAGGTCGACCCGGAGGCCTGCGGCGAGAACAACCCAGTCGGCCTCGATGAATTCGGGGGTCCCCTGCCGGTTGACCTTCACGCCCCGGTCGGTGATCTCCTCGACGGTCGTCCGGTTCTCCAGGCGGATGCCCAGCATTTTCAGCATCCCGAGGAAAAACGGGCGATAACTGGTCGAGACCGTCGGTGCCAGGCGGTCCAGCATCTCCAGGACGGTGACGCCCTCGATGCCTTTTCCCTTTGTGACCAGGAATTCCGCCGTCTCGCAGCCCACGAGGCCGCCGCCCAGGACGACAACCTTCCCCGGGACGGTCTTCTTCCCGGTCAGGACGTCCTCCGCCGAGACCACGCGGTCCGAGCGGATGCCCGGGATATCCGGGACGATGGGCACGGCCCCGACCGCCACGATCAGGACGTCGGGTTTCCCACTCTCGACGGTCGCGGCGTCCAGGGCGGTCCCCAGGCGGATCTCGACGCCGGCCTTGCGCGCCCGCGCGGCCAGGCTCCCGGCCAGGTTCCGGATGTCCTCCTTGTGGGGCGGCAGGCATCCCACCCGGAGCCAGCCTCCCGGCTTGTTTTCCTTCTCGAAGAGCGTGACCCGGTGCCCCCTTTCAGCGGCGATGAGGGCCGTCTCCATGCCCGCGGGACCGCCGCCGGCCACGAAGACGTTCCGGGGCCTGTCCGCGGCCGCGGGAACGAAATCGAGCTCGTGGCCCGCCAGGGGGTTGACCGTGCAGGAGACCGAGGCGGGGCTGTGGGGATCCTTGTAGATGACCAGGATGTCGGAGAGGCAGTTGCCGCAGGCCAGGCAGGGAACGATCTCCCCGACTCGCCCTTCCCTCGCCTTGTTCGGCAGTTGCGGATCCGCGATGAAGGCCCGGCCCATGCCGACGAAGTCCGCCTTTCCCTCCGCCAGGATCCGCTCGGCCGTGACGGGATCGTTGATCCGGTTCGCGGCGATGACGGGAATGCCGACGGCGCCCTTGATCGCCCCGGCGAGGTCCGCAAAGCCTCCCTTGGGTACGAAGGGGGCCACGGTCGGCACCCGCGACTCGTGCCATCCGGTGTACGTGTTGATGAAGCTCACGCCGGCTTCTTCGAGCACCCGGGCCACGCCCTTCGATATCTCGATCGTGTGCCCCCCGGGCATCTGCTCCTCCACGTTGAGGCGCACGCCCAGCGGGAAGTCATCCCCCGCCTCCTTCCGGATGGATGCGACGATCTCCAGGAGGATCCGCATCCGGTTTTCCAGGCTTCCACCGTACTCGTCCTCCCGCTGGTTCGTGATGGGCGAAAGGAAGCGGTTCAGGAGGTAGCCGCCGCCCACGATGAACTCGACGGCGTCGAATCCCCCCTCGCGGGCCCGGCGGGCCGACGTTCCATATTCCCCGACGATGGAATGAATCTCCTCCACCGTGAGCGCCCGGGGAGTCTGCCGCAGCATCTGGTTCAGCACGGGGGAGGGACCGACCAGCTCGGCCGGCCCGTCCCCGAAGGACACGTGATAGGAAACGATGAGCTGGCAGGCGCTCTTCGCCCCTTCCGCACGGAGGGCGTCCGTGAGCCGCCGGATTCCCGGCAGGTACCGGTCGTCGTATATGGCCGGTGCCAGGAACGACCCGACGTCGAGAGGCGAAAAGGGGATCATGATCAGCCCGGCGCCCCCTTTCGCCCGCTCGGTGAAATAGGCGATGAAGCGGTCACCGACGGTGCCGTCGGCCTCGGAATAGCCCATGGTCATGGGCAGCATGACGATCCGGTTCCTGATCTCCAGGTTTCCGATGCGTCCGGGTGCAAACAGATGCGGAAACATGTCCTGCTCCTTTCGTAAAGGTTCCTTCTCCGGGTCTGGCTACCGGCCTGTCAGCCCGACGGCACGGGCGGGACGACCGCTGCGGGATCTCCTGTGGATGGGTCCTGCCTTCCCCGGGAATTCTTCGCAAAACCGGTGCCAATGGGCTCATTATCTGCATTGTTTATCATATCGTACATTTACGGAAAGACAGGAATGTCTGTTTCCCCATTTTGATTGGTCAGAAGTCAGAATACGGACTGCACCCCTGACAACGGCCGTGGACCGGCTGTTCCCGATCCCGGTCTGTCAGGTAAATCATGGAGGCGGGGAAAGAATAGGAACATGTACATTGAATCGGCAACAACACTCAGTGTGTCCGCAGGCCGTCAATGAAGATCTCGATATAATCCAGCGTCGCTTGCCGGTAATCCTTCTTCCCCTGTTTCATCCGATTCTCCTGGAACTGGATCATGCCGATGAAGGCGCTCCAGAAAATGACCGCGCCGGCGTATGGATTGACGTCTTTGAAAACCCCCTTCTCGATGCCCTCCCGGATGACGATCTCCCCCTGCTTCAGGTTGCATCGCATGATGCACTTGAAGCGCTCAATCCGGTCCTCCGGCAGCAGCTTCGAGTATTCTTCCTCGTTGTAGCGGATCAGGAGGTAATAGGCATCCGTGTCCTTGTCATAAAACTCGTAGATCGCCCGGGCGAGGCGTCGTATGCGGTTGTCCGGGCCGTCGTCCTTGTCTTCGGCGATCTGGATCAGGCGTTTGGAAAGGCATTCGAGGGCAGGCTGGACCAGGCAGAAATATAGATCGGACTTGCTCTTGAAATACAGATAGATGGTTCCCTTGGCGATCTGGGCGCGGGCCGCGATGTCTTCGATGGTCGAATCCCGGAACCCCTTTTCCCGGAAGACGACCGCCGCGCTGTCGAGAATCAGCTTGATCCTGGTATTCTTTCCCGGCTCTTTTCTTTCCGCATTACCCATATAATATCCGATATGTATCTTGATTATGCCGGTGCATCATGGTTCACTGAACGCGTTCATTCAATTAGATCACGGCCGTTCCGGTGTCAAGAATTATGGAATCTTTCTTCTCGTCTATGCTTCCGAATGGATTTCTTTGTTGTCCTGTCTTCCTGTTAAAACGCCCATCGACGGATGCCGACGTTTCCCATAAAAAGAGAAGGCCGGAACATCGGGACCGTTCCGGCCGTTTTCATAATTCGTGATGGGAATTCGTGCCTGTACGTGCGCGCTCAGGCGACGCCGTAGTCCTTCCCGGTGATCCGGGAGGCGCAGATGAGGCCCGCCGCCACCGCGCAGTCCATGGCCACGCCGTAGCCCTTGACGGTGTCGCCGGCGAAGTACAGTCCTTCCACGCCGGGGGCCTCGACGGGGGCCTTCAGGGTTCCCGCCTGGGTCTTCGATTTCGCCACGCCCTCCAGCTTCCAGGCCGTCGGGAAGAGGGCCCAGTCCATGCTCTTCCTGAACCCGGGGTAGCGGCGCTCCAGGTAGTCGATGATGAGCCGGCAGGCCTTGGCCATCAAGTCCTTGTCCTTCGCCTCCTTTTCCGTCACCGGGGCGTAGGCCGTCATCAGGTGCTTTCCGCCGGGGGCGCAGGAGGGATCCGTCTGGGACTGGATGTTCCAACACATGTAGACGTTGTACTCGAAGCCCTCCTCCTTTGGGATGACGTACGTGTCCTTCACGCCGACCTTCCACTCCCGCTCCGGCAGGACGAGCCGGTTCAGTCCGAAGTAGGGCGCAATGGAGCCGTACCCGTAGAGTCCCTCCATCCGGTCGGCCCACTCGGTGGGAAAGGAGCCCTTGTCGGCCACCTTGAAGGTGTCCTGGATGGGGATGTTGCTGACCACCCGGGAGGTCTTGATTCTCCGCGCGGCGCCGGTCCAGTCCTCGACCATGATGCCGACGGCACGGCCGTTTTCGATCAGGATCTCCCGGACACGGGTGTTCAGTGCCAGGCTCCCGCCCATTTCCATGAAGCGGTTCGCCACGGCCTGGCTCCAGCGCATGATGCCTCCGGTGGTGAACCCGGAGGGCCACTTCGCCCGCCCGGCCTTGAAACGGGGGTTGATCACCGTCCCCATGTAGCGGAAGATGTCGCCGATGGAGATGTCGTCGGGATCGTTGATCGTGGTGATCAGCGTGGACACGGCATGGATCATGCCGAAGATCGTCTTGTTCTCGTAGAGCCCGTTGTCCTTGCACCACTGGGTGACGGAGACGGACTCCAGGCGGTCGAAGTCCTCGTCCTTGAGCCTGGCCGCCGCGAGATAGAACTTGACGAAGGGAATCTTGTTGTCCTCGGCGATCTTCTTCAGCCGCTCGTCCATTTTCCCGGCGTCGAAATCCAGGTACCATTCGTCGCCGATATACGTGCTGTTGACATTCCCCACCATGGGAACACCGGTGCCGATCCGCTCGTCCAGATCCAGGAAATACCCGTCACCGTTGAGGGCCACGCCGTGGTAACCCACGTCCAGCGTGTACCCTTTCAGCATCTGCCGGGCGATGATGTCCTCCAGGGACGGCTCGGCACAGGGAATCCAGGTGTACTGTTTCGCCAGGAGCGACTTGTACCAGGAAGCCCCGTGCCAGAGGATCTCCTCCCCGCGGATCGTCAGGGCCCGTCCCCCGACGCGGTCGCACTGCTCCACCAGGAGCGTCTTCAGCCCTTCCTTCGCGGCCAGGGACGCGACGGTCAGCCCGCCGACTCCGGCTCCGACGACGATCACATCATAATGTTCTTCCATGTCTCCATCCTTATCCGGTCTTGAAAACCTTCATGCACAGCTTCCATCATGCATCTTGAGGTATTGAATATATTAATTATTTCACTCCTGCTTCAGCTTCTTGTTGATGATGTCCCGGATCTCCCGCTTGAGAACCTTGCCCAGGGTTGTTTTCGGCAGCCCGTTGAAGAAGAAGATTCGCTTCGGTGCCAGGAATGATTTCATGTTTTCATTCAGATAGGCCAGGATCTCCTCTTCCGTGGTCTCCATTCCCGGCTTCCGGGTGATCGCGGCGGCCACTTCCTCCCCGAACTTCTCGTCCTTCATTCCGACAACGGCGCACTCCATGACGGCGGCATGCCTGTATAGGAGACCCTCGGCGACCCCGGGATCGATGTTTTCGCCTCCCTTGATGATCAGGTCCTTCTTGCGGCCGGTGATGTAGAGCTCCCCGTCCTCGTCCAGCCGCCCCAGGTCGCCCGTGTGGAACCAGCCGTCTTTCAGGACTTCGGCCGTCTCCTGCGGCTTGTTCCAGTACCCTTTCATGACGACGGGGCCCTTGCAGACGACTTCCCCCTCCGTTCCGCGGGGAACCTCCCGGTCGTTGTCGTCGACGATGAGCAGGCTCATGGAGGCGATCGGAAACCCGGCGCATCCTGTCTTCCGGGGCCGTTCGTGATGCTGCCGCGTGATGGTTCCCGCCGTCTCGGTGCACCCGTAGGACACGCTGATGTCGGCCTGGAACAGCTTCATCGCCTGGACCTGCGTCTCCACGCTGAGGGGGCCGCCGGCGGCAATAAAGGTCTTCATTGACGACAGGTCGTCCTTCTTCGGATCGAAGACCATCATCATGTAGACGATCATGGTCGGGACCAGGGGGATGAATTCGACCCTGTACTCCCGAATGGCATCCAGCACCTTGCGCGGATCGAAGGGCTGCATCATGTAGGTGACGCTGCCGACGTAGTTGCCCTCCAGGCAGGTGAGAACCCCCAGGATGTGGTTCATGGGGACGACGACCATCACGACGGACCCGTATTCGCAACCCGTGTAGACCACGCCGTTGCGCATCTGTGCTTCCATGTTGCGGTGGGTGATCATCACCCCCTTGGGAACGCCCGTCGTGCCGGACGTGTACATGAGGATGGCGACGTCGTCCGCGTCGACCGTCTCGATGTCCCCTCCGCCCTCGGCCTCCTTCAGGAGATCCGCGTAGGAGACCGTATCGTCGCGGGTCTCGCCTCCGATGACGACGATCTTCCCGACCGACGCCACCCCCTTTGCGGCCTCCAGGATCTTCGGCAGCAGCATCGTCTCCGTGATGATCACCCGGGAGCCGGAGTCTTCCAGGATGTAGCGGATCTCCGCCGCCGTGAGCAGAAACACCACGGGCAGGTAGATCGCGCCGCACCGGTTGATGCCGTTGATGATCTCGGGAATCTCCGGCACGTTGCTCACGACCGTGCAGATGGAGTCTCCCCGCTTGATTCCCGCCTTCTTCAGTCCCGCGGCCAGGGCCTGCGCGCGGCTGCGGATCTCCGTGTTTTTGATCCGCCGGGGTCCGTCGTTTCCCAGGAAAATGAACTGCTCGTACTCGCCGTAGGTCTCGATGTTGCGGTCCAGAAAGCGCGCGATGTTTCGATTCATATGCAAAGTCCCCCCCTTTGGAATGATCGGATGAAAGGGGGGGCGGAGGGCCCGCAAGGCCCCCTGCCCCCGAATGAACCTGAATTGGAATGCGGCTACTTTCCCTGCCGGGCCAGGATTTCTTCCGCGCAGATCACGGCGGAGCTGGCGGCCGTGTTCATCCCGACGCCCCGCCCCGTGTAGCAGTCGCCGGCAAAATACAGCCCCGGGACCTCGGGCAGGAAAACGGGAAGCCGGTAGCGCCCGGTCATCCCGGGCGAGCGGCTCAGGCCGTCGATGCCGATGGTGAAGCCGTCCTGCCTCCACACCAGGTCCCGCTCCACGTTGGGGAACATCTTTTTGACGACCTCCCAGAACTGCTCCAGGGTCTTCTTGCGGAACTCCGCGTTCCCGATCTGCGCCGGCGTGCCGCAGGCCCCGATGAAGGCGATCATGTGCCCCGGGGGCGCAATCGTGTCGTCGAAGTTCGTGTGCCCCAGGATCTGCAGGGGCAGCCCCACGCCGGGCACGCGCCAGGCGGAGAGGTAGCACTTGTCATCGAACAGGGGCGCCCTGGTCCCGATGGTGAAGCCCGTGGATGCGCTGGTCTCGAACTCGCATTCCTTCATGCGCTTCGCCCAGGCCGGGGCGAACTGCGCCATCTCGTCCATGGAAAGGAACCGGAGCACGTTCCAGATGGGCGCGGCGATGACGACGATCGGCGCCGAATACGCGCCGTCATCCGTCACGACCTCCGTCATCTGCCCTTTCCGGACGTTGACCTTCCGGATCGGCGTTCCCAGGTTGAGCGTTCCCCCCCTCTCGCGGTAGGCCGCCTCCATGGCCGCCATCATCGTCGCGACGCCGCCCAGGGGCATCCGCACCGCGTTGAAGGGAAGGTCCGGGCTGATGGAGACGCGGATCTGGTCCCGGTAGATGTGGATGAACTCGCCCGCGGAGATGATGTCCGACTCCGTCAGGGTCGTCTGGACCATGCCGACGGTCTTGCAGAACTCGGCGATCCTGGGCGACTTCACCTTCTCTTCGAGGAGCTTCGTCAGCGAAACGTTGTCGTAGTGGTCGATGATCTCGTCCGTGGCGGAGCCGATCCACTTCTGCAGGTCCAAGAGCTCCTGCTTTTCGCCCGCCGTGAGGTTGAGGTACTCCATCATGGGCTTCCATGTGCCGTCCTCGTCATAGAACATGAAGCCCTCCAGATTGTGGGACCAGGGGATCTCCTTCCCCAGGACCTGGAGCAGCTTGTTGCAGGACGAGTGGATGCCCTGGTCGACACAGTGCGTTCCCATGTCGATCCTCCAGCCGCCGGGGAGATCGAAGGTTCTCGAGCGCCCGCCGACGACCTTGCTCTTCTCGAACACCGCCGTCTTCAGGCCATTGCCCTGGAGAAGGCTGCCGACGCCGAGGCCGGCGATGCCGGCCCCGACAACGATTGCATCGTACGTTCCCATAACTTCCTCCGTTCTTATTTCCCCAGTTCCTTCTTCATCTCCTGGTAGAGATCGAGCTTCTTGACCTTCCCCAGCGGCGTCAGCGGCAGCATGGGACGGACGATGACGTCCTCGGGTAGCTTGAAGTGGGAGAGCTTGTCCTTCAGGAACTCCTTGATCTCCTCCGGGGTCGGGTTCTTTCCGGGCTTGGGCATGACATAGGCCCTGCCGACCTCGCCCCACTTCTCGTGGGGACGGCCGATGACCGCCGCCAGCATGACGTCCGGGTGCTTGCATATCACGTCTTCGATCTCCGGGGGATAAACGTTTTCTCCGCCCCGGATGTACATCTCCTTTTTCCGGCCGACGATGACCAGCGACCCGTCCTCCTCGAACCGGCCCATGTCTCCCGTGTGCAGGAAGCCGTCCTTATCGAAGACCTTCGCGTCCTCTTCGGGCCGCTTCCAGTAGCCCTTCATGACGACGGGGCCCTTCACGCAGATCTCGCCTGCCCCGCCCTGGGGAACGATGTTCCCGTCATCGTCCTTGAGGACCATCTCGATGCAGGCAATGGGCTTGCCCACGGAGTAGGTCAGCTTCTCCTCTCCGTCGCTCTGGTGCGTGAAGGTGATGGCGGCGGTGCACTCCGTCAGGCCGTACGCGTTGAGCGGGATGACGCCGACGACCTTCTTGAAGGCCGAGATCAGCTCCGAGGGGCATGGCTGGGAGGAGACGATGGGGATCTTGAGCGTACTGATGTCGTACTTGCCCAGGTTGGGGTGGGCGAGCTCCATGGCATACATGGCGGGCACCTGCCCCAGGGTCGTCGCCCTTTCCTCGGCGACCAGGCGCAGTGTCTCCTCCGGGTTGAACATGTCCATCATGACGACCTTATTCCCCGCGTTGAGGTTGCAGGTAATCCCCATGACAGCGCCGCCGACGTGGGCGAAGGGGAGATTCAGGACGATGCTGTGGCCGCGATGGTATTCCATGCACTCGATCTGCGCATTCGTGTAGGTAATCAGGTTCCTGTGGGTCAGCATGGCCGCCTTGGGGACCCCCGTCGTGCCCGAGGTGTAGATGAACAGGGCAGGGTCGTCCTCCTCGGTGGCGTCCGCCGCCTTCTTCAGCGCCGCCGCGTCGGGCTCCGCCAGGAACTTCTCCCAGAGCAGGATTCCGTCCGCCTCCCTGTCGAAGCACACCACGTGCTTGAGGGTCGGCATTTCTTTCCGCACCGCCTCCAGGTTCGCCAGGAAGTCCGCTCCCATGAAACCGCTCGGCATGAACAGGACGGAGATCTCCGAGTCGTTGACAAAGAACTTGAGCTCCGGCGGCGTGGTCCGGACGCTCAGGGGTACGCCGATGGCTCCGATCTTCGTCGCCCCGAAGTGGGCCATGACGATTTCCGGCCACAGCGGACCGTAGATCCCGACCCGGTCTCCCCGCCGTGCGCCCAGCTTCAGGAGGCCCATGGCCACCCGGTCGGTCATCTCGTCGTACTCTTTGTACGAAATCCGCCGCTCCTTGAAGACCAGCGCCTCGTCGTTCGGAATCTCCTTCGCATGCTTCTTGAAAAGGTCTCTTAAAATCATGCTGCATCCCCCTTTCCCATCCATGGTTGTTTCCCCTCCTGCAAGAACGGCGACGGGAGGTAGCCTCCCGCCGCTGCTCCACGAACGCGATTGGCCGGGCCACCCGATAAAATCAGGATGCGAAGCTCTCCTCGGCGATCTCCAGGATCGACATGTCTTCCCGCCGGATGGCCTTCACGGTGCCCTCGATCTCGGGCAGCACGTTTTTGATGAAATAGGCGGCACCGGCGATCTTGCCGGCGTAGAAGGCCGCCTCCCGGTCCTCCTTCGCACGGGCCTTCAGGGCCTTGCGGTCCGCCGTGTCCACGCCCATGGCAGAGAGCTTCTCCGCGGCGATGCCGGCCTGCCAGAACAGGAACCAGGCGCTGACCACCTTCCCCATCATCATCAGGAACGGATAGGCGTTGACGAGGGGGACCGTGAACTTGCCTTCCTTGCCGCACTGGCCGAAGTACAGGACCGTGTTTACGAGGGTCTCCACGGCGCCGTAGACGTCGTCCACGATGTCCGGGCAGCGATCCTTGTAGCGGTTCAGGACCTTGTTCATCTCCTCGATCAGCTCCATGAAATAGGCCCCGCCTTTCATGCCCAGCTTCCGTCCCACCAGGTCCAGCGACTGGATGCCGTTCGTCCCCTCGTAGATGGACCCGATCTTCTCGTCCCGGAGGATCTGCTCCACGGGGTACTCGCTGCAGAAGCCATATCCGCCGTAGACCTGGATGGCCGTCTCGCAGATCCGGAAGGACATGTCGGAGCAGTAGGCTTTGCAGATGGGGGTGAGGACCTCCAGGAGGCCTTTCCACTTCGTCTTCTCCTCCGGGTCGTCGCTGATTTCGCCCCGGTCGTGGCAGGCGCCGGAGAAGTAGATGAGGGCCCGCATGGCCTCGACGTGCGACTTCATCCACAGGAGCATGCGCTTGACGTCGGGATGCCTGATGATCGGCACGCTGCCGTTGCTCTTGCCCAGCAGGTTCGTCCCCTGAAGACGCTCCCGGGCGTATTCCAGCGCCTGCAGGTAGGAGAACGACGCCCCGGAGAGGCCCTGGACGCCCACGCCCATGCGCGCCCCGTTCATCATCATGAACATGATCTTCATGCCCTCGCACTCCTTGCCGAGGAGCTCGCCGACGCAGCCGCCGTTGTCGCCGAAGTTGATCACGCAGGTGGCGCTGCCGTGGAGCCCCAGCTTTTCCTCGATCTTGGTGACCCCCAGGTCGTTGTGCGCCCCCGGGTTTCCGTCGCCGTTCACCCGGAACTTGGGAACCAGGAAGATGGAGATGCCCTTCGTCCCCTCGGGATCGCCCTCGATCCGCGCCAGGACGGGATGGATCATGTTGCTCACGTAGTCGTGGTCCCCGCAGGAGATGAAGACCTTGGTCCCCTGGATCAGGAACGTGCCGTCGGGTTGCCGGATCGCCTTGGTGGTGAGCGCCCCCACGTCGCTGCCGGCCCCCGCCTCGGTGAGGCACATGGTGCCGCCCCATTCGCCGCTGAGCATTTTCGGCAGGTAGCGATGCTTCTGCTCCTCCGTGCCGTAGCTCTCGATCAGCTCCGCCGCCCCGCTGGTCAGGCCCGGGTACATGGTGAAGGCGAAGTTGTGGAAGAACCAGTCCGCGCAGGCCAGGTACAGGACCATGGGGAAACCCTGGCCGCCGTGCTCCTGGTGGTTCATCATGGCGTTCCAGCCGCCCTCGCAGAACAGCCTGTAGCCCTTCCGGAACGCCTCCGGGCCGTAGACCTGCCCGTTCTCCAGGCGGCAGCCCTGGTGGTCGCCGTCCTTCAGGACCGGGAATATCTCCTCCTTGGCGAATTTCTCCGCCTCCGTCAGGATCATGTCGAAGGTGTCCCCGGCAAAACTCTCGAAGCGCCCCCGGCAGATGCTCTCCACTCCCAGCATCTCGTGCAGCACGAAGCGCTGGTCTCTCGAATCGACGATCAAACTGGACATGCAATCCTCCCCTTTATGGATAAATATTTCCTCGGAAGTTTATTCTCCATCCGCTCCAACAGGATGGCGTTGGCGTTGCCGAGGCCGCCTCACAGGGTTGCCACCCCGTTTCTCGCCTGCAGGGAATCATCTTTCACGATGTGGAATTCCGGCGCCCCGGGCATCCGAATCATCTCTCTTCCGGATGACGTTCCCGTCAGCCGAACATCTTCTTCAGGGCCCCCGGATTGGCTTTCAGGCCGTGGAAGGTTGCGTTGAGAAGCTCGGCGTTTCGGGCGACCAGGGCCATCTGCTGCAGCGCATCGAGACGGGGCTTCATCTTCTCCTCCCAGCGCTGCTGATATGCCGAAAGGAAGGACTCGGAGAAGTCGCCCTTCTCCAGCGCCTCCAGGGCCGTCTGCACGGCAAAGCCGCCGCTCCGAACGCTGTTGGCGATGCCCTCGAGGATGAACGGATCGACGAAGCTTCCGGCATCGCCGATGAGCATCGCGCCGGCGGCATAGGTTTTCCCGATCTGCCCGGCGCTCGGGACGCGCCACCCCATCCAGTCGCTGACCTGCCGGGCCCTGCGCAGCTTCTCCCCGAAGGGGCTCGTCTCGATGAATTTCCAGGTCAGCTGCTCGACATCCTCCTTTGCCCGGATGTACGGCGTCATCTGGTAGCCGATCCCCACGTTGACCACGTCCCCGTAACCGGGATGCGGGCTCAGGCAGACGAAGCCCGGGAAGAAATAGGGATCGTAGTGCACCTCCATGGTCCGGAGGGGGGGATCGCAGTCCGCGAAATAGGCCCGGCCGGCCAGGAAAACCTCGTCGTAGTCGTCCCGGAACAGCCCCAGGCGCTTCGCCACCCAGCTGTGGCTGCCGTCGGCGCCGATGACGATCCGGGCCGGGTACTCGACGAACTTTCCTTCGTACTTGGCCTTGACGCCGACCACCCGACCGCGGTCCGTCATCAGGTCGTTGACCCAGAACTCCTCCAGGACCCTGGCTCCGCGACGGGCGGCCGCCTCCTTGAGGATGTTGTCGCCGATCCGGCGGGGACAGGTGAGGCTGAGGATGTTCGGGCCGCGGATCTCCGTGTAGTCCGGGGAGGTGAGCGCCAGGTCCGGGAACAGGAATCCCTTCTCCTTGAGCTCGTCGTAGGCGCCGATCTCCTTGTAGGTGTCGGCGCCGTAGCGCCCGTAGATGTCCGAGCAGGGCTTTTCCCGGGGGAACCGCTCCTTGTCCACCAGAAGCACGTCGCAGCCCGCCATGGCCAGCCTGGCGGCGGTCGTGCTGCCGCCCGGTCCCGCTCCAACCACGATGACGTCCCATGTCTTCATTTCCGCACCTCCTCGCCCGGCAATGCTTTATCCCCGGTCTGCGGCGCCTCCAGCCGGATCACGTCCCCCCTCGGGCACGCCGCGGCACAGGTTCCGCACCCGATGCAGAGCTCATGGTCCACGTCGACGTAACCGCATTTCATGCATCTCCGGGCGTCCTCCCGGGCCTCGGCGACGTCCAGGACGCCCTCCACCTCGTCAAAACAGGCCAGGGCATCATCCGGCACCAGGGCGGGAATGCCGGCGACGCTCAGCTTCTCCAGCCGAACGGGAAAGATCTTCTCCTCCAGGGGCGCACCCCGGGGCGGTTTTTTCTTTTCGACGGCACGAGCCCGCCCTCTCAGCCAGGCATCGATGGAAGCGGCGGCCCGGCGTGCCGAGGCCACGGCCTCAACGACGGAGCTTTTCGCCTCGACCACGTCCCCCGCGAGGAAAACCCCCTCCAGGGTTGTCATCTGGGTGTCCGGATCGATCCAGACCCGCCCTCCCCCGTTGATCTCGATGCCCGGCGTGTTTTCAAATACACCCCGGTCCGTCTTCTGTCCGACGGCGAAGACGACCGTGTCGGCATCGAGGAGAAACCGTCCGGCGCAGTCGGTGTCGCACTTGATTCCGTTCTCGCCGATGGAAAACCGGGTGACCGGGTCCATCTCCACCCACTGGACCTTCTGCCAGTCGCCACCGATCCGGACCGGCAGGGCGGAATGGATGAACGTCACGCCTTCGCTCCGGGCTTCCTCGATCTCCCAGCTCATGGCCGGCATCTCGCACTCCCCTTCGATGCAGGCGAGGGAGACTTCCGTCGCCCCCAGCCGGAGCAGCGTTCGGGCCACGTCGGTGGCAACACTGCCGCCGCCGATGACCAGCGCCTTTTCTCCGATCCGGATGGGAATTCCGGCCTTGACGGAGGTCAGGAAATCGACTGCGCTGAAAACGCCCATGAACTCGGCGCCGGGAAGCGAGAGCCTGGCTCCCCTGGGGGCGCCCGAGGCCACGAGGATCGCGTCGAACTCGCGGCCGAGCAGGTCGGCGATGGAAGGGTTCTTTCCAACCTCGACGTTCGGCCGGAAGGTGATTCCCCTGTCGATGATGGTGTTGAAATCCCGCTCGATCGCGTCCGCGGGCAGCCGGAACGACGGCACCGTCCGGGTGAGCATGCCCCCAAAGCTCGGCGAGGCGTCGTACACCACGACATCATAGCCCGCCACGGCCAGGTAGTGCGCCGCCGCCATGCCCGCCGGCCCGGCACCGACCACGGCGATTCGCTCGTCGTATTTCCGGGGGTAGCGTCCCTTCTCCACCCATCCCTTTTCGTGGGCCATGTCGGAAACCATCCGCTTCATGGCCCGGATGGGCAGGGGGGCGTCGATCAGCTTTCCCCGCTTGCACGCCTCCTCGCAGGGACGCGAGCAGATCCGCCCCAGAATGGAGGGCATGGGATTCACGGATGCAATCAGCCTCCACGCCTTTTCGAATTCCCCGTCGGCGACCATGTTGACATAGCCCTCCGGGAAGTGCCCGATGGGGCAGGCCCCGGCACAGGACTCCGCCGTCAGCGCCTCCATGTCCCGGGGGAACATGATGGGGCTGTCGGCGCAGTCTGGGCACAGCCTGCAAACCTGCCGCTGGAGCTCATGAATCGCCCCGGTGGGACAGGCCCGGAGGCAGGCGCCGCAGTTGACGCACACCTCCGTCCTCACGACCGGGGAAGCGACTTTCTTCAACCGGGCCGGGGTACCGTCTTCCTGGATGATTTCAAGATCAACGGGTTCCGCTTGGTTCGGCATGAAAAACCTCCATTTTCCATTCAGGCCGGCAGGTTCAGGGCTCCACTCACCACATCCATCCCGCCGCATTATTGGCAGACGATGGGTGTCGCATGTTTCTCACGAGTTATCTCTATGAAATGATTATTGATTGACTCTGCCGGAGCAGCCGTTGGAGACGCTGCTTCACAGCGGCTTTGGTGGGCCTGAAAAATCATATAAAACTGCATGGTTTAAAATAGTTATCTTTCCCTGACATCTTGGGAGGATACAATCACATTCCCAAATAAAATGTCAAGTTATTATTGAAATTGGATTCTAATAATTGTATTTGATTTCAAGTCAACGAGGGGTTATCTGTTTCAAACCCGCTGCGACAGGCATTTCGGGGTTTTTCGTCCTGTACCGGTTTGACAATTCGGTTGACGTGGAGGGAGGGCCTCTCTATATTGCCGTCAATTCATCAATGATCCATTATAGTTTGCAGATACAAGGAACCACCGCCCACGGTCATGGGTATCATGGAGCGCATGGCGGCGGAGCGCGGGCTTCGATGAAAAAGGAAATTGGCAATATGAAAAAGAAGAAACCAGGTGTCCTGTCCAGGGCAGGACAGAGAAGGCAGCGGGAGAAGGAGGGTCGGCGCGATGCCATCCTGAAGGCGGCAATGGCCCTGTTCGCCTCCGAGGGCTACCGGCAGGCCAGCATGGAGCGGATCGCCGATGAGGCCGAGGTGTCCATCGGCACGGTCTACATCAACTTCAAGAGCAAGGAGGAGATCCTGGCCCACCTGATGGACGAGATCGCCTACGAGATCCGGACCATCGTCGGCGAGAATTTCAGAGCCTCCGAAAATCCTTACGAAGGCATGAAGAAGTCGGGCATCGCCTTCATGACGGAATTCTGCCAGAAGTACCCGGAAAAGATCATCATCCTGTACCGGGAGTCGGTGGGGAAAAGCCCTCTCCTGGAAGCGCACCGGGAGAAGATGCACAAGCAGTTGATCAACGACCTGCAGGGCGCCGTCGAAGCGCTGAAGGAGAAGGTCGGCTTCTGCTTCCGAAGCGGCCTTTCCTCCGAGATCATCGCCACCTGCATCGGCGGGATGTATGAGCGGATCGCTTACCAGTTCATCATCTGGCAGGATCGCACGGACGAGCTGGACGAGGCGAGCGAGGAAGTGGTCGATTTCCTGATCGGAGGGATCGACAGCCTGCGGGAGAAGTAATTGCAGCGGGACGCGGTTTTGTTCGCCGCCTCTGCATAGGCAACCCTCAACCATGGCTTCCTGAAGCCGGTCTTTTGTCTTCTCGACGAATCCTCATCCTGGCCGGCTGCATTCACAGTTCTCCGAAACCAAGGCACCATCGCCGCACCTGAATCATCAAAAAGCAATCAACGATACAAAGGCCATGGATCCCGCAATTCCATCATTGCCCCCATTGACCTTCGCCGGCCGGCTTCGACGAAAGAAATCTTGACAAGAGGAGGGTGCTCTGCCAGAAGGCAATCAGGAATGGTTCCGAATTTAAGGACAATGGAAAAAGAAACGATCATTCAGCGGTTGAAGGAGAAAGGCCTCAGCATCACAAGTCCGAGACTGGCCATCATCGACGTGCTGGTTGAGCAGGGGCACCTTCATCCGGGCGCGTCCTTCATCTACCGCGAGGCCAGGAAGAAGCACAATAGCCTCAGCCTTTCGACCACATACGCCACGATCAACGAGTTCAATCGGCACGGCATCGTCAAGGCGCTCGAGTTCGACGGAAGGGAAAATCGATGTGAAGTCAATCTTGACGATCACATCAATCTCATCTGCGACCGGTGCGGAAAGATCATCGATTACCAGCCTCCCCTGTCCATCGACCGGACGGATGTGGCAAAGACGACGGGTTTCATCATCACCGGGAACCGCACGGAATATTACGGATACTGTCAGGACTGCGGTAACGATCGGGACAGCGCGTCTCCCTCGGGAAAGCGGCGCAATCGTCGGTCCTGAGGGGAGTCAAATTTTTTTTGCATCGGATCTGGAATCATTCCTGATTTTGCAACCAACCCGACAACAAGTCCACAAACCCATGGAAAACAAACACGATGAAAGGAGGAAGCAGGATGAATGAAGACAGCAAGTCCCCGTCAACGGGCAGTGAGCGTAAACCCATGGCCGG
The DNA here is from genome assembly GCA_035363115.1 of Syntrophales bacterium. NCBI lineage: Bacteria > Pseudomonadati > Thermodesulfobacteriota > Syntrophia > Syntrophales > Syntrophales bacterium. The sequence continues at coordinate 9,995 of DAOSEM010000013.1, read as the reverse complement.
CAGAGGCACGACGAACCGGGACTGGTGGCCGAACCAGTTGAACCTCAGGATTCTTCACCAGCAGGATACGAAAAGCAACCCGATGGGCGAGTCGTTCGACTACGCGGAGGAGTTCAAAACGCTCGACCTGGCGGCGTTGAAGAAGGACCTCTACGCACTGATGACCGACTCGCAGGACTGGTGGCCCGCCGACTGGGGTCACTACGGGGGCCTCTTCATCCGGATGGCGTGGCACAGCGCGGGCACCTACCGCATGGGCGACGGCCGCGGGGGGGCGGGATCCGGCTCCCAGCGCCTGGCGCCGCTCAACAGTTGGCCCGACAACGTGAACCTCGACAAGGCCCGCCGCCTGCTCTGGCCGATCAAGCAGAAATACGGCCGGAAGATCTCCTGGGCCGACCTGATGATCCTCGCCGGCAACTGTGCCCTGGAGTCCATGGGATTCAAGACCTTTGGCTTCGCCGGGGGCCGTGTGGATGTCTGGGAGCCGGAAGAGGATATCTACTGGGGCTCCGAAGAGGAATGGCTGGCGACGAGCGACAAGCCCAAGAGCCGCTACAGCGGCGACCGGGATCTGGAAAACCCCCTGGCGGCCGTACAGATGGGCCTGATCTACGTCAACCCGGAAGGCCCGGACGGCAACCCGGATCCGGTCGCCTCCGGCCGTGACGTCCGGGAGACCTTTGCCCGCATGGCCATGAACGACGAAGAGACCGTCGCGCTCGTCGCCGGGGGCCATACCTTCGGCAAATGCCATGGCGCCGGTCCGGCGACCCACGTGGGACCCGAGCCGGAGGCCGCCTCCATCGAAGAGCAGGGTCTCGGCTGGAAGAGCAGCTTCGGCAGCGGCAAGGGCGGCGATACGATCTCCAGCGGCATCGAGGGCGCCTGGAAGCCGAATCCTACCAAATGGGACCTGGGCTACCTGAGGGTGCTGTTCCAGTACGAGTGGGAACTGGTCAAGAGCCCGGCCGGTGCGAACCAGTGGCTGGCCAAGGATGTCAGCGACAGGGACATGATCGTCGACGCCCACGATCCGTCCAAAAAGAACCGGCCGATGATGACCACGGCAGACCTCTCGCTGCGCTTCGATCCCGTCTACGGGCCCATCGCGCGGAACTACCTGAAGAATCCCCAGAAATTCGCCGACGCCTTCGCCCGGGCGTGGTTCAAGCTGACCCACCGCGACATGGGCCCCCGCTCGCGCTACCTCGGCCCGGAGGTCCCGGCGGAGGAGCTGATCTGGCAGGACCCCATCCCGGCGGTCGATCACAAACTGGTCAACAAGAAAGACATCGCCGCCCTCAAGGCGAAGATCCTGGCCTCCGGCCTCTCCGTGTCGGAGCTGGTCTCGACCGCCTGGGCCTCGGCGTCCACCTTCCGCGGCTCCGACATGCGCGGCGGCGCGAACGGAGCGCGCATCCGCCTGGCGCCTCAGAAGGATTGGCAAGTCAACGAGCCGGCCCGGCTGGCGAAGGTGCTCAAAACCCTGGAGGGGATCCGGAAGGAGTTCAACGGTGCGCAGTCCGGCGGAAAGAAGGTGTCTCTCGCCGACCTGATCGTCCTGGGCGGATGCGCCGGCGTCGAGCAGGCGGCGAAGAACGCCGGCCGCAAGGTGACCGTCCCCTTCTCTCCGGGACGGATGGATGCGTCGCAGGAACAGACCGACGCGGCCTCCTTCGCGGTCCTCGAGCCGAAGGCGGACGGTTTCCGCAACTACCTCAAGGCCAAATACAGCGTATCGGCGGAAGAGCTGCTGGTCGACAAGGCGCAACTGCTGACGCTGACCGCTCCGGAGATGACGGTTCTCATCGGCGGCCTGCGCGTCCTGAATGCCAACTTCGGGCAGTCCCGGCACGGCGTATTCACCAGGCGGCCGGAGGCTCTCACCAACGACTTCTTCGTGAACCTGCTCGACATGGGCACGGAGTGGAAGGCGGCATCGAAAGACGGGGACCTGTTCGAAGGGCGCGACCGCAAGACGGGAGAGTTAAAGTGGACCGCCACCCGCGTGGACCTGGTCTTCGGTTCGAACTCCCAGCTCCGTGCTGTGGCGGAAGTCTACGGATGCAAGGACTCCCAGGAGAAGTTCCTGAGCGACTTCGTCGCGGCATGGGACAAAGTCATGAACCTTGACCGGTTCGATCTTGCCTGATCGCCGCACAAACGGCTTCGAGGGTTTTCGACGGAGCAGCGGGGAAAAACGGTACGGGCCGTGTGATCCGGTCAATTTCCGGATCACACGGCCTCAGGTTAAACTCATTACCGGAAGAGCTGAATCAGAATCCCCTTGTCGATCTTCATGGAGGCGTTCTTCGGCATGGTCTCCACAAATTTGATCACCCTCGGTTTCTTGTAGCCGCTCAAATCCTTCCGGCTGCTGCAGTAATCAAAGATCTCCTGCTCCGTCAGACTCGCATCCTTTTTCACGATCACGGCGGCCACCTGCTGCCCCCAGTCGTCATGCGGAATTCCGAGGACAAAGGCCTCCGCCACCTTGGGATGGCTCGCCAGGACGGGAATGATCTCGCCGGGATAGATATTCTCACCCCCACTGATGATCATGTCGTCCACTCTTTCCTTGAAGAAGAGATAACCGTTCTCGTCCTGGACGAAAACGTCTCCCGTATGCTGCCAGCCGTCGGAGGCAAAAAGCTTTTTGGTGTCTTCCGGTTTGTTCCAGTAGCCGGGCGTAATGTTGTCGCCGATGACCACCAGCTCCCCCGGTTGCCCCGGAGGTACTTCCTTCCCTTCCGAATCAACGAGCTTACCCTTCATAATCTGGGTCAACAGCTTCCCGACCGAACCGGGTACCCGGGTGTCATTGGAGTCATAGTTGATCGATGAACCGACATGCTCCGTCCGTCCGTAAAGCTCCAATGTTCTGACTTTGTATTTGCTTTCAAACTTCGCATACATCGCCGCCGGAATCGGTGAACCGCCGAATGCGACATGGTGCAGGGAACTCAGGTCATACTTTTCCAGATTTTCTACAGTGGCCAACTGGGCGCCCATCAGACCCACCAGGAATGCCCAGGTCACCTTGTTCTTCTCCACAGTCTCCAGGAATCCCGTCGGGCTCCATCCACCCGGCGTAAAGACCACGGCGCCGCCGGTAAGAATGGCCGCCAGCGAAGCGATCGTACCGCCGACATGAAACAAAGGCGCAATACAAAAGAATCTGTCGGTTGAGGTGATCCGCTGCGTATACGCAAATCCCTCCGCACTGACGATGTTGTTGCGGTGGGTCTGCCGGACGCCTTTTGGACGTCCCGTCGTGCCGCTGGTATACATGATCATGGCCAGATCATCATCCAGTGCCGGGTAGATCTCGGTTTCGCCGGAGTATTCAGCAACGATGTCCTTCAATAAGATCGTCCCCGATTTCTTGTCGTCTCCATCGGCGACGACGATCTGCTGAATATATCCTTCCTCCTTCTGCAATTCGCTCATGACGGCTGCGTGCTGGCTCAATGTAAAGACTGCCAACGCGCCCGAATCCTTCAAGACATACCGGAGCTCTTCCTTCTGAAATCGATAGTTCAATGGAATCGGAACAATTCCGGCCTTCAGGGCGCCATACATGAAATAGAAATATTCGGTACAGTTGGGCAGATAAATAATACCTCTTTCCCCCGGCTTGATCCCCGTTCCCTTCAACCAATTGGCAACCTTATTGGATATCTCCTCCAATTGATTATAGGTTGTTTTCCTGTCGCCATCGATGGCCACCAGGTTGTTGCCGAATTCCCGGGCCCTCATTCTGTAATAAGTTGATAAATTCATTTATCTTCCTCCTTATTGATGTAGAGGTATTATCTTTCGGTCATTCACGATCACATCCACGCACCACATGCCGCTCCTGGCGACGCTGTTAATCGCCGGTCCCCGACCTGCATGGGTGCACGGATACTTCCCGAACTCGTTATACCTGTTTCAGCTTTCCTGGATAATCAACTATCCTCAGTTCCTCCGATCGATTCAAGTAAATATTTTCGCATCGAAGCCAGCCATACCGAATGCCGCCCCGGCCCGAACCGGCGGCATCGGGAAGCGGCGCCCGAACGTCAATAGGCCCCCATCAGCTCCTCGCTCAGACTGATCATGATGTTCTTCTGCTGTGAGTATGCGTCGAGAACCATGATGTGGTTCTCCCGCCCGATGCCCGACTGCTTGTAGCCCCCGAAGGGAGCGTGTGCGGGCAGCAGGTTGTAGCAGTTCACCCACATGCGCCCCGTCTCAACGGCCCTGGACACGCGGATGGCCCGGTTGATGTCCTGGGTCCAGACGCCGCCCGCCAGTCCGTAAATGCTCTCGTTGGCCATCCGGATCACGTCTTCTTCCGTTTTGAATTTGATGAAACAGACCACCGGCCCGAAGATCTCCTCCCGGGCAACGCGCATTCCGTTGTCCACGTCGGCCAGGATCGTCGGCTTCACGAAAAACCCCTTCGCGAAATCCTCGTCCGCAACGCGGTAACCGCCGCAGGCCACCCTTGCGCCCTCCTTCCTGCCGACCTCCACATACTCCAGGACCTTCTTCAGCTGAGCCTCGTTGGCGAGACACCCCATCTGCGTTCCGATGTCCCAGGGCATGCCGAGAATGACGTTTTCGAACGCCTCCACGCAATCCGCCAGGAAGCGGTCGTAGATGTCTTCATGCACAAAGACACGCGATCCCGCACAGCAGACCTGCCCGACGTTGAAAAGGATCCCCAGGACCGCCCCTTCGACGGCCTTCTTCCAGTTGCAGTCCGGGAAGAAGATGTTGGCGGACTTGCCGCCCAGTTCGAGCGTCGCCGGAATGAGCCTGTCCGCCGCGGCCCCGGCGACGGTCAGACCGACCTCGGTGGAGCCGGTGAAGGAGATCTTGCGGATGCCCTCATGGGCCAGGACGGAATTTCCCGTCGTCGATCCCCGTCCGGTGACCACGTTGACGACCCCCTGCGGCAGGACCTGCTCCATGAGCTTCGCCAGCTCCAGGAGACTCAGGGACGTCTCCGACGACGGCTTGATCACCACGGTGTTCCCCGCCGCCAGCGCCGGCGCCAGTTTCCAGGTCGCCAGGGCAAACGGGAAATTCCAGGGCACGATGAGCCCCACGACGCCGATGGGCTCCCGGAGTATGAGGCTCAGGGTCGTCTGGTCGATCATGACCGCCCGGCCCTCTTCGGTCCGGACGGCGCCGGCCATGTAGCGGAACTGGTCCGCACCGAAGGGGATGTCGATCCAGGAGGGCTCGCGGATGGCCTTCCCCGTGTCGAGGGACTCGATCTCCGCCAGGTGGTCGCCGTGCTCGTCGATAAGCCTGGCGATCTCCATCAGCATGGCGGCCCGATCGGCCGGATTGACGTCCTTCCAGTTTTCATAAGCCTTCCGGGCGGCCTGGACGGCGCGGTCCACGTCCGCTGCGGCGGCATCGGCAAAAGTCGACAGCAGTTCCCCGTTTGCGGGGCAGCGGGACTCCAGCGTCCTGCCTTCAACTCCATCGACCCACTCGCCGCCGATGAACAGCCTGTAGCTGGTATCAGCCGGGTTATTCATGGAAACAAATCCTCCTTTCAGACCGCCGTGCCGTCATCGTCCGTCTTCGAGAATGCATAGTCGCAGGCGACCTTCGCGTTGTGCTCGTTCCAGGAATTGAGGCCCGGCATCATTTTAAAAAGCTGGGTCTTCTTGCCTTCGACCTTGTATTCCGGGGATGCCAGGGCCTTGAGCGGACTCATCTCCCCCCGGTTGAGCCTGGCCATCATGTCGAACGGACAGGAAAACCGGGTCACGAAGGAATCGTCATAGGAAGCTTCCCTCAATTCCTTCCAGGGCGCCGGTTTCGCTTCGAACGTGACGCTCGTGCATTTGCCGTTCGCAAAGTCCCAGACGGCAATCCGATCCTTCCCGTCCGGTCCGTCCCAGACCCGGAACATGAATTTCCCGTTCAGCTTGGCGGCCTTCTTCAAATGTTCAGCCGATTCGTTCAGGTTTTTCCGACAGGCTTCAAGCCAGGATTTTCCGTAATACGTAACCATTCGATCGTCCTCCTTTGGATTTTTCGTTCTCTGTCTTCCCCGTCACCCGACGCGGAGATACGGACGGATTCCTCTCCCCGGAACGGCTTCTCAGATCCCGATGCACCTTCGCACGAGGGTCTCGAAGGCCGGTGTCCTGCTGATGCCGACGGGATTGAAGGCCATGCAGGCATCGTCCATGCTCTGCTCGATCAGGGCCTCGGCGGTCGCCTCGTCCGTCGGGAACCCGTAGTCTTTGTAATTGAACTTCACTCCCACCCGGGCGTAGAGCTCCCGGAGCCGCTCGATGGCCTTCATCCCCAGGACTTCATCCGGCAAGCCGTCGTCCTTCACGCCCAGTGCCCTTGCCACCGTGGCATAGACATGCGGCACCTCCTTCATGTTGAATTCCATGACGTAGAGGTTGGCGATCGCCACGGCCAGCCCGTGGTGGAGATGATGCAGGGCGCCCGCCGTGTGGCCGATCCCGTGGTCCGCCCCGGGGAGGGCGGTCTGGAAGGCGATGCCCGACATGCAGGAGGCGATGAGCATCTTGGATCGGACATCGAGGTTCTCCCCGTTCGTGTTCCAGGCCTCCTCGACGTTGTCCGCGATCATCTCGACGGCTCGGAAGGCAATGGCATTGGACAGGTCCTGCCGGTCCCCGGACGCCAGAGCCCCGATGGAATGGGTCAGGGCGTCCAGGGCCGTGGCCGCCACAAGATTCCGGGGCAGGCTCTTCGTCAGCTCCGGGTCCAGTACCGCGAGCTTGGGGATGAACTTGTAGTCGCCGATGATCAGCTTCTTCTTCTGCGCCCGATCCATCACGACGGCTCCCCAGGTCACCTCCGACCCGGTACCGGCGGTGGTGGGGATGCAGATGATGGGCTTCGTCTCCGCCGGGACCAGGTAGAGGCCGACATAATCCTCCAGCTCGCCGCCGTTCGACTCGAGAACGGCGGCGGCCTTGCAGGCATCCATCACCGATCCGCCGCCGAGGGCGATCCAGAAATCGGCCCCGGCGTCCGCCGCGACCCCGGCAATCTCGTACACCTGCTCCCGGTCCGCCTCCTCCAGCACCCGGTCGAAGACGGCGGCCACTTCGATCGCGCTTCCCTTCAGGGATTCCAGCAGGTAGTCCAGGAGCCCCGCTCCCTTGACGCCCTGATCCGTGACGACACAGGCACGGCTCTTGCCCTCGAACTGCCAGTCCAGGCCAAGGTCGTCGGCCAGGTCGCGGACCTTGCCGTTGCCGAAGATGATCCGGGTCGGATTCCACCACTGGAAATCCATGTTATGCAATGGGACGTTTCTGAAGATCTGGCTCATGCGGATTCTCCCCTCCTGTCTGTTTTTCTCAACGCTCCGCGGCGGCCGCCCGATCGGAATGCAACCCTCATTGCACCGACCGTGCCGAGCGCGTGGAAACACCGGGGCCATGCTTCCAGTCGGCATGCCACCCGGGACCGGTCATCGTGAACGATAGTGATATTGGAGAGTTACTAATCGCGGAAGGAGGGAACTGCATTTCCCGGAGAGGAATCGAGGGAGGGGGAACCGATAAAGGGAAGGCAGAGGCGGCAAGGCACCTGCATCAGGACAATACAGGTGCCTTACCGTAAGACAGGTGTCCGGTCATTCGACGGACTTCTGAACGGTCATTTCGTACTTCTTCATCTTTCGATACAGCGTGTCCCGGGATATCCCGAGTTTTCTGGCCGCTCCCGAAACGTTTCCCCCGCTTTCTTCCAGGGCGGTTCGAATCATGGTGCTTTCAACTTCCGAAAGCCGGATGGAGTATGTTTGCCGCGGCCGGGCCGGTTCCGATTTTTCCATCCGGACGGCTCTTCCGCCATCCTGTTCACGGGAGAAATCCTCGAGGGAGAGAACGGTATCCTCCGCGAGGGTGATCGCCCGCTCAATCCAGTTTTTCAGCTGCCTCACGTTTCCCGGCCAGGGCTGGTTCATCAGGTATTCCATTGCGTCCGGAGTGATCTCCGTCACGTCCTTCTTCAGCCGGTTGCCGATTTCCTCCATGAAGTTTCCGATCAGGATCTCGATGTCCTCCCTGCGCTCCCGCAAGGGGGGAATATCGATCTCGACTACATTCAGCCGGTAGTACAGATCGCTTCTGAAATTGCCCTTCTCGACCTCCTCTTCGAGGGGCCGGTTCGATGCGGCGACGATCGTGGCCTCGAGGGGAATGCAATGCTTCCCTCCCAGCCGCAGGAACTTCCTTTCTTCCAGGACTCTCAACAGCTTCGCCTGCATGTCCAGGGACATGCCGTTGACCTCGTCGAGAAACAGGGTCCCCCCGTTGGCGAGCTCGAATCGGCCCGGCTTGCCTGAAGCCAGCGCACCCGTAAACGTGCCGGCCTCATACCCGAACAGCTCGCTTTCAATGAGTTCGTTGGGGATCGCGGAGCAGTTCAGGCCGAGGAACGGCCCCCCGGATCGTGGCCCATGGTTGTGGATGCTCTGCGCCAGCATTTCCTTCCCGGTTCCGGACTCTCCGCAGATCACGACATTGGAGCCGCTTTCGGCGACTCGCTTCGCCAGGGCAATGGTTTTCCGGATGCCCCTGCCCGTCCCCCGGATATCGGAAAAGCGGTAACGGGCGTCGAACCCGGCAACCTGTTTCACCAGGCTCTGAACCTTCTTGAATTCCCTGAGCACGATCAGGCTTCCAATCTTCCCGGAACCCGGATCGACGATCGGATGGAGGGTCAGGAGACACCGTTCCCGTCGGCCCGGCTTTCCCAGGATGATCTCGTGATCGTCGAGCGGCCTGTCCGTTTCGACGGCGTCCAGGATCTCCCCCTCCTCCAGGATCGAGCGGATGCTCTTTCCGCATGCCGCACCGGACCGGACGGACAGGATCCGTTCCGCCGCCCGGTTGATATGCGTGACATCCCCTTTTTCGTCGAGAATGACGAGGCCGTCCGCCATGGTCTCCATGGCGGATCTCAGGTATTGCGAGGCGATCTGCGCGGCCCGCAGCTCCTCCGTCACGCGCAGCTGGTTTTCGATGGCCCTGGCCGCGGCGACGATCATCCCAAACGTGTGTGGATGCCTTTGGGCGGACTCGTAGGTCGAGGTGATGTCGAGGGTTCCGATGATGTTGTTGAACTTGTCGTGGATGGGAGCGGCCGCGCAGCTTGCCAGGTGGATCACCTGAAGGTAGTGCTCCTCGGCGGCGATCTGATACGGCGTACCCAGTTTCAAGGCCAGGCTGGGCGCGGTTGTCCCGAAGTTCGCCTCGCTGAAGCAGTTGCCGACGACGGCATTGTTCTTCCGGCAGTATTCCCAGATCTCCCCCTCCCCGATGGCGTCCAGGATGAACCCGTCGCGGTCGGTGAGGAAGAGGACCATCTGAAGCCCGGTGATGAGCCTGGAAAGGCCCTCCAGGAAGGGGCGAGCGGCATCGATCAGGACCCTGTTCGCCTTCAGGACCTTCTCTTTTTCCGTTTCCGTGAGACGGCCCGGTACGGTCTCAGACCGCGGATCGAGCCCGTCGGCCCTGCATCGCTGCCAGGACAGGAGGATCTCGTCCCGGACGGCCCCGCCGCTCACGGTACCGGTGGAGACGAATTCATTCCAGGCGGCCTTCAGCCTCGCTCTGTCGACGTCCATGTTGTTCCCTCAATTCCTCAATCCGTTGAATCGGGTAACAATATGCAGCGGATCGTCCGCGGGCAACGCTCCATATGCTGCCGTGAGCACGGTTCCAACCGGAATCAAATCATTGGAAGATATTCGATCCCCTTGCCAGGCGTCACAATGCCCTGTTCTCGATGAAGTCCCGCCGTTTGGTCCGGGCAATCGGCAGCGTGGAGGGGATCCGGGAGCAGACGGGCAGCAAAGGAGGGAGAAAAACCGCCCGCCTGCTCGTCCCCGGATATCCGGAGTTTCATGATCTTCTCCCGCCTCTCCTTTTCCGCCCCGGACCGCCCGCGAGGCGGTCCGGGGCGATGTACGGCCCTATTTCGCG
>DAOSEM010000012.1 GCA_035363115.1 Syntrophales bacterium | reverse complement strand
TCGTCACCTCGACGCCCTTCTCGACGGCCACCTGGGCGATCCCCGCCCCCATGGTGCCCGCGCCGATCACACAAAGCTTCTTGATCATGGTTCGCATTTCCTTTCTGTTCTCGTTCCGTCATTCAAGGCGTCCCCTGCGGCCTTTCAGCGCCGTCCGCCGGGGATGCCGCCGTTTCTACATGGTTTTCACCATCTCCTTGATTTCCCGCTTGAGGACTTTGCCCGTTCCCGTCATGGGAAAGGAGGGCATGAAGAAGATCCGTTTCGGTGCCACGAACGGGTGGAGGTGCTCCTTCGCGTAGGCCAGGATCTCCTCTTCGGTCGCCTGCTGCCCCGGCTTGAGGACCACCGCTGAGCCGACCTCCTCTCCGTACTTGGCGTCGGGGATGCCGACGGTGGCGACCATCATGACCGCCGGGTGCTTCGCCAGGACGTTTTCCGAGACGCCCGGGTCGATGTTCTCCCCGCCCTTGATGATCAGGTCCTTCTTGCGGCCGACGATGAAGAGCTCTCCATCCTCGTCCAGGCGACCCAGGTCGCCGGTATGGAGCCATCCGTCGCGGAGCGCTTCCGCCGTCTCCTTCGGCTTGTTCCAGTACCCCTTCGTCACGCCGGGACCCTTGATGATGATCTCGCCGGTCTCTCCCCGGGGCACATCCTTGCCGTCGTCGTCCACCAGCCTCATTTCCACGCCGGGGAGCGCCGGGCCGACGGAGCCCGGCTTGAACTTCCCCTCCCTCGGCTGGCGGGCGATGGTGGGTCCCGCCTCCGTGCAGCCGTACCCGTGGTAGATCTTGATGCCGAACATCTCCTGGGCCTTGAGCAGGGTCTCCTCCGCCAGGGGTGCCCCGGCACTGACGCAGTATTTCATGCTCTTCAGGTTATGCCTGGCCGGATCGAAGACCATCATCATCAGGATGATCATGGTCGGCACCAGGCCCGTCACGGACACCTTGAACTCGGTCATGTGCTCGAGGACCTTGACCGGGTCGAAGGGGGGAACCAGGATGAGCTTCCCGCCGAAGTAGCAGGCCTCGTGGTACCCCAGGCAGCCGTAGATGTGGTTCATGGGGACGCAGGCGTACGACACTTCCTTGCGCTCCTCGTAAGGCCACACCTTGAATCCCTGGAGCATGTTCCCGATCAGATTCCCGTGGGTCAGCATGACACCCTTGGGAAACCCCGTGGAGCCGGAGGTGTACATCAGGATGCCCAGGTCGTCGGGCGACAGGTCCCGGACGTCTCCCAGGGAGCCGTCGTTGGCGACGAAGACCTCGTAGGGAATGAAATTCTCCGGCAGGTCGTCCCCCGGCCCGGCGCCGATGACGATGATCTGCTTCACGAAGGCGTTCCCTTCGAGGGCCTCCTTCATCTTCGGCCACATGTTTTTTTCCGTGATGAGGATCCGGGCCTGGGAGTCTTCCAGGATGTAGCGGATCTCCTTGGGGGTCAGCATGAAGATGATGGGCAGGTACGCGGCGCCCATGCGCATGATGCCGTTCATGAGCTCCGGGACCTCGAGGATGTTGCTGACCATGACCCCCACGATGTCTCCCTTTTCGATGCCGGCCTTCTGGAGGCCCGTTGCCAGTGCCCGCGACCGCCGGTCGATCTCCGTGTTCGTGAGGGTCGTCCGCCTGTCGTTCGCAATGTGGATGAACTGTTCGTATTCTCCGAACTTATTGATGCCGTCGATCAGATACGCCGCCATGTTCATGGGATGATGATCCTCCTTTTTTCAGATCAGCGTATGATGTCGAAGTACTTGACGTCCTGGATGTTTCCCTGCATCTCCGCGGGGTCCTTGAAGACCGCCCGGACCTTCATGCCCACCTTGATCTTCTCCAGGTCCGTCTCGTTGATCAGGTGCGAAAAAATGTTGTCCGCCCCGTCCAGCTGGATGTACCCGTAGGTGTACGGGATCGGACGCTGCTTCCCCGTGTTCGGGTCGATGAACGGGTAGTTCACCACCGAAAAGGCCGTGATCACCCCCGTGTCCGACAGCGGAACCAGCTCCGTCAGCTCCCGGAAGCACGGTCCGCACACCCGCCGCGGAGGCACGTACACCAGCCCGCAGCCGGGGCACCTGATCCCCGTGAACCGCCGGTTCTTCCTGATCTCCTGGAAAAATACGCTCCCGTACAGCCCGATCGACCACTCGTACGGCATCGCATGGGTAAACATCACCTGGAGCGGCTCGCTCGCTTTGTTTTCCGTTGACATGGCTCCTCCTCTATCCTTACGGCTTCTCCGAGCTCAGGATGACCACGTCCGACCAGAAGCAGCCTCCGAAGCCCGTCGCCAGCGCGTTCCGGACGTCCGGAACCTGACGCTGGCCGCCCTTGCCCATCACCTGAATCGCCGCCTCGGCCACCCGGAGCAGCGCCGTCGCACCAATGCAGTTCGTCGAGATCACGCCCCCCGAGGGGTTGACCGGCAGCTTCCCGCCCATGTGCGTGTTCCCCTCCCCCACAAACTTCGGGGCCTCCCCGCGGCCGCAGAACCCGATGTCCTCGATCCACTTCAGCCCCGCCCACGTGTAGGGAAGGTACAGCTCCGCCACGTCGATCTCCTCCACGGGATTGGTGATCCCCGCCTGGCTATACGCGTCCTGCGCCGCCCGCTGCATCGACACCAGGCCCTTCGTGTAGTCCGTCGAGTCCCCGAACCACGTGTACGTGTGACGAACCGCCGCCGCCTTGAACCACGCCGGCGTCTTCGTCATCTTCTCGGCCGTCCCGTCCGACGCCAGCACGCAGGCGCACGCCCCGTCGCTCCGAGGGCAGATGTCCCCCAGCTTGATCGGGTACGCCAGCATCGGCGACGCCATGATGTCCGACACCGTCAGCGGCCGACGCAGGTGCGCGTACGGATTGTTCATCGCGTGGTTCCGGTCCCGCTCCCCAACCAGGGCCGCGTCCTCCTGCCGCGCCCCGTACTGCTCCATGTACGCCGTCGCCTCCGTCGCCAGGCTCGGGATCGCCCCGGAATACGAAAACCGGTCCCAGATCGCGTCCGAACACGTGATGATCGCACCCGTCGTGTCGCTCTCCGAGTTCTTCTCGAATCCGATCGCCAGCACCCGGTCGAACAGTCCCGACGCCACGTGGTAATACGCCGCAATCGCCACCGTCGCGCCCGTCGTCCCGCCCGTCGAAACCTTCATGACCGGTTTCATATACGCCCCGGAGCCCTCCACGCTGTATGTGTCCACCGCGTTGATCGACTCGAAGTGATCCATGTTCCCGATCACGATGGCGTCAATCTCCCGGATCGTGATCCCCGCATCCAGAAGCGCCGCGTCCACCGCCTCCTTGATCATCTCCTTCGACGTCACGTCCGGACGGTGGCTCTTGTGATAGGTCTGTCCCGTTCCTACGATCGCTACTCTTCTTCCCATGGCTCACCTCACTGCTTCCCGCTGACGATCCACACGCACTGGCTCTGCCCGCAGGGTCCGTGATACCCCTGCGCCAGCGCCGTCTCCGCGCCCGGTACCTGCCGCGCTCCCGCCTCGCCCCGAACCTGCAGCGACGCCTCGATCAGGCGGGCCAGGCCCGCCACCAGGATCGGGTTCGCCGACAGCGCGCCGCCCGACGGATTCACCGGCAGCTTCCCGCCCATCGCCGTCACGCCCCGGACCGCCAGCTTCGCGCCGGCCCCGGCCCCGCAAATCCCGAGACCCTCCAGCCACAAGGGCTCCATGTAGCCGAACGGCTCCAGGACCTCCGCCACGTCGATCTCCTCCAGCGGATTCGCGATCCCCGCCATGGCGTACGCCCGCTTCGCCGCCTCCTTCAGCGCCACCGGGTCCGCCAGGTCCCGGTCCCCCAGAAGGTAGTCCTCGCAGCAGTGCGCCACGCCCTTGATCCACACCGGCTTCGACTTCGCCTTCGCCGCCACCGCCTCGTTCGCGATGATGACCGCCGCCGCCCCGTCGCTCACCGGGCAGCAGTCCAAAAGCTTCAGCGGATCCGCGATCTTCCGCGACCGCAGCACGTCCTCCACCGTGATCGACAGCGGCAGCTGCGCAAACGGATTGTTCCGCGCGTTCCCGTGGTTCTTCACAGACACCGCCGCGATCTCCTCCTCGGTGATCCCGTACCGCCTCATGTACGCGCTCGCCTGCAGCGCCGCCGAGGAAATCGCGTCGATCCCCAGGTGACGCTGGAAGATCGGGTCGAACATCCCGTTTGTCGTGACCGGTACGCTCCCCTCGCTCCCCTTGTAGTGCGCCACCACGATCGTCGCCTTGTACCCCGACAACACCCGCATCAACCCGTAAAATGCCCCGAACGTCCCGTCCCCCGACACCGTCGAGATGTTCTTGTCCTGCCCGCCCGAGGCGTCCCCGACGGCCATCCCCGAAATCGTCCGGCCGTCGTAAAAATCGTTCGAAACCGTCACCACGCTGTCGATGTCGTCGATCGTCAGACCCGCATCCTCCAGCGCCCCCCGCGTCACGTCGAATACCATGTCCGCGAAGATCCGGTCCTTCTTCCTCCGCTCGTACTTCGTCTGCGCTACGCCGACGATTGCCGTTTTCTCCATGTTTGTCCCTCGCTCTGTCTTTTCCGCCTGAGTATCAGCGATGCCGCTGAAAAATGCCCCTCTGCTGCGTTTCCCTCGCCCTCCATTGCTGCGGCGTACGTTCATGAATACGCCTCGCGCCTCGGGACTCGGGGGCCTCGCCGCCGGGCATTTTTGAGTGGCCTCTTACGTCAGTTCAAATGAATCGATGTCGAGGATGTGGGCCGTCCGCTCTTCCCTGAAGACCGCCTTCACCCGCTTCCCGATCCCGATCTTCTCCAGGTCTTTCTTGATCAGGTGCAGAAATCCCACGTCCGACCCGTCCAGCTTGATCAGGGCATAGGCGAACGGCGTCTCCACCGGCTGCACCGGGTGGCCGTACCGGACGACCGTGAAGGCCTCGATGACCCCCTCGCCGCCGACCTCCACCCACTCGTCCATGTCCACAAAGCAGCGGCTGCAGCTCTTCCGCGCCGGAACGTACACCTTGCCGCAGGACCCGCACCGCGTCCCCAGGATCTTCCGCTCGTCCCGGAGCGTCTTGAGAAACCGACCCGCCGTCTCCCCGGTCCACCAGGAATACGGCACCGAGATCTGCCCCTTCAGCGTCAGGGGCTCCACTTCCTTCAACCATTCAGACATGTTTTCACCTCTTGATGGTTCCCATGATCGCCCGCGCCTCGTCCGGCGTGGCCGGTTCGTGGCCCAGGGCCCGGACGATGCGGACCGCATGCTCCACGAGCTCGTAGTTGCCTTTGGCCAGCGCCCCATCGGGCATCCGGATGTTGTCCTCCAGGCCTACGCGAACGTGGCCGCCGCAGAGAATCGACTGGGTGATGGCCGGCCATTCGTCGTTTCCGACGCCGCAGGTGGTAAAGTTGGCTCCCGGCGGCAGGGAGGAGGCCATGGCGATGAAGGTGCCCGGCCGGAAGGAATTCCCCCCGCAGACCCCCCACACAAAGTTGAAGTTGACGGGCTCCGTGAAGGAGCCGCCGCCGGCGATGGCGTGGTAGTTGTCGATTCCTGACGAGGAGTAGACCTCGATTTCCGGCTTGGTTCCGATCTCCTTCATCCGGGCGGCGAATTTGGCCACCATGATGAGGGAGTTTTCAAACGTGTAGTCCACGAGGACTTCACCGGTCTTCCGGTTCACGGCGGCAAAGTTCATGGTGGCCATGTTGAGGGAGGACATCTCGGGCCGCACCGCTTCCATCTGCTCGAGACGCAGTTCCGGCGTCGCCCCCGGGCCGAGGGCCGAGGTCATGTTGACGATCAGCTCCGGGACCCGCGCCTTGATGGCGTCGTGGCTTTCCTTGATCCGCTCAATCCGGATGGAATTAGCGCCGTCGTCCTCCACGGCGTGGACGTGCACCATGGCTGCGCCCGCCCTGTAGGCCAGCTCCGCCGCGTCGGCCAGCTCCTCCGGCGAGTAGGGCGTGTTGGGGTTCTGGTTCTTGCGCGTCGACGATCCGACGAGCGCACAGGTTACGATTACTTTTCTGTTCATAAAGACTCCCGTTCCTTCTATCGATATTCTGCGATCCGGCGGCGCCCCGCATCGGCGATGCGGGGCCGGCCGCTGGAACCGTACGTTACACCTTGAGCAAGAGCGCCTCTCCCTGGGACAGGCCGCCGCAAATAGCCGCCACGCCGAGGCCGCCGCCGCGACGCCGGAGCTCGTACATCATCGTCATGGCGATCCGGGCGCCGCTGGCCCCGACAGGATGCCCGATGGCAATGGCCCCGCCGTTGACGTTCGCCTTCGCCTGCAGGGCCTTCTCCTTCTCCGGGTCCTTCCCGGCCAGGAGACGCAGCGACACCAGCGTGACCGCGGCGAAGGCCTCGTTGATCTCGATCACGTCCACGTCGTCGATCCGGTTCCCCGTCCGGGCGAACATCTTTTCGATCGCCTGGGCCGGCACGTTGGCCATGTACTTCGGCGTCCCCGCCGCGGCCTCGCATGCCACCACCTCCCCCAGGACCTCCAGTCCCAGGGAATCGGCCTTCCGGCGAGACATCAGCACGATCGCCGAGGCGCCGGAGTTGAGCCCCGGGGCGTTGCCGGCGGTGACCGTCGGGCTCCCGTAGACGGGCTTGAGGGCGGACATCTTCTCCAGATTCAGGTTTTCCCGGGGCGATTCGTCCCGGTCCATCACCAGCGAAGCCTTGCCCTTCTGGGGAATCTCCAGGGGCATCAGCTCCTCACCGACCTTGTACTTCCCGGAGGCATACGCCTGGAAGTACTTCCGGTGGCTGGCCACGGCCCACTCGTCCTGCATCTCCCGGGTCACCCCGTACTCCAGGGAGACGTGCCCCGCGTCGGTGGCCACGGGGGCGAATCCCTTCCGGCCGTACCCCAGCTCGAACAGGACGTCCTCCAGCTCGATGTGCCCCAGGCGGCTTCCCCAACGCGCCTTGGCCGCGCTGGCGATCAGGGGAACGTTCCCCATGTTCTCCGCACCCGAGGCGATCACCACCTCCGCGTCCCCGGACTTGATGGCCCGATAGCCCAGGCGCATCCCCGTCATGGAGGAGCAGCAGGCCCGGTCGATGGTCAGGGAGATGTTGCTCTCCGGAAACCCGGCCAGGAGCGTGATCTGCCGGGCCGGTACGTTCGTGTAAATGGCGTATTCCGCGGGAATGCAGGTTCCGTAATACACCTCGTCCACCTTCGCCGGGTCGAGGCCGATCCGGCGGACGACTTCCTGGAGCACCTTGACCCCCAGGTCGATGCTCAAAATAGAGCGCAGAACGCCGTCGAACCGCCCGAAGGGCGTCCGAACCGCGCTGACAATGACAACGTCGTTTGGTTGCATGGTTCTTGAGGATCCTTTCTGTTCTATATTTATGGACAGCCTTTTGTTAACGGATGGTCTCCGGCGCGGGTGCGCAACCGGGCGGAAAATAGGTCAGATCTTTTTTTTGCAGCGCAAAAATAAATCTGACCTATTTTTCTATCTTCGCGCTCCGGGAAGCCCCCTCTCCCCGACCGACGTTCGCGGGGGCGCGACCGGGGGTTCCCAGAGGAGCAATCAGGACGTTTTTCCCATCCCTCAAGCCTCTCTGGTTGTTGATGACGCATCACGGGAAAAGCGTCCGCGACAGCGGGAATCCCCGTGGCAGCCCCCGCGCCCAACGCTTTGTTTTGACGTACATTTCTTCGTACGTCGCAACGACGAGGGTGCCGCGCGACGCAGCATCCGGCCTTTTTCAAGGCCAATCTCAACGGATGCCGAAGTCCTTGCCCAGAATCTCCCCCGCACAGATCACGCCCGAGGCGATGGCGCAGTCCATGGCCACGCCGTAGCCCTTGGCGGTATCGCCGGCGAAGAAGAGACCCTTTACGTGCTCTGACCGGACGGGCACCTTCTGGGTCCCCGCCTGGTTGATGCTCTTGGCGACGCCTTCCAGCTTCCAGCAGACCAGGTCGAGCTTCCAGTCGATGCTCTTTTTGAAGCCGGGGTAGATCTCCTCCATGAACTCCGGAAGCCGTGCGACGATCTTCTTCACCAGTTCCGGATTCCGGGACTCCTTCTCCGTCAGGGGCAGGTAGGCCGTGTACAGGTATTTCCCGGCCGGCGCCACGGACGGATCCACGGCGGACTGGATGTTCCAGCAGATGTACACGTCGTAGTCGAAGCCCTCCGATTTCGGAAGGATGCAGGTGTTCTTGAGGCCCATCTTCGCCTCTTCCTCGGGCATGACGAGCTTGTTGAGACCCATGTAGGGGGCGTAGCTGCCGTATCCGTACATGGACTCGACCTTCGTCGACCAGGCCTCGGGGAAGTACTTCCGGTCGATGACCTTGAAGGTGTGCTGGGCGGGGATGTTGCTGACCACCGTGTCGGCCAGGAACGTCTCTTCCCCGGCGGGGGTCTCGACCCGGACGCCGGTTACCTTGCCGCCGTCCACCTTGATCTCGAGGACCTTGGACTGGTAGCGGATCTCGCCGCCGAACCCCTTGAGCTTCTCAACGATGGCCTTGGACCACTCCATGGTGCCGTTGCCGACGAACCCGCCGACCCAGCCCAGGACGTTCCGGGTCAGCTTGGGGCCGAAAGCGTGCTTGAAGTAGCGGAAGATGTCCCCCATGGAGATGTCCTTCGGGTCGTTGATCGTTGAGAAGAGGGTCCCCACGGAGTGCAGGTGGTCGAAGAGGATGTCGCTTTTCGTGATGCCTTTTTCCTCGGCCCATTGCTGGAAGGAGACCTTCTCCAGGCGGTCGATTTCCTCTTCCGGGAGGCCGTAGGCCTCGTAATAGAAGGCCAGGAAGGGGATTTTCATCTCCTTGCCGATCTTCTTGAGCTGTGGATCGACGAAGGTCCCGGCGACGTCGCGGTAGAGTGTTCCCTTGAAGTAGTTTCCGTACATGGCCCCGTGTTTTGCCACCTCGGGGAGCCCCCCGATCAGGTCCTCGAAGTCCAGCATGTAGCCGGCCCCGTTGGCGCTGATGGCGTGATAGCCGATGTCGAGGGTGTAGCCGTCGAGCATGCGGTCCGCCAGGATCTTCTCGATCGCCGGATCGGAGTCCGCGATGTAGGTGAACTGGGAGGCCAGGACCTTTTTGTACCAGTCGAGCCCCTTGTCGGCGATTTCCTTCCCCTGGATGGAGAGGGCCCGTCCCCCCGGCCGGTCGAGCTGCTCGAGAACGAGGACCTTTTTGCCTTCCTTGGCGAGCAGGGTGGCCACGGAGAGCCCTCCGACCCCTGCGCCGATCACGATGGCGTCGTATTTCTTTGCGGATGTCATGACTTTCTTTTCCTTTCTATGCGGTATGGCTTGTTACAGGACCATGAATTCGTGGAGCAGCTCCCCCTTGACGGAGTCCTTCTTTCCGTCGATCTCGATATCCATCGTATAGTCGCCGAGGAACCGGAAATAATACTGGTCCCAGGCGGCCGCCTTGGGAAGCTGCATCGTCTCCACGAGACGGGTCGTGTCGATGGCCAGTTTCATCTTCACGCCCAGGTTGTCCGTTGTGATCACGAGACTCTTTGCGTACTCCTGCCCGATCTTGGGATCCTTCGTGAAGTTCCCGAGCTCCGTGTGCATGATGTTCGTTGAGAGAACGATCTCATTGCCCCGGGCGATGAGCAGGGGCGCGAAGACGGGAGCCTCGGGGTCCCGCGGCAGCACCCACCCGTAGTCGAGGCAGTAGTCGCCGTTGTGGACGCGGCCCCAGTACCAGGACGAGCAGATCTCGTGCATCCGGGCGTTCCCCCAGTTGTGGTCGTGGTAGGCGGCCCCCTTCACGGGGATCGTCCCTTCCTTCATGTACAGCTCGCCCTCGACCTCCGCGTAGGGAACGGGAACGACCCAGCCGGCCACCTTCCCCGTCTCCTCGTTCTTGTAGTTGAATCCCGTTCCCAGCTTCCAGCCGGGGACGACGTTCTTGAGAACGAGCCTTGCGCCTATCTTGTTGATGATCATGGACAGCTCGTAGCGGCCGCCGCCCAGGTCCTTGAGCCAGCTGTCGCCCATGCGGACGTCGCACCAGTCGGGACCGGCATAGGTCTCTTCGGGCTTCCACACGGCGTAGCGCGCCGTCTGCGTGCCGTCGGGCCGGTAGATCATCAGCTGGGTGGTGGGAATGATGGGGTTCATGAACTGGTTCCGGTAGTGGTACGTGAGCACCATGTGGTAGCCGTTGTCGAAGGAGCAGTCCACGTACCACCATTCATAGTAGTCGCCTTCCGTGTAGATGTGGCTGGCATCGTCCCGGCGCTGATAGTTCGCGGGATTCCGCTCCGCTCCGGGAACGCCGTCGAAGGACGCCAGGAAACACCGCTTTTCTTTTTCTTCCATGGTCTTCTCTCCGTTTCTCAGAGGGGTTTGAAGTATTGAATGTCGAGGATGTTCCCCTTGCGGTCTTTCGCGAACACGGGCTGAACCCGCATGCCGATGTGGACATTGCCGAACTCGACCTCGTCGAGGAAATGAGCCATGCCCGTGTCGGCGCCGTCGAGCCGGATGACCGCATAGATGAACGGCGCCGTCCGCGGCTGGATCGGCTCGGCGTAGGTCACGAGGGTGAAGGTCTCCACGGTCCCCAGGGGGCCGATCTCGACCATGTCCTTCAACTCGCCGAAGCAGAACGTGCACACGGACCGGGGGGGCCAGAAGACCTTGTTGCAGGCCTTGCAGGGCGACCCGAGAAGCTTTTTCCGGTCCCGGAGGGATGTGAAAAAACGGCTCCCCGCCTTGCCTGCCCAGTAGTTTCCATGGGCCGTCAGGTGCTGGTCCACTTCGAAGGGTTTGTATTCCGTCTTGTTTTCCATCTTGTCATTCCTCCCCTTCATCGCGATTTCGGTTGGGGCTTCTTCTGCCCCGGCAGGGGCTCGATGTAGCGGATGTCGCTCAGGTCACCGATCCGCTCTTCCTTTGGGCGGAGGACCAGCCGGCAGCGCATGCCCACCCAGACCTTGTCCATGTCGGGCTCGACCTCCACCATGTGGTCCAGGACCGACGTGGCGCCGTCCAGCCGGACGGAGCCGTAGACGAAGGGAGGCTCATGGGGCTTGCCGGTGGTGGGGTCCGTCAGGGGAAGGTACATGATGGTGAAGTTCATCAGGGTCCCCTCGTGGGGCAGCTCGACCCACTTTTCATTTTTCACGTGGCATTCCGCGCAGACGACCCGCGGCGGCAGCTGAACCCGCTTGCACTTCGGGCACTCGACTGCGAAAATCTTTCCATTGTCCCGGAGCTCCGTCAGGCACTTGGTCAGGTACCCCCCCGCCGCGAATCGGTATGGCACATCCACCGTCATGGGGATGGAGATCCATTCTTTGTCTTTTGTCGCCATGGTATCCTCCTTAATCTTCCAGCGTCTTGGACAGGGCGGTCATGACCGTCCAGTTCGTGCCGCCGTAGGCCGTCGTCATGGCCCGGCGCACGTCCCTGGGCACCTGATGCTCCCCGGCGTCTCCCCGGATCTGCAGGGCCGCCTCCCAGACGCGGAGCATGGCGGACGCGCCGATGCAGTTCGTCGACAGGACGCCGCCGGAGGGATTGACGGGAATCGGTCCGTCGATGTTCGTCTTGCCCTGCTCGATGAGCCGGAATCCCTCGCCGGGTCCGCAGAGGCCCAGGTCCTCGTACCAGATCAGCTCCGCCCAGGTCGCCGGCTCGTAGATCTCGAAGACATCGAAGTACTTCGCCGGGTCGTCCACACCGAGCTTCCGGTAGAGGCGGCCGGCAGCGGCCCTCGAGAAGATCAGGCGCTCCGTCTTCACGTCCCGCCAATCGAGCTCGAACTGCTCGTTGTGGGCCGTTTCCATGGCCCGGATCCAGACGGGTTTTTTGCAGCGGGCTTTTGCCGTCTTCTCGTCCGCCAGGATCATGGCACAGGCGCCGTTGGAGGCGGGGCACATGTCAAGCATCCGGATGGGCCAGGCCAGCATCCGGGAGTTGAGGGCGTCCTCGATGGTGATGTCGAGTTTCAGGTGGGCATACTTGTTCTTCCGTGCATTCTGCCGGGCCTTGACGGCCACCATGGCGGAATGCTCTTCCGTGGCGCCCCAGTTGGCGATGTAGGAGGATCCCATCATGGCGAAGTAGCCCACGGCCGCACCGGCCATGGAGCGGCCCCAGAGGGGATTGGCGACGCCGCTCAGGATGGCCCCCGTATCGCCTTCCTCCTGTTTTTCAAAGCCGATGCAGAGGACCTTGTCGAAAAGGCCGCTGGCCACGTGATGGGCCCCGGCGCAGACGGCCGTGGCGCCCACGGTCCCGCCCGTGGTGATCTTGACGCCCTGTTTCCCGTAGGCTCCCGTCCCGTGAACAAGCCAGCAGTCCGTCAGGTGGACGCCTTCGAAGAACTCCATATTACCCAGGATGACCAGGTCGATCTCGTCCATGGTCATGCGGGCGTCCTTCAGCGCGGCGCGGACCGCCTCATTGACCATTTCCGCCTGGTCCACATCGTGGCGGCGCGCTGCATGGCAGGTCTGGCCGCCGCCGATGATGGCTACATTTCGTTTCATGGCTTACCTCCGTCCTTCAGTTGCCGAGTACGACGACGCACTGGTGCTGGCCGCAGAACCCCGTGTGTCCCTGGGCGACAGCGATGTTCGCACCTTTAACCTGGCGCTCTCCCGCTTCTCCGCGGAGCTGGAGAACCGCTTCCGCCACCCGGTTCAGTCCCGCCACGTTGGCGGGAACCCCCGACAGGAGACCTCCCGAGGCATTGACCGGAAGCTTCCCGCCAATGGCGGTAGCCCCGGAGGCGGTGAACCGCCCGGCATCCCCGCGGTCGCAGAGGCCGAGTCCTTCCAGCCAGAGCAGTTCCTGGTAGGAGAACTCGTCGCCCACTTCCGCCAGATCCACCGAACGCCGGGGATTCTTGATGCCGGCCATGGCGTAGGCGCGGCCAGCGGCCTTTTCCAGGGCGAAATTGTCCGCCAGGTCCCGGTCGCCCAGGTAATGGGCGTCGTAACAGGTCCCGATACCGAGAATCCAGACGGGCTTGTCGGTGATCTTCCGGGCCTTCTCCTCCGAGGCGAGGATCAGGGCTACCGCTCCGTCGGTGTCCGGCGCGATGTCGAGCTTGTGCAGCGGCGGGGCCACGGCGGGAGAGGAGAGGACGTCCGCGACGGTAAGGTCGCCGGACTGCGAGGCAAAAGGATTGAGCTTCGCGTTGGCCAGGTTCTTCACGACGACCCGGGCCGCGTCCTCCCGTGTGATGCCGTACTTGTACATGTATCGCCGGGCCTGGAGGGCCGCGGCGGAGGTGAAGTCGAATCCGAGCATCCTTGTGTAGATGGGGTCGAAAGCGACGTTGTTGACGATGTTGCGGTTGGTCTGGGACATCTTGGTGTGGGCCATGATCAGCGTACAGGAATATTCCCCGGAGAGAATTCCGACGGCCCCGTAGAAGACGGCCGTCGAGCCGTCCATGGCCATCTTTTCCTCCGCCCGGAGATGTCCGCCGATGACGTCGGTGATGCCGATGTCCGAGATGGTCTGGCCGTCCCAGATGTCGTGAGAACAGCTGATGGCGCTGTCTATGTCCCCGGGCAGGGCCAGTCCCGTGTCCTTGAGAACCTGGGAGATGGCCTCGTAGGCCATCTCTCCGTAGTTGACGTCGGACCGCTTCGGCGCGAAGCGGGTCTGGGCCACGCCCACAATGGCGACTCGTTCGGTCATGCCTGCCTCCTTCACCGGCGGCCTGCCGTGTCTCTGCCGGAGCGGCGGAGACGGCGCCGGAACGCCGGTCGTGCAAAGATGCCCCGGTGCGCGCGCGTTCACGGGCGCACCGGGGGAAAAGATGGATGGTCTTTCTCTATAGCCGCTCGAAAATCGTCGCGATTCCCTGGCCTCCGCCGATGCAGAGGGTGGCCAGCCCGTAGCGCCCGCCGGTCCTCTGCAGGTGATGGAGAACCGCCAGGCTCAGGCGGCCGCCGCTCATGCCGTTGGGGTGTCCGAAGGCGATGGCGCCCCCGTAGGGGTTCCACTTTTCCGGGTCGACGGCATGGCCGTTTTTCTTCAGCTCCTTCATCACGGCCAGGGTCTGGGAGGCGAAGGCCTCGTTGCATTCCACGATGTCCATGTCCGCCAGTTTCAAGCCGGCCCGGTCCAGGGCCTTCGGAATGGCATAGGCCGGTCCGATCCCCATGTACTTGGGCTCCACGCCGGCCAGGGCACAGGTAACGAAGCGGCCCAGGGGCTTGAGCCCCAGGGATTCGCATTTTTCCTTAGCCATGAGAAGGAGGGCCACGCCCCCGTCGTTCATGCCCGAGGAGCTCCCGGCGGTGACGGTACCGCCTTTCTTGAAGACCGGCTTGAGCGATGCCAGCTTCTCCAGCGTCGTCGCCCGGGGATGCTCGTCCCGGTCGAAGATGACGGGATCGCCCTTCCGCTGGGGGATCGTGACGGGTACGATCTCTTCCTTGAAATACCCCGCCTCGATGGCCTTGATCGCCAGAGTCTGGCTCCTCAGGCCGAATGCATCCTGCTCCTCCCGGGAGACGCCCCACTCCTCCGCCAGGATCTCCGCCACGATTCCCATGGGGGCGTTCGTCTCCGGCGTCGGGCCCACTTCCTTGGTGATGAAGGCGTTGGGCGCCAGGGAGAAGGGGACCTTCTGGCGCTCCATCAGGTACGGCGCGTTGCTCCAGCTTTCACACCCGCCGGCGATGTAGGTGTCGCCGAAGCCCGCCAGGATGGCCATGGCGGCGGAATTGACGGTCTGCAGGGCTGAGCCGCACTGCCGCTCCACCGTCTGGGCTGTTACGGTGACGGGGAATCCCGCCTTCAGGACCGCCCAGCGGCCGATGTTGACGGCGGCGTTGTTCGTGCAGGCGTGGCCGATGAGGACGTCCTCCACGATGGCCGGGTCGATCTTCGTTTTTTCGATGAGCCCCTTGAGGGCGAAGGCGGCCAGTTCCTCGGGGCGGAACCCGGAGAGGGCGCCGCCCATCCGGCCGATGGGCGTCCGGACGCCGTCGACGATGTATACTTCTCTCATGTCCAAACCTCCTTACTTGCCCGTGAAGGCGGGCTTCCTCTTCTCCAGGAAGGCGTTCATGCCCTCGACGCGGTCCTGTGACCCGAAACACATGCAGAAGCAGCGCGCCTCAATGGAAAGTCCTGTCCGAAGATCCGCCTGGATGCCCATATTGATGGCTTCCTTGCCCATGGCCAGGGCGATGGGGCTTTTGGAGGCAATGCGCTTCGCCAGCTTTGCCACGGCGTCGTCCAGTTCCGCCTTCGGGACCAGCATGTCCACCAGGCCGATACGGTAGGCCTCCTCGGCCTTGATGTGCTCGCCTGTCAGGACCAGCTTCTTGGCCATGCCCACGCCGCAGGTCCGGGCGAGGCGCTGGGTTCCGCCGTAGCCGGGGATGATGCCCAGGTTGATCTCCGGAACGCCCATGATGGCCGTGTCGGCGGCGACGCGGATGTCGCAGCACAGGGCCAGCTCCGTTCCTCCGCCCAGGGCGATGCCGTTGATCCGGGCGATGACGGGTTTCTGGAAGTGTTCGATGTTCCAGGTGATCTGCTGCCCCGCCGGGAGGCCGTGGATGACGTCCAGGTAGCCGGCTCCCTTGGCCATGATGGAGATGTCTCCTCCCGCGACGAAGGCCTTGTCGCCTGTGCCGGTAAGCACAACCACTCGGATGGCGTCGTCCTTCTCGATTCCGTTCAACGCATCCTGGATCTCGAACATGGTGTTGTCCCGGATGGCGTTGAGCACTTCCGGCCGGTTGATGGCGATCGTCGCCACGGCCCCGTCCTTCGTTACAATGATGTCTTTGTACTCCATGGAATGATCCTTTCTTTCCTTGTTTGATAGATCGCCTTCATCCGTTCCGGCAACGGTCCCGGGGAAGCGTCCGTCTTGCCCGTGGAACGGGACGGATCCGGTTCAGAAAACCTTGAAGGGTTTCTTCGTCCCGTCCGGCAGGTAGTCATAGAAGCCCTTGCCGTTCTTGAATCCCAGGCGGCCGGCCTCGATCATCTTGCGGTACAGGATGTTCAGCTTGTCCGCCTCGGAATGGGTGTACTCGAAGACCGAATCCTGGGCCATCTGGATGACGTCGAAGCCACCGAAGTCAGCCAGCTCGCAGGGCCCCATGGGGTGTCCCGCACCCAGCTTCATGGCCGTGTCGATGTCCTCCGCCGTGGCGGTCCCCTCGAGGACCATCTGGGCGGCCGTCATGTAAAGGGGGCCCAGCAGGCGGTTCACGATGAACCCGGGTGTGTCCTTGACCTTGATCGGGGTCTTTCCCAGGCGCTTCATCGTATCCATGGCGATCTCCACGGTCTTGTCCGCCACGCCGACAGGGCAGATGATCTCGACGAGCTTCATCACCGCGGCGGGATTGAAGAAGTGGGTTCCCACGACCTGGTCCTTCCGGTTGGTCGCCCCCGCGACGGCCGTGACCGACAGGACGGAGGTGTTTGTGGCCAGGATCGTTTCGGGCTTGCAGAGTTTATCCAGCTCCGCGAAGATCTTCTTCTTCAGGTCCAGGTTCTCCGGGACGGCCTCGACGACGAAGTCGGCATCCTTCACGGCCTCTGCCAGGTCCGTGGAGGTTTTCAGGCGGCCCAGGATGGCCTTCATCTGGTCTTCCGCCAGTTTCCCCTTTGCGACCCGCTTGGCGAGGCTCTTCTGGATCCGGGCGGCTCCCTTCTCGACGAACTCCGTGCTGACATCGTAGAGGACTGCGTCAAAACCCGCCTGGACGGCGGCCTGGGCGATGCCGTGGCCCATGGTTCCGGCTCCCAGAACGGTGAAATTTTTTACTTCCATGATGATGACTCCTTTCTTTGGTTATCCGTTCCCGTCCGCTCGGGTGGAACGGGCTGTTTCAGGCGCCCCCTGCGGATGAAGGGCGGAAGGCGGCTCCGGAGGGGTGGAGACCGGTCCTTCCCTCCCTTTCATCCAAGAAGAATGGCGCAAAAATCTCGTTTTTTGTGGATCAGGCCGGCTTTTTAAACTCCTTTTTGATTTCTTCGTAGAGGTCGAGCTTCTTCACCTTGCCCAGCAGGGTGAGGGGGAGCTGGGCCCGGAAAATGACGTCCTCGGGGATCTTGTAGTTCGCCAGCCTGTCCTTGAGGAACTCCCGGATGCCCTCGGCCGTCGGGTTCGTCCCCGGCTTCGGCATGATGTAGGCGCGGCCCACCTCGCCCATGACGGGATCGGGCCTCCCGACGACGGCGCTCATCAGGACGTCGGGATGCTTCGCCAGGGCCTCCTCCACCTCCGGCGGGTAGACGTTCTCACCTCCGCGGATGAACATTTCCTTCTTCCGGCCCACGATGACGAGGGAGCCGTCCTCTTCGATGCGGCCCATGTCGCCTGTGTGGAAGTATCCCTTGTCGTCGAATACCCGCCGGTCCTCGTCGGGACGCCTCCAGTAGCCCTTCATGACGGGATCGCCCTTGATGGCGATCTCGCCCACCTCGCCCCGGGAGAGGATGGTGTTCCGCTCGTCCATGATGACGAGGTCCACCCCCGGGATGGCCCGGCCGACGGCGTATTTCAGCTTCTCCTCGCCGTGGTCCGGGTGGGTGAAGGTGACGGCGCCGCTTACCTCGGTGAGCCCGTAAGCATTCCGGGGCATGACGCCCATCTTTCCCCGGATCGCCAGGATCAGCTCCGACGGGCAGGGCTGGCTGGAGACGATGGCCACCTGGATGGACTGCAGGCTGTATTTCTCCACGTTCGGGTTCAGGAGCTCCAGGGCGTACTGGGCCGGCACCTGGCCGATGACGGTGATCTTCTCCTTTTCAATGATCTTGAGGGTCTCCTCGGGGTTGAACATGTCCATCATGACGAGGGTATTGCCCGCGTTCAGACAGGCGATGACGGCCATGACGGCGCCGCCGACGTGGTTCAGCGGGATGTTCAGGAGGAGCCGGTGGTCTCCGGAGAAGCCGGTGCTGGCGATCTGGCCGTCGGTATAGGAGATCAGATTCCGGTGGGTCAGGACAGAGGCCTTGGGCACGCCGGTGGTTCCGGACGTGTAGATGAACAGGGTCGGATCGTCCGGCTGTACGGCCGATTTCGCCTTCGTCAGATCCGGTCCCGGATCGGAGAGGAAATCATCGTACGGAATCATTCCGGCCGCGGCCTTGTCTCGCTCCAGGATCACGACCTGCCGGAGGGTGGAGAGCTCGCTCCGGACGGAGGCCAGGCTCTGCAGGAAGTCCAATCCCAGGAATCCCGCCGTCATGGCGAGGACGGAGATCCCGGCGTCATCGATGACGAAGCGGACCTCCTGGGGCGTGAAGCGCCAGCTCACGGGGACCGCCACGGCGCCGATCTTTGCCGCTCCGAGGTAGAGAAAGACATTTTCCGGCCAGTTGGGGATGTAGATGCCGACCCGGTCTCCCTTCCGGACCCCGAGCCTGAGGAGCCCCGCGGCGACGCGGTCCGTCTGTTCGTCATAATCCCGGAACGTAAATCGCCGGTCCTGGAAGACAACGGCTTCCCGGTTTGGACGTTCCGCAGCGTATTTCTTGAGAAAATCTCCCAGCACCATGGTTTTGCCCTCCTTTTGTCTGGCTCCCTGCATGGATGTCGGTTGGTTTCCCCTTATCGTCCCGGTGCGGACGGGCGCTCCTGTTGTGGAGCAACCCGCCCGCCGGGAAGGATCTTTTCCGCCGGCGCCGCTTTTCCCATCCGCTTTCCCCCGCGTGTACCCCGCGCCTCGAGGGGAAGCGGTGGCGCCGGAAACCGGTCGTCCGCTTCCCCCGTCGGTCGGGGAAGGGAGGCGATGGCGTCGCCTTTTATTCCTTGGGCCGCTGGTCGACGATCCGGGTGGCCTTCAGGGTCTGGCCCGGATTGAAGATCTCCGCGAACGGCACGAACTCCACCTTCGGTGTCAGCTCCACGGCCCGCTTGACTTTTTCCTTCAGCTCCACTTCCATTTTGGCCTTGTCCACGCCCTCGTCGGCCCCGACCTTCAGGATCAGGAGGTCCATGGAGTAGGGATCGTCGGCCTTTTCCTTGGTGACGATGAACTGGTACTCGATGACGCCCGGCGTGTTGGCCACGGCGTCCCGCATGGTCTCCGGGTTGATGAGGGTCCCCTTGACCTTCATGAGCTCGCTGGTCCGGGTGCCGTAGGTGCTGCCCACGGTCGTCACGATCCGCTGGTCGTTGCGGCCGCAAATGGGGCAAGGCTCGTTCGTGATGGCGACGATGTCGCCCACGAGATAGCGCAGCAGGCAGGTGCCCCGGCGATCCAGGTGGGTGATGCACAGGAGCCCCGGCTCCCCGTCGGGTTTGCGCTTCCCGTTCTCGTCCACGGCCTCGAAATAGTACATCTGGGGCACCCCGCAGTGGGCCCCGCCCAGCTCCGCGCACTCCTGGAAGGCCGTCTGGCTCTCGGTGAACCCGAAGGCGTTGCTGATGAAGACCTCGCCGGCCCCCATCTTCTGGAGGCGCTTGCGCATGTCGTCCCGCATCCCCTTGGGCACCGCCTCGCCCAGGGCCTGGATCTTGTTGATCCGGGAGAGATCGCGCCCCTGCTCCTCCGCGGTCATGATGAGCCGCCGGATGTAGGAGGCGATCCCCGAGAGGGCGTTGACCTTCTTCTTCTCGATATCCTCGATGGCCTGCTGCATGGAGCGATGAATGCTGTAGGGGAATCCGGGCAGGGGCGCGCCGGTGAAGCCCCAGCACATCGTCATCCCCACGGCGGAGGCGAAGTGGACCGTCTTGTAGTATCCGATGTGGGGAATGAAGTGGAACGGGAAGAGGTTCATGAGGATGTCGTCGGGCTCGAGGTAACAGATCTTGCAGCCGATCCGGAACATCCAGGTCTGCAGGAACATGTCGTAGGTCGTGTTGTAGAAACGGGAGGGAAGCCCCGTGGTCGTCCCGGTGGTGTACGTGATCTCGTAGAGGATGTAATCCATGATCTTGGCGAAATCCATGTCCAGCTTGAAGGATTCGCCCCGGTCCTTCATGTAGTCGGCCTTGCTCGTGACGGGGATCTTTTCCAGGTCGTCGACGCTCTTGATCGACTGGGGATCGACGCCCCACTCCTTGAACTTCTCCCGATAGAAGGGGCTCTGCTTCTCCAGCCTCTCCATCTGGGCGACCAGGTTGGCGTCCTGGGCGCTCCGGATCTCCTCCCTGCTCTTGAAGGCGAGGTCCAGCGGCTGGTCCCCTTTGTACAGGGGAATACTGTCGATCCAGGCCATGATCTCTTCTCGGTTCCGCGGTGCTTTGAACGCTTTCGACATGCTTTCTCCTCCTTATTTAGATTGACTGGTCAGTCATGTCTGTGGGCACAAAGAACATCGCTTCCAGAAACGGGATGAATGGCTTTACACGGCCTTCAGGCACCGTGCGGTGACACGGCGGGCCCGGATTGCTTCGCAGAGGCCCTCCATGTCGCTGATGGGGTCCGGAAACACCGTCCGGCAGAGGCCGACGCTCCTCAAGTCATGGGCGTCGCTGCAGCCGATGCCGGCCAGGTTCCGCTTTTTCATAGCCTCCTCCGCCAGGGTGGCGCTTTCGCGGTCGTAGGAGGGATGGGCCACCTCCAGTCCGTCCAGGTCGTAGTCGTAGACCCGGAACCCGGCGCCGTAGAAATCGCTGTTGGAGGATACGATTTTCTTGAAGGGGTGGGCCGCGATGACGACGCCTCCCTCCCCGTGAACCAGTTCGAGGATCGTCTCCAGGGAACGGCTCGATCCGAGGCTGCGGGGATATCCGAACAGCAGAAATTCCCCCTGGAATTCCCCGCGCCGGGTGTAGCAGGCCACCTCCTGGCCTGCCAGGACGAGCAGGTCCTTCACGCCGCTGGTTTCGACGAGCTCCTGAAGGTTGTCGTCGGACCAGCGGATCCCGTGCTCCGTCAGGACGATGCCGTCCAGACCCGCTTCCCGGGCCTTCCGGAGAAGGCCCGACGGGGGCAGGTTGCTGCAACCGGAGTATCTATTGGTATGGATGTGAAGATCCATCTCCATGTGAACAATTCCGCGGGCCGTTGAAAAATACCCGTATGCTGCGTTTCCCTCATCCTTCGCCATTCGACGTACCGAAAAAGTACGACTCATGGTTCAGGATATCGGGGGCCTTGCCTCCGGGCATTTTTGAACAGCCCTTTCTCTCGTTCATAAACTGATCTGCTTGCTGATCGCTTCATTCATAATCTTGTACGAGTCGAGTGGCACGGGATCAGGGCAACGCCGCAGACAGCCCTTTTTCAACAGCCCGTCCCATTATAAACCCATTTGTTTGCTGATCACTTCATTCATGATCTCGTACGTCCCGCCGCCGATGGCGAACAGGCGGGAGTCGCGGTAGAGCCGCTCCACCAGGTATTCCCGGCAGTAGCCATAGCCGCCGTGGATCTGGACGGCGTCGTAGACCACCCGGTCGCAGACCTTCGTGGCGAAGTTCTTCGCCATGCAGGCCTCCTTGTAGGCGGGCAGGCCGTTGGCGAGCCGGGCGGCGACGCTGTAGCTCATCTGCTTGGCCGCCTCCACCTGGGTCGCCATCTCAGCGAGCTTGTGGCGCGTCACCTGGAAGCCCGTCAGGGGCTTGCCGAAGGCGATCCGCTCCTTGGCGTACTTGATCGATTCTTCGAGGGCCATCTCCGCCACGGCGTGGGCTTCCACCGAGAGGTAGAGGCGCTCCTTCTGGAAATTCACCATGATCCCGACAAACCCCTTGTTTTCGACTCCCAGGAGGTTCTCCGCCGGGACCTCGCAGT
Organism: Syntrophales bacterium; assembly: GCA_035363115.1. Classification (NCBI taxonomy): domain Bacteria; kingdom Pseudomonadati; phylum Thermodesulfobacteriota; class Syntrophia; order Syntrophales; species Syntrophales bacterium. The sequence continues at coordinate 79,838 of DAOSEM010000012.1, read as the reverse complement.
CGTCGAAGCTCAGCTCCGCCGTGTCGGAGGACCACCAGCCCATCTTCTCGAGCTTCTTCGAGCAGGTGAATCCGGGCGTCCCCTTTTCGATGATGAGGAGGCTGATGCCGCCGTGGCCCGGTCCGCCGGTCCGGACGGCGGTGGTTACATAGTCCGCCCGGCTGCCGCTGGTGATGAAGGTCTTCGAGCCGTTGACGATGTACTTGTCGCCTTTCCGGACGGCCCGGGTGAGGAGGTTCGCCACGTCGGAGCCGCCGCTCGGCTCCGTCACGCCCAGGACGGCGATCTTGTCGCCCGCCAGGACCGGGGGGACAAACTTCTGCTTTTGCTCTTCCGTGCCCAGGGCCAGGATGGGGGGCACGGCGATGGCGCTGGAGCCGAGGCTCGACGGGAGGCCGACGGCGCCGCAGCGCATGATCTCCTCCGTGTAGGCCACCTGGTGAAAGATGTCTCCCGGCGTTCCGCCGTATTCCTCGGGATAGCCGAGCCCGATAAAACCGGCGTCCCCGGCCTTCTTGTACAGCTCCAGGGGGATGATCCCCTCCTCTTCCCACTTTTCGAGGTGTGGCGCGATCTCCCGGGCGACGAACCGCCGGACGCTGTCCCTCAGCATGTCGTGTGATTCACCGAAATAGTCGTTGTACATGGATCTGTCCTTTTGCTTCTGGAATCCTCTTGATTCCGTTCAGTATATGGCCGGGTGGCCGTCTCCGGTGCCCGGAACGTGGATTGTGTAGCCGTCTCCCGGAGGATGCCCCTCGAAATCCCTTGTTCTCCGCTGCTCTTCCGCGGCGCTGGTTCCCCCGAGGATGAAGGGGGGGCCGTCGCCCGTCCCTCCGGAGGGGGAAAGACAGAGGACCGCCGCATCGTCCAGGACCTGCCCGGGCCGGTCGTACCGCTCGAACAGGATGTCCGGGAGCTCTTCCACGGGATGCCGCCTGCAGACCTCGCCGAGCTCCCCGGCGTCGTCCTCCCCCGACGGGAGCAGGGTGGCGAAGCCGTCCGTGGCGAAGACCAGGCGGGACGAGGCGTCCAGGGAAATTTCCTCGACCTGCGAAAACCGGTCGGCCCGGCCGACGAACCAGAAGTTGTTTTCCGTCAGCCTCCGCACCGTGCCGTTTTCCATGTCGATCCGGTACAGCAGGCTGTCGCCCGCGTGAAACAACAGGCCCTGAAGGCCCGTTTCCATCCGGAAGAGCAGGACTCCCGTAAAGGTGCAGCCGTCGGACGGGTAAAGATCCCGGATCAGCATTGCTGCAGCCAGGAGCACACGTTCCCGGAGGATGGCCGCTTCGTCCTCCCGGAGAACCCGGTCAGCCCGCAGATCCGGAAGCCCGTCCAGGATCGTATTGAAGCCTTCCATGATCCGCCGGACCGCCCGGGGATTCCGGTCGGATCCGTCCCCGACGGCGAAGAAGCCCTTGTCGGGGTAAATCAGGATTCCGTCGCCGACTCCCGCAGCCGGCGACGATCCCGTCGATCCCGCCCGGATCCGCGCCCCGAGAAGACCGGGGCGGCGGACCGAACGGCGGTGATGATTAAAAAGATAGCCCGGGTCTTGCAAGGTACCCTGCTCAGCCTTTCGGTTTTCTCCCGCAGAGGGCCCTCGTCGTATAGATCACGACATCTTCGCCCCGCTGGTTCTTGATGGCGTTCTTCGAGACGATGACGCCCGTCTTGTCGTCCTTCATGTCGATTTTATCCACGGTGACTTCGCAGTGGATCGTGTCCCCGATCTTGACGGGGCCGGTGAACCGGACCGAATCCATTCCGTAAAAGGCGATGAAAGACTTGGGCAGGGCGACGTACTGGCCGAGCCGGAAGATGAGGGCGCTGCCGATGCACAGGCTCAGCATGCCGTGGGCGATCCGCTCGCCGAAAAACGCCTTCTTGGCGAACTCGACGTTGGTATGAATGGGGTGCCAGTCCCCCGTCAGCATGGCAAAGAACGTGATGTCCGTCTCGGTGATGGTGCGGGCGGGCGATTTCAGAACTTCTCCAACTGCGTAATCTTCCAAAAACAGCTTGTCCATGACTTCTCCTCTCTTGAAATGGTGTCTCCCCTTATCCGGGATATAAAGGGCATCGGCCTTTATATCCCTTTTCCTCTTCCTCCTACAAGCTGTCTTCCGGGATGCGGACGGCCGAGTCGTCCCGGAGCCGGATGATGCGGGCCCGCCCGAAGACCTGGGGGAGGAGGTTGTTTGCATAGTAGGCCGCGGTGTGCGCTTTTCCTTCATAGAAGGCCCGGTCCACTTCACTGAGGTCCCCGGCCTGGAGCTTGTCCCTGGCGATGAGGGCCTGCTCCAGGAGCAGATGGGCAATGGCGACCTCGGCGACACAGTCGAGGAAGCGGGTGGAGGTCAGGGGAACCAGGTCCACGTTCCCTTCCTTGAGGAAGGAGCCGTAGAGCAGGGCCAGCTCCATGACCGTCTCGAGGGCCTCCTCCAGGAGGGTGAATTCGCCGGAGAGAACACCCACCTTCTGCCCCTTCCGGATCAGGTCCATGACTTCGTCCATCCAGTCCCGGAAGACCTTTCCGCCTTCCATGTTCAGCTTCCGGCCAATGAGGTCCACCGACTGGATGTAGTTCGTGCCGTCCCAGATGGAGAGGATCTTGCAGTCCCGGGTGTACTGCTCTACCGGGTACTCCTTGGTGAAGCCGTAGCCGCCGAGGATCTGGATGCCTTCCCGGCCCAGCTCGAAGATCCGGTCGGAGCCGTAGGCCTTCACCAGGGGTGTCAGGAACTCCAGCCTGCCCAGGGCGGTCTTTCGCTCCTCTTCCGTGGCCGCCGACTTGGACAGGTCCTCCATGTAGTAGGCCTTGAAGACCAGGGCCCGCATGCCTTCCGTTATGGACTTGATGTTCATCAGCATCCGCCGGACGTCCGCGTGCTCCACGATCCGCACCCGCTCTCCCTTCCTGCCGAAGGGCACACCCTGGATGCGCTCCCTGGCGTAGGCCAGGACGTTGGCGTAGATGTTCGTCCCGAAGGCCACCGACTCCAGGCCCACGGCCATCCGGGCCAGGTTCACCATGTCGAACATGTAGGCCAGGCCCATGCCGGCCTGGCCGATCAGGTAGCCGCGGCAGTTCCCGTTCTCGCCGAAGTTCATGACGCAGGTGGCCGAGCCGTTGAGGCCCATCTTGTGCTCGATGCCGATGCAGGACACGTCGTTGGGCTCTCCGAGGGAGCCGTCCTCGTTCACCCAGATCTTGGGCACCGCGAAGAGGGATACGCCCTTGGCGCCCGCCGGGGCCCCCTCGATCCGGGCGATGACGAGGTGGATGATGTTTTCCACCAGGTCGTGCTCGCCGGAGGTGATGAAGATCTTCGTACCCTGGATCCTGTACAGGTCCCCGTCCGGCGTTGCCTTCGTCGAGACCATGTGGGCGTCGGAGCCGACCGCCGGCTCGGTGAGGCACATGGAGCCGCTCCACGTCCCGTCGTACATCTTCCACAGGAAGCGGTCCTTGAGCTCCGGCGTTCCGTACTTCTCGATCATCGCCCCGTTGCCGGGTCCCATGCCGGCGTAGCAGCCGAAGGCGAAATTGGCGGCCATGAAGAATTCCTGGGCCGCCTCGGCGATGACCAGGGGGAGGCCCTGGCCGCCGAAATCCTGCTTCGTGGCGAGGGCGAACCAGCCGCCCTCCTGGAACACCTTCCAGACTTCATGGAATGATTTGGGTGCCGTGACCCGGCCGCCCTCGAACCGGGCTCCCTCCCGGTCCCCGTCCTGGAACGTCGGCGCCATGACGTCGGCGGCGATCTTCTGCGCCTGCGAGAGAATCATGTCGAAGTCCTCCCGGGTGAAATCCCGGTAGGCCTCCAGCTCGAGGAGCCGCTCGATTCCCAGCTGCTCATAAAGGACGAACCGAAGATCCCGGTCGTCCCGCTTGTAAAAGTTCTGGCCCATTCAAACCTCCCTCTTGGAAAGCCCCTGCTTGATTACTGAAACGATCTGTTCCTTGGCCTGTTCGATGGGGAATTCCTCATGGTTGAATTCGGGGTTGTAGACGTACTGACGGATCGTCATGTCCACGGCCCCGTAAATTATATAGGATGCAATCAGGGGTGAGATCTCCCTGCAGTAAATGCCCTGCTCCTGTCCCTCACGGAAGACGTCCGCCAGGTTTTTCAGGAAGGCGTTGTATACTTTCCAGTTTTCCGGCGAGTAGAACTGCGAGTGGCGGGGCACGTCCATGATGAGCACTTTCATCATGTCCGAATTGTGCTGATAGCTCCGGAAGATGAAGTCGATGATGGCCAGGATTTTCTCGCTTGGATCGGAGACGGCCTGATTGATCTCGGCCATCTTCTCGAGGAGCACCTGCCACCGCTCCCGGAAGATCGAAAGGAGGATGTCGTCCTTGCTGGAGAAGTAGTGGTAGAGGGAGCCATAGGCCACCCCGGCCTCCGTCGAGATGTCCAGGGTCCGGCTGGAGTAGTACCCCTTCTCGGCGAAGACCCGGACGGCGGCTTCCAGGATGGTGTCGCGTTTGGTCTGCGTCTTCTCCGCCATATCGGTTTCCTCCTTGTACGGAAGCGGATTGGTCGACGACGGGCGGGGCCGGCGGTCCGGTACCGCCGCGGGATCTTTCATCCGCGGCGGCCGGACGTTACGGCCCGGAATCAAAAGCGCTTTTCCCGCCGATTGGTCGTCATGGGTGCTTCCGTCCGTCAGATGATACCCTTTTCTTTCAGAGGCGCAAGCTCCGCCTCTCCCATTCCCAAGAGCTCGCCGAAGACTTCCGCATTGTGCTGGCCGACGTCCGGGGACGCTCCCTCGACGGGGAGGATCTGGCCGTCGATCTTGATGGCCACACCGGGGACCTTCACCTTGAGGCCGCTGGAGTGGGTCACTTCCGCGACCAGGCCGCGGGCCTCGGAATGCGGATTTTTCAGCATGTCGCCCGCATTCTGGATGGGCGAGCAGGGCACGCCGTTTTTCATCAGCATGCCGAGCAGTTCCATGGTCCCATGCTGAACCGTCCAGCCGACAATGATCTCCCGGAGCGCGGCCTCGTTCACGCAGCGCTGATAGTTGTCGGCGAATTTCGGGTCTTCCATCAGGTCCTCGCGTCCCATCACCTTGGCGAGGGCGCCGAAGTTGTTGTTGTTCGCCGTGGCGATCATGAGCCAGCCGTCCTTCGTCTTGAAGGTGTCGAAGGGGGTGACGTAGGCGAGGCGGTTGCCGAAGCGCTGCACTTCCTTGCCCAGGTTCATCGGGCTGAGGAACGGAACGTCCTGGGTGTTGAGGACGCAGTCGAGCATGGCGACGTCCACGTGCATGCCCTGGCCCGTCGTCCGGGCCTGGAGGACGCCCATCACGATTCCAAGGGCTCCGAAGGTCCCGCTGAGGTAATCCACGGCGGCATTGCCGGTTCTCGTGGGGGCGCCGTCGGGGAAGCCCGTGGACATCATCATGCCGCTCATGGCCTGGATGACCGCGTCGTAACCCGGCAGGGGGGAGAGGGGGCCGAACTGGCCGAATCCGGAGATGGAGCAGTACACGATCTTGGGGTTGATGGCCTTGATGGTCTCGTAGTCGATGTTCCAGCGCTTCATCGTGCCAGGGGTGTAATTCTCAAGGATAACATCCACTTTTGCGGCCAGCTTGCGGAAGAGCTCCTGTCCCTCCGGCTTGTTCAGGTCGATCGAGAGTCCTTTTTTGGCCCGGTTGATGCTGACGAAGCCCAGGGGTACGCCATCTTTCTGGGGGGGGAACAGCCGCGAGTCCTCTCCCCGGCCCGGCCGCTCCAGCTTGTAGACTTCTGCGCCGTAGTCCGCCAGAAGGGCGCCACAGTACGGCCCCGAGATGGAACTGGTGAAATCGATTACCTTCACGCCTTTCAAAGGTTTCATCATTCTCTCCTTTCCCTTTGACTTTACAGGATGATCCTGTGATGTGGCAAAAAGTGACTGACCAGTCAGTCACAAGACGATTAACGAGATCCCGCTGCCTTGTCAAGGGATTTTTTTCACGGATCCTCCGCCGAGAAATTGCTTGACAAGGTACGGGTTTTGTCCTTTATTCAGCCCTTTCTTCCGGATGAGGTGTTTCCATGCAAATCCCCATCGGACAGATTCCCGAGGAAGGCAGAGCCTGTTCCTTTCATAAAGGGGAGGGCTGGCTGGAGGAGTTGCCGGGCGGAAGCGGGCCGTTGGGGTTCACGGTCGGCGGAGTCCAGGTCTCCTGCACCCTCAAGAAGGTCCGTGAGGCGATTTACGTGGAGGGCTCCCTGGTAACGGAGGTTCAGGGCGAGTGCTGCCGCTGCCTGGAAAAAGCACGGTTGCCAATCCAGTGCGAATTCCGCTATATCTTTCTGCCCGAACCGGATATACACGCGGAGGAAAAAGAGCTGTCCCGGGATGACCTGGATTGTGTGTATTACCGGGAGGAGATCATCGATCTGGACCCGGTGATCTACGAGCAGATCATGCTTCAGGTTCCGATGAAGATGCTCTGCCGGGACGACTGCCGGGGATTGTGCGGTTCCTGCGGGGCCAACCTGAACCGGGAGGCCTGTACATGCCCCCCCCGCGGGGGGGACGAGCGCCTCGCCGTGCTGAAAAAACTGAAGTTGAAAAATTCTTGAAAACGAGGAACATCGGTCATGCCAAACCCAGTCAAGCGACACTCCAAAACCCGCCGGAACAAGCGAAGATCCCACGATTTCCTGACCCCGGCCCAGGCGTCCGCCTGCCCGCAGTGCGGCGAGCCGAAACTTCCCCACCGCGTTTGCCCCAATTGCGGCACCTACAAGGGCCGCGAGGTCGTGCCGGCGGAAAAACTGTCGTAGTCCGAGCCGGCCGTTCAGGAGAGGGCCGTCCATGTTCCGACTGGGACTGGTTTTTCCCGGACAGGGATCGCAGTATGTGGGAATGGGCAGCGACCTGTACCGCGAGTACGCCGCCGCCCGCGAAGTCTTCGACCGGGTCCGGGACATCCTTGGCTTCGATGTGGCCTCCCTCTGTTTCGAGGGACCCCGGGAAGCTCTGGACCTTACGGTCAACACCCAGACGGTTGTTCTGACGCTGGAAATCGCCATCTACGAAGCTTTCCGCCGCGAGGTGCCGCTGGCTCCCGAAGTCCTGGCCGGCCACAGCCTGGGAGAATACGCGGCCCTCTATGCCGCCGGCGCCCTGTCCCTGGAACACCTTTTCCCCCTCGTCCGGGCCCGGGCCAGATACCACCAGGACGCCGTTCCCCTGGGGGAAGGGGCCATGGCGGCGATCCTGGGACCCGGAGAGGATGACGTACGGGAAGCCTGCAACAGGGTTTGCTCCGACGGGGAGGAGGTTACCCTGGCCATCCACAACGCTCCCGGTCAGACCGTCGTTTCCGGGCATTCCGCGGCGGTGGAGCGGGCAGTGGAAGAGATTCGGCGGACCGGCGGAGCCCAGGCGGTGAAGCTGCCCATCAGCGTTCCCTGCCACTGCAGCCTGCTTGCCCCGGCCTCGGAGCGCCTCCGGGAGGACCTGGAGGGGATCCCCTTCGGGGAGTTTGCCGTGCCCGTCATCCCGAACTGCGATCCCGGCGTCTTCTATACCCGCGAAACAGCCAGGGATCTTCTGTGCCGGCAGATCGTCCAGCCGGTCCGATGGAAAGAGACCATCGAAAAAATGGCCGACCTGGGGTTGGATACGATCCTGGAGATGGGGCCCAAGCGCACCCTGTCGGCCCTCATCAAACGCATCGACCGGAGGTTCCGCCTGCTGAGCGTGGAGAACGCGGATTCCCTGAGGAAAACCGCGGCGCTCTTCGCGGAGGAGATGGAGCCGAAACTGCAATCCTGAAGGAGGAAACGGTTCATGACACTGGAGGAAAAGGTCATCAACATCATCATGGAGCAACTCGGCGTAACGCGCGAGGAGTGTGTTCCCGAGGCAGCCTTCATCGAGGACCTCGGCGCCGACTCCCTGGACCTGGTGGAACTGATCATGGAGATGGAAGAAAACTTCGGCATCACCATCGCCGATAACGAACTGGAAAAAATCCGCACCATCCAGGACGCCATCGACTTCCTCAAGAGCAAGGGTGTTTCCTGATCAATCATCGACCGCAGGCGGATTTCATGACGAACAGGAGAAGGGTTGTCATCACGGGCCTGGGGGCCGTCACCCCCGTGGGCAACTCCGCCCGGGAGGCCTGGGAAAACATCTGCGCAGGCCGGTCCGGCATCGGACCCATCACCCGGTTCGACACCACGAGCCACCAGACCAGGATTGCCGGCGAGGTGAAGAACTTCGATCCGCTGGCCTTTGTTGATCCGAAGTGGCTCCGCCGCCTCGACCTCTTCATCATTTATGCACTCGCCGCCTCCGACATGGCCATGGCCGACGCGGCGCTGACGGGGGACACGGCCGGGGGAGACCGGGCCGGAACGATCATTGGATCGGCCATCGGAGGCCTCTCCAGCATGGAGACCGCGAAGGAGGCCTTCGACCGGGGAGGCCCCCGGAAGATCTCCCCGTTCGCGCTTCCGGCGGCCCTGGGCAACCTTGCGGCGGGTCACGTGTCCATTCGGTACAGCCTCCGGGGACCCATCAACTGCACCACCACCGCCTGCTCCGCCGGGAACCACGCCATCGGGGACTCCTATCGGATCATTGCCGGCGGCTGGGCGGATGTCATGCTTGCCGGCGGTGCCGAGGCGGCCGTCACGCCCTTGGGGATCGGCGGTTTCAACGTCATGCGGGCCATGTCGCTCCGCAACGACGAGCCGGAAAAGGCCAGCCGTCCTTTTGACCGGGATCGAGACGGATTCGTCATTTCCGAAGGATGCGGACTCGTCGTCCTGGAGGAGATGAACCGGGCCCTCGACCGGGGCGCCCCGATCCATGCTGAAATCGTTGGTTACGGCTCCACGGCGGACGCCTTTCACCTGGCGGCGCCCCCGCCGGGACACGCGGGAGCGGCCCGGTGCATGCGGGAGGCCATCCGCGACGCCGGGCTCCGGCCGGAAGACATTGATTACATCAATGCCCACGGGACCTCCACACCCCTGAACGACGTCTATGAAACAGAGGCCGTCAAAGACGTCTTCGGAGAGCACAGCAGGAAAATCGCCGTCAGCTCGACGAAATCGATGACGGGGCACCTGCTCGGGGCCACCGGCGGAGTCGAGGCGATCTTTACGGCCAAGGCGTTGGAGGAGGGAATCCTGCCTCCAACCATCAACCTGGACAATCCCGACCCGGCGTGCGACCTGGACTATGTGCCGAACAAGGCCCGCCGTCAGGAGATCCGGACGGCCCTGTCAAGCACCTTCGGGTTCGGAGGGGCCAACGCCGTGATTGTCCTGCGAAAGTTTGCACCATGAACATGCAGCCCCTCATTCTCGGCGCCGACCACGCTGGTTACGACCTGAAGGAAGCCGTCAAGGCGATCCTGGTCAAGGGGAACATCCCCGTAACGGACGCCGGCACGAACGGCCCGGAGCCCGTGGATTACCCCGACTTCGCCCGCGCCGTGGCGGAGGCCGTCGCGGCGGGCCGGTTTCCCCGGGGGATCCTCGTCTGCGGCTCCGGCATCGGCATGGCCATTGCCGCCAACCGGTATCCCGGTGTCCGGGCGGCCCTGTGCCTGGACGAGGAGACGGCCCGCATGAGCCGCCTCCATAACGACAGCAACGTCCTCGTTCTGGCGGGACGCAAGACCGATCCGGAGACGGCCCGGCGCATCGTCCGGACATGGCTCCTGACGGAATTCGAAGGGGGGCGCCACGCGCAGCGCCTTGACAAGATCCGCGGGATCGAGGAAACCCTGCACCTCAAATAAACCACGAGAACGGGAGGAAGACGGAACCCATGACGAACCTGAAAAAGACCGATCCGGAGATCGCCGACGCCATTCTGCAGGAGACGGTCCGGCAGGCCGGCAAACTGGAGATGATCGCCTCGGAGAACTTCGTCAGCGAGGCCGTTCTGGAGGCTCAGGGCAGCATCATGACGAACAAGTACGCCGAGGGCTACCCTGCGAAGCGCTACTACGGCGGATGCGAGTACGTGGACGTGGCCGAAACGCTGGCCATCGAGCGCTGCAAGAAGCTCTTCGGCGCCGACCACGCGAACGTCCAGCCCCACTCGGGCACCCAGGCGAACATGGCCGTCTACTTCGCCACCCTCCAGCCGGGCGACACGGTTCTGGGCATGAACCTCTCCCACGGCGGGCACCTCTCCCACGGCAGCCCCGCCAACTTCTCCGGGAAACTGTACAACGTCGTGGCCTACGGTGTCCGGAAGGACACGGAAACCATCGACTTCAACGAGGTGGAGGACCAGGCGAAGAAGCACAAGCCGAAGCTGATCGTCGTCGGCGCCAGCGCTTATCCCCGGACCATCGACTTCGAGGCCTTCCGGCGGGTCGCCGACTCGGTCGGGGCCTTCATCATGGCCGACATCGCCCACATCGCGGGCCTCGTGGCCGTGGGGCTGCACCCCTCGCCGATTTCCGTCTGCGAGTTCGTCACCTCGACGACCCACAAGACCCTCCGGGGCCCCCGCGGCGGACTCGTCATGTGCCGCCAGGACTTCGCCCAGGCCTTGAACAGCCGGGTCTTTCCGGGCATGCAGGGGGGGCCGCTGATGCACGTCATCGCGGCGAAGGCCGTAGCCTTCCAGGAGGCGCTGCAGCCGGCCTTCCGGGACTACCAGGCGCAGATCGTGAAGAACGCGAAGGCCGTCGCCGATACGCTCATGAAGGAAGGCTTCCGCCTTGTCTCCGGTGGAACCGACAACCACCTGATGCTGGTGGACCTGACGGAAGCGGGCGTAACCGGCAGGGACGCCCAGGAAGTCCTCGACCGGGCCGGCATCACCGTCAACAAGAACGGCATCCCCTTCGACACGAGGGGTCCCATGGTGACCAGCGGGATCCGGATCGGCACGCCGGCCCTGACGACCCGGGGGATGAAGGAAGACGAGATGCGCCTCATCGCGGGCTGGATCGCCCGGGTCCTCCGGGATCCCGCAAACGAGGCCCTGGTGGCGGAGGTCCGGGCGGATGTCTCGGCCCTCTGCGAGCGGTTCCCTCTCTACGCGGAGCGGATCCGGGCGGGGTCATGACGGAAGACGGGGCGAAGCGTCCCTCCTGGGACGAGTACTTCATGGACATCGTCGGGGTCGTCGCCCGGCGCTCCACCTGTGTGCGGCGCAAGGTCGGGGCGGCCCTGGTCCGGGACCGGCGGATCCTGTCCACGGGGTACAACGGCGCCCCCTCCGGGATGGCCCACTGCCTCGACCGGGGCTGTCTCCGGCTGGAGATGAATGTCCCCTCGGGGGAGCGCCACGAGTTGTGCCGGGGGCTGCACGCGGAGCAGAACGCCATCATCCAGGCGGCCCTCCATGGCGTCAGCGTCCGGGGAGCGACCCTGTACTGCACGAACCAGCCCTGTGTGATCTGCGCGAAGATGATCATCAACGCGGGGATCATCCGGATCGTCATCCGCGACGGCTACCAGGACGGCCTGGCGGCGGAGATGCTCCAGGAGGCGGGCATCGAGGTGTCCAGAACATGAAATGCCCGTTCTGCGGAAACGCGGAAAACAAGGTCATCGATTCCCGGGTGAGCAAGGACAGCAACTCCATCCGCCGCCGCAGGGAATGCCTGGGCTGCGGAAAGCGCTTTACGACCTACGAGTACGTCGAGGAAGTCCTGCCGGTGGTGGTCAAGAAGGACGGCCGCCGGGAGCCCTTCGACATGCTGAAGATCAAAAACGGCATCAAGAAGGCCTGCGAGAAGCGGCCCATCCCCACGGAGGCGATCGAGGCGATCATCGAGCGGATCGAGCAGGCCTGCCAGGAGTACCAGGGAAAGGAGATCCCCTCGACGGACATCGGGGAGCAGGTCATGCGGGAGCTGAAAGAGCTCGACGGCGTGGCCTACGTTCGGTTCGCCTCGGTGTACCGGTCCTTCAAGGACGTTGGGGACTTCATGGAGGAGTTGCAGGACTTCCTCCAGGTCAACAAGAAGAATCAGAAATAGCCGGAAGGCCGGGGATTGCGGATCATGTTCACGGGGATCATCCAGGGGTTCGGCACCGTCCGGGGGCTTGCGAAGAAGGGTCCCGAGGGTCGGCTGGAAGTGGATTCCGCCCTGGATCTTTCGGACATCAAGACCGGCGACAGCATCGCCGTCAACGGGGCCTGCCTCACGGTGACGACACGGGACGGGAACCGCTTCTCCGCCGACGTCTCGGCGGAGACCCTGGAGCGGACGACCCTGAAGGGACTCCGGACGGGGGCGCGGGTGAACCTGGAGAAGGCCCTGCGCCTGACGGATTTCCTCGGCGGGCACCTCGTCCTGGGCCACGTGGATGCCGTGGGGCGGATCGTCGAGAAGACCGACCGGGGCACCTCGATCGTCTTCGGCTTCGAGATTCCCGGGGAGTTGGCGAAGTACATCGTCGAAAAAGGCTCCGTCGCGGTGGACGGCATCAGCCTGACGGTAAACCGTTGTGAAAATAACCGTTTCTATGTTAACGTCATCCCCCACACGGCGGGGCAGACCACCCTGGGATTCCGGAAAGTGGCCGACGCCGTGAACATCGAGACGGACATTCTGGGCAAATACATCGAGAAGCTTCTGCCGGGAGGAAAGGGCGGCCGGGGGATCGACCTGGCCTTCCTGGCGGAGCACGGCTTCGGCAAGGGACATTGAGACATGGCTGTCAGTTCGATCAAGGAAGCATTGGAAGACATCCGGAATGGCCGGATGGTCATCCTCGTCGACGACGAGGACCGCGAAAACGAGGGCGATCTCTGCATGGCGGCCCAGTTCGCCACGCCGGAGGCCGTCAATTTCATGGCCCGCTATGGAAGGGGCCTCATCTGCCTGACCCTGACGGAAGACCACGCCGACCGGCTCCACCTGTACCCCATGGTGCGGGACAACCGGTCCCGCTTCGGCACGGCCTTCACCGTCTCCATCGAGGCGAAGCACGGGGTGTCCACGGGGATCTCGGCGGCCGACCGGGCCACTACCATCCGGGCGGCCGTGGACGACAGCGCCCGGCCGGAGGACCTGGTCAGCCCGGGCCACATTTTCCCGATCCGGGCCCGCAAGGGCGGCGTCCTCGTACGAACGGGCCAGACGGAGGGTTCCGTCGACCTGGCCCGCCTGGCGGGACTCAAGCCTTCCGGCGTCATCTGTGAGGTCATGAAGGATGACGGGACGATGGCCCGCATGCCCGACCTGGAAATCTTCGCCGCGGAGCACCGGCTCAAGATCATCACCATCGCGGACTTGATCGAGTTCCGCATGCAGCACGAACGGCTCATCCACCGCTCCGCCTCGGCCATGCTGCCGACGAAGTTCGGCGGCGATTTCCGCATCACCATCTATGAGAACGACGTGGACGACATCCTCCACATCGCCCTCGTCAAGGGTGAGATCACGCCGGAAGACGAGGTCCTCGTCCGGGTGCACTCCGAGTGCGCCACCGGCGACATCTTCGGGTCCCTCCGCTGCGACTGTGGCGATCAGCTCCAGACGGCCATGAAAATGGTGGAGGAAGAAGGCAAGGGCGTGATCGTCTACATGCACCAGGAAGGCCGGGGCATCGGCCTGGTGAACAAGATCAAGGCCTACGAGCTGCAGGAACAGGGCCGCGACACCGTGGAGGCGAATCTCGATCTGGGGTTCAAGGCGGACCTCCGGGACTACGGCATCGGCGCCCAGATCCTCGCGGACCAGGGAGTCCGCAAGATGCGGCTCATGACGAACAATCCCCGCAAGGTGGTCGGCCTGGAGGGATACGGCATCACCATCACCGAGCGGGTCCCCATCGAGATCGAGCCGACGGACAGCAGTATCCGGTACCTGGCGGTGAAAAAGAAGAAGATGGGGCACATGCTCAACGGTGTGTAGACGGATTCGGGGACGGATGGAAACCCGTCCCCTCTTGGAGAGGACAAGACCTTTGCCCCGGGCTGTTCAAAAAGGGTTGGATGCAAGACGCCCGAAATCCTGAGCCGCGAGTCATTTCGTTTCGTACGTCGAGTGGCGAAGGAAGAGGGAAATGCAGCAGGCAGCCGTTTTTCAACGGCCCTGGACGGGAATGGAGAAAAGCCATGCCGAAAACGGTGGAAGGAAAGATCGTTGCCAAGGGAATGCGGTTCGGGATCATCGCCAGCCGCTTCAACGACTTCATCTGCGGCCGCCTCATCGAGGGAGCCCTAGACGCCCTCGTCCGGGCCGGCGCCGACGAGAAGGACATCCAGGTCTACAAGGTCCCGGGGGCCTTCGAGCTGCCGCTGGCGGCGAAGAAGATAGCCAAGAGCGGCCGGTTCGATGCCGTGATCTGCCTGGGGGCGGTCATCCGGGGGGCCACGCCCCACTTCGAGTACATCAGCGCCGAGACGACCAAGGGAATCGCCATGGTCGGGCTGGAGACGGAAGTTCCCGTCGCCTTTGGAGTCCTCACGACCGACACGATCGAGCAGGCCATCGAGCGTGCCGGCTCGAAGTCGGGCAACAAGGGCTGGGATGCGGCCATGACGGCCATCGAGATGGTCGACCTCTTCCGGAAAATCTGAAAGGCCCGCCGGAAGGCGGCATCAATACCCATGCAAGTCAGAAGAAAGGCCCGGGAAGCGGCCGTACAGATCCTTTACGGCCTCGATGTCCAGGAACGGGACCCCTGGGAAGCTCTTGAACACTACTGGCAGAACTTCGACCGTTCGGAGATGCCGGCGGACGCACGCGAATTCACCGCGGACCTGGTGACCGGGACGTGGGAGCGGCGGGACGAGATCGACGGGCTCATCGGGAGCTGCTCCGAGCACTGGTCCCTTCCCCGCATGTCCAAGGTCGACAAGGCCATCCTCCGGATGGCCGTCTACGAGCTCCGGTTCTGCCCGGACATTCCCCCCAAGGTGGCCCTCAACGAGGCCATCGACCTGGGAAAGCTCTTCGGATCCGAAAACTCGGGGGCCTTCATCAACGGCATCCTCGACGCCCTGCACGGCCGCTTCGGACGAGAGCCAAAGCCCCCGGAACCCCAGCCCGGTACGGAACCGTCCGGCGGGGAAGAGCCGCCCGGTCCGGAGTCGAGCCCGGACTGAGGGTTTGCCGCCCCGCAACAGCCCGTTTTTCCCCAATCCTGTTGAAAGAACAGACCCGTTGTGTTACGGAGGGACAACATCTCTACGCTAAGGGAGCCCGCCATGAACATCAAGTACAACCCCTGGGAAATCGAAGAGAAATGGCAGACGAAGTGGGAGGAGAACAAGACGTTCCACGTCCATGAGGACCCCTCGCGGAAGAAGTACTACCTCCTGGAGATGTTTCCCTATCCATCCGGCCGGATCCACATCGGCCACGTCCGCAACTACGCCATCGGCGACGTCGTGTCCCGCTACAAGCGGATGAGGGGGTTCAATGTCCTGCACCCCATGGGCTGGGACGCCTTCGGCATGCCCGCCGAGAACGCCGCCATCGAGCGGGGCATCCATCCCGCCGTCTGGACGAACGACAACATCGCCAACATGAAGAAGCAGCTCAAGCGTATGGGCTTCAGCTACGACTGGGACCGGGAGATCTCCACCTGCGAGCCCTTCTACTACAAGTGGGAGCAGCTCTTCTTCCTGTGGATGTACGAAAAGGGCCTTGCCTACAAGAAGACCTCCTCGGTGAACTGGTGCTCCAAGTGCCAGACGGTCCTGGCCAACGAGCAGGTGGAGGCGGGGCTGTGCTGGCGCTGCTCCACCGAGGTGGTGGAGAAGACCCTGGACCAGTGGTTCTTCCGGATCACCGCCTACGTGGAGGAGCTCCTGGAAGGCTGCGACCGGCTGTCCGGCTGGCCCGAGCGGGTTCTTACCATGCAGCGCAACTGGATCGGCAAGAGCCACGGCTTCGAGATGATCTTTCCCATGGCCGACGGCAACGGCGAGATCAAGGTCTTCACCACCCGGCAGGACACCATTTACGGGGCCACGTTCATGCTGGTCGCCGCGGAGCACCCCCTGGTCCTGGAGCTGGCGAAAGGCAAGGAGTGCGAGAAGGAGGTCCAGGAGTTCGTCGAGAAGATCAAGCGGCAGGACAAGAACCTCCGCACCTCCGACTATTATGAGAAGGAAGGCGTCTTTCTGGAGTCGTACTGCCTGAACCCCGTGACCCACAAGAAGATGCCCATCTTTGCCGCCAACTTCGTCCTGGCCGACTACGGCACGGGTTGCGTCATGGCGGTGCCGACCCACGACCAGCGCGACTTCGAGTTTGCCAAGAAGTACAACCTTCCGCTCATCGTGGTCATCCAGCCGCCGAACCGGGCGCTCAACGTCCAGACCATGACGGAGGCCTACGTCGACGAGGGGATCCTCGTGAACTCCGGACCGTTCAACGGGATGGAGAACATGAAAGCCCTGGACGCCATCGCGGACCACCTGATCTCCCTGAAGCGGGGCCAGCGGACCATCCAGTACCGCCTCCGCGACTGGGGAATTTCGCGCCAGCGCTACTGGGGCGCTCCGATTCCCATGATCTACTGCGAGAAGTGCGGCACCGTGCCGGTCCCCGAGAAAGACCTCCCGGTGGTCCTGCCGATGGACGTGGAGCTGACCGGAGAGGGCGGCTCGCCCCTGGCGCGGCACAAGGCCTTCGCCGAGACGACCTGTCCCGGCTGCAGCGGCCCCGCCCGGCGCGAGACCGACACAATGGACACCTTCGTGGAATCCTCCTGGTATTTCGACCGGTTCTGCTGTGCCGTCCACGACGTCAAGCCCGGCCTGGACCGGAAGGCCCTGGACTACTGGATGCCCGTGGACCAGTACATCGGCGGGATCGAGCATGCGATCCTGCACCTTCTCTATTCCCGCTTCTATACGCGGATGCTCCGGGACTTCGGTGTCATCGGCGTGGACGAGCCCTTCGCGAACCTGCTCACGCAGGGCATGGTCTGCAAGGAAACGATGAAATGCCCCGAGCACGGCTTCCTCTTCCCGGAAGAAGTCAAGGACGGGAAATGTGCTTCCTGCAACCGCGACGTCATCATCGGGAAAACGGAGAAGATGTCGAAATCGCTGAGGAACATCGTCGATCCCGACTACCTCGTCAAGAAATACGGCGCCGACACGGCCCGGGCCTTCTGCCTGTTCGCGTCGCCGCCGGAGAAGGACCTGGAATGGAGCGACCAGGGCGTGGAAGGCTCTTTCCGCTTCCTCAGCCGCATCTGGCGGATCGTCATGGAGGAATACCTGGAAGACATCCGGGACGTGGCCCCCTTCGACGGGAAGACGCCCCTGGACGGAGACCTGAAAAACCTCCGCCGGAAGACTCATCAGACGATCCGCAAGGTCACGGCCGACCTGGAAGACCGCTTCCGCTTCAATACCGCCATCAGCGCCGTCATGGAGCTGGTGAACGCCCTGTACCTGCTCAACAGGCCGGACAAGAGCGATACGCAGGCCCTCTCGGTGGTCCGGGAGGCCGTGGAGGCGGTGCTTCTCATGATGGCCCCCATCGTTCCCCACATCACCGAGGAGCTGTGGGAAACGCTCGGCCAGAAGACGCCCCTGGCTGACATGACCTGGCCGGCGTGGGACCGGGAAGTGGCTTCCGAGGAGGAGATTACCGTCGTGCTCCAGGTCAACGGCAAGGTCCGCAGCCGCATCACCGTGCCGGCCGACGAGGAGGAGGACAAGATCAAGGCGCTCGCCCGGGCGGACGAGAAAATCGCCAAGATGATCGAGGGGAAGCAGGTGGTCAAGGAGGTCTATGTTCCCCGCAAGCTCGTCAACATCGTGATCAAGGGCTGACGGGGAGGATTGGCGACCATGCGGCTTTCGAGACGGCAGATCTTCTGGCTCATCGTGCTGGCCCTGACATCCCTGTGGGCCTGCGGCTATCATTTCGTGGGCACCGGCGGCGACGGCGTCGATCCGGCCATCAAACGGGTCCACGTCACAACCTTCGGGAATGCCACCACCGAGCCCAATGTGGAGAGCACGTTCCGGTCGGCCTTCATCGACCGGATCATCCAGGGTGGGCGCTTCCAGGTCGTCGACCAGGCGGCCCAGGCGGATGCCGTCCTGAAGGGCAATATCAAGACCCTTATCCGGACGCCCCTGGCCTATACCGCGGGAAACCTGGCGTCGGAAGAGCGCTGGACTGCAATCGTGGACCTGTCCTTTGAGGAGAGGGAGACGGGGAAGGTTCTCTGGGCGAACAGCGACTTCAGCCTGACGGGAGACTACAAGGTGAGCCCGACGAGCCTTTCGGTAACCGAGCGCAACAGAAAGGAAGCCCTCATCAAGCTGGCCAGTGACTCAGCCGAGAGGGCTTATTCCATGATCCTGTCCGGTTTCTGAAAGGCCGGGTTACTTTGCTTGAATCGTGTTGACCTTCTTGGTCAGGCGGGAGACCTTGCGGGAAGCGGTCTTCTTGTGAAAGGCGCCCTTGGCGGCGGCCTTCTGGATCGCCGGGATCGCTTCGTTCAGCGCGGCCAGGGACGCTTCCTTGTCCTTGCTGTCCACGGCCCCGAGGACCTGCTTGACCGACGTCTTGACACTGGACTTCACCATGGCGTTCCGAAGGCGCCGTTTCTCATTCTGCTTGCTTCTCTTGATCGCGGATACGTGTGTGGCCAACTGCCTTCCTCCTTGGGAAATTAAGGTTGAGACATTTATCCGAAATGCCCCTCCCTGTCAAGGTTAAAGTGCCAAAAGTCGTCAACAATCGCTTGACTTGATGTTGCCGATTGGATATGGTGCCCTCCGCAACAAACCAATCCGACCAAGACGTGGGGATGTAGCTCAACTGGGAGAGCGCGGCGTTCGCAATGCCGAGGTCAGGGGTTCGATCCCCCTCATCTCCACCATTTCTTTTTCCACTTCTTTGTTTGCCCCCGTAGCTCAGGCGGATAGAGCACCGGATTCCTAATCCGGGTGCCGAGTGTTCGAGTCACTCCGGGGGCACCATTTATTTCAAGGGGTTGCAGATCGCTGTCTGTAGTCCCCTGCCTCTTGTTAGTCTTTCTCTCCCCACACTCTCCCCACTTCAGGGCCCATTGCCTTCAAAAAATGCCCAAGGCCCCCCCTATGGGGGGGTGGGAACAAGCCCCCTGGCCCTTGTCGTTGACGGGGGTCCCACCCACCCATCCAACCAGTTTTGCAGTTTTTCCATCTTATAGGGGAGAAAAACTGAAAAACTGATTTCAATAAGGTCTTTCAGCAGGAGACCCTTGGGTATTTCCGGGATGCGGTGGTGAGGGCCGGGGAAGGAAACAGAAGGGATAGATTACACTTTGATCCCTCTTCCCTGGTTCGATGGCGGAAACGTTCGGGTCCGGACAGGCTGGATTACCCACACGGACAATATCCGAAAGTGGTGCCGAGCGTATACAAGGGTATCCATGAAAAAAGTTTTTAATTCAGATCTCTGATGAGTGCCAGCCACAAGATCCCATTTTGAAAATCCGCCCCCTTGACATTTTTAAACCTCATGATTATTTTTCGCACAGAATTGGATATGACAACAATATCAAAGAGTTGTCAGAAAACAAAAAAAAGGGAAAGG
Source organism: Syntrophales bacterium (assembly GCA_035363115.1). Taxonomy (NCBI): domain Bacteria; kingdom Pseudomonadati; phylum Thermodesulfobacteriota; class Syntrophia; order Syntrophales; species Syntrophales bacterium. The sequence continues at coordinate 60,317 of DAOSEM010000012.1, read as the reverse complement.
AGGAAAAATCCATGTTTAGGAGTCTTTTGCCAAGCGTATGGCGAAGAAGCGAATCGCCGATCGCCCGAACAGACGATCACCCCTTCTTCGCCCTTCAGCGGGAGATGAACCAGATGTTCGACAACTTTTTCCGGGGCTTTGACCTTGCCCCCACGGACGGCAGGTCGGCCTTCGGGGCGTTTTCTCCCTCCATTGATGTGATGGAGGATGAAAAACAGGTCAGCATCAAGGCGGAACTCCCTGGTCTGGACGAGAAGGACGTGGAAGTGAATCTCACCGACAACGCTCTGACGATCCGCGGTGAGAAGAAAGAGGAGAAGGAAGACAAGGGGAAGGATTACTGGCACAGGGAGAGCAGCTACGGCTCCTTCGTCCGAGTGATCCCGCTTCCCGAGGGTCTCAATGCCGAGCAGGCGGACGCCCGTTTCAAGAACGGGGTTCTTACCATCAGCCTTCCCCGACTGGAAGAGGCCAAAGCGAAGATGAAAAAGATCGAGATCAAGACAGAGTAGGTCCATTTCAGCCTACTCCGTGTAGATACGGTATCCCCTGCCTCCCCGGCGGGGGATACCATGATTTAGTAACATGGGTGGGATCCCCTCCCGCCTCGTGAGTCCTCCAAAACCAGACTACAGGCGGAGCGGTGTTCCTGTCCGGAATTTTTTTCAAACAGGAGGTTACAGGAATGAAGGTTGTACCGCTGCATGATCGGATCGTCGTGGCTCGCGTCGAGGCGGAAGAGAAAACCGCCGGCGGGATCATCATCCCTGACACGGCCAAGGAGAAACCCCAGGAAGGAAAGGTAATTGCCGTGGGACCGGGACGATTGGACAAGGAGGGGAAACGGATTCCAATGGAACTGAAAGAGGGTGACCGGGTCCTGATGGCCCGCTGGGCCGGTACGGATTTCAAGATGGATGGACAAGAGTACCTGATCATGAAGGAAGAAGACATCCTCGGCGTCATTGAGTCGTAGCGGAAGGAGGTAGAAAAAGCATGCCTGCGAAAGAAATCAAATACAACATGGAAGCCCGGGCCAAGATCATGAAGGGCCTGGATACATTGGCAAACGCGGTCAAGGTAACCCTGGGGCCGAAAGGACGAAACGTCATCATCAACAAATCCTGGGGTGCCCCACTGGTTACAAAGGACGGCGTAACCGTGGCCAAGGAGATAGAACTGGAAGACAAGTTTGAAAATATGGGCGCTCAGATGGTCAAGGAAGTGGCTTCCAAGACATCCGACAAGGCGGGTGATGGAACCACGACCGCAACAGTTTTGGCCCAGGCGATCTACCGGGAGGGGTCCAAGCTCGTCGTTTCCGGCATGAACCCCATGGCACTGAAACTTGGTATCGACAAGGGGGTATCCCTGGTTGTCGACGAACTGAAGAAGATATCCAAAACCGTAGACGGCAAGAAAGAAATCGGCCAGATTGGAACCATCTCCGCGAACAATGACAGCACCATCGGCAATCTGATCGCCGAAGCGATGGAGAAGGTCGGGAAGGAGGGTGTGATCACCGTCGAAGAAGCGAAGGGAATGGAAACCGTCCTGGAAGTCGTCGATGGTATGCAGTTCGATCGGGGCTACATTTCCCCCTATTTCGTCACAGATCCGGAGAAGATGGAAGTCAACCTGGAAGACCCTTACATCCTGCTGCATGAAAAGAAGATCAGCAGCATGAAGGACCTTGTTTCCATTCTCGAGCAAATCGCCAAAACAGGAAAGCCCGTCCTGATCGTTGCGGAGGATATCGAGGGTGAAGCCCTGGCAACGCTGGTTGTCAACAAGATGCGAGGAACGCTGAAATGCGCAGCCGTCAAGGCCCCCGGTTTCGGTGACAGGCGAAAGGCCATGCTTCAGGACATTGCAATCCTGACCGGTGGCAGGCTCATCTCGGAAGACCTTGGCGTCAAACTGGAAAACGTGGGGCTGGCCGATCTCGGGACTTGCAAGAAGGTCACCATCGATAAGGACAACACCACCATTGTTGACGGTGCGGGTGATCGTGCCGACATCGAAGGCCGGGTGAAGCAGATCCGGGCGGAGATCGAGGACACGAAATCGGACTATGATCGGGAAAAGCTTCAGGAGCGTCTGGCCAAGATCATCGGCGGTGTTGCCGTGATCAAAGTCGGGGCAGCAACGGAAGTAGAGATGAAGGAAAAGAAGGCTCGTGTCGAGGACGCCTTGAATGCAACCAGGGCGGCCGTCGAAGAGGGCATCATTCCGGGAGGCGGTGTCGCCTTCATCCGTTCGCTCAAAGCCTTGGAGAATGCAACACTTCCAGAGGAACAGAAGCATGGTCTCGATATTGTGCGTCGTGCCCTGGAGGAACCGCTCCGCCAGATCGCAGCAAATGCGGGTTGTGAAGGTTCTATCGTTGTTGAGAAGGTCCGGGAAGGAAAAGGCTCTTATGGTTTCGACGCCGACTCCGAACAGTACGTTGACATGTTCGAGGCCGGGATCATCGATCCAACCAAGGTTGCCCGTTTCGCCCTTCAGAACGCTGCTTCCGTTGCTTCTCTTATGTTGACGACGGAGGCGATGATAGCAGACAAACCGCAAAAGAAGACGCCTGCTGTACCCGGCATGCCGCCGGACATGGGCGAATTCGATTAAAATATCGGTTTTTCAAATACGGAACAGCCGGTCCTGCTTCCTGGTTTGACGACAGGAGCAGGACCGGCCTGCCCTGATTCCGATTATGAAACATCCTTCCTCGATTCCAAGATATCCTCAGGCTCACCATGAATCTTTCATTGTCGACCTCCAAGAGGAAGCTGGACAAAGCCATCCCAGCCAGCCGTGAAACCCTCTCGCTCAGCGGCGGTGTCCTCCTTCAGAGCATCCTTGATGATCCGCAACCTAAAAATTTGGTCCGGGAGCTCTCCGATGATGATTTCTTCTGGGTCATCAAGCGAATCGGTACGGAAGACAGCCTTCCGGTCCTGGCCCTTGCCACAGAAAACCAGGTACAATACATTCTGGATCTGGAAATCTGGCGGAAAGACCAGATCGACCCGGGAAAGGCCCTCATCTGGCTGAACCGATTGGCTGAGGCAGATCCTCAAAAGCTGTCTTCTCTGCTTATGGACGATGGTGAAGATCTGCTTCGCCTTTTGCTGTACCGGACAACGGAAGTTCTGGTCGTAGACGAAACGGCTGATGTAGTGCCCCCACCCGGTTTCCTCTCACTGGATGGAACGTTTTTCTTCCGGACGTTCCGGGAGGAGGACGAGGAAAACGTCGAACGTCTGCTCCGGTTCTTAGCTGCTGACGATCCTGAACGCATGCAGGAAACACTTTCCTCCCTCGCCTCCCTGCTCCCCGCCGAGGCAGAGGAAGAATTATACAGGCTCAGAAACGGACGAATTGCCGAATACGGATTTCTCCCCCAGGAAGAAGCAATCGCGGTCTATTCCCCCCTCGAACCAGGGGTTCTTGAAGGGAAATCCCCCCCGCTGCTTCCCGGGCGGATCGCCGACGAGGATACGGGGAGCCTCGTCCCCCGATTCCCGCTTGTTCATTTGGGGGAAGGACGGAGTCTTCTCTCCGCAGCCTTTTCCAAGATCAACGATCCATTGTTTTTCGACAGGATTCTCGTGGAATTATCAGGATTGTGCAACCAGTTGATCGCTGCCGAGGGCTTCCCGGAAATCGATGATCCCTCCGATCTTGAAACGACCATGCGAAAAGCGGCGGGGTTCCTGAATATCGCACTGGAGTATATCTGTGGCGAGAGAGCGGAATCCGCTGTGGAATTGCTATGGAACAATCCCATGCAGACGATATTCCGAGTCGGATATGGATTTGCAGCCCGGTTACACCGGGATGCAAACTGTTGGCGACGGGAAAGCTGGTTCATTCGACAGGGGTTCGGCAACGACTTCTGGGGCAGCCCCCGAGAGGAAATCCTGAACGGCCTTCTTGCTCCCCGGCCCCGATTCTTCGTCAATCAGGGAGCACAGGAACCATACCGAGATTTCCAGACAATGGACGACTTGAACCAAGCCCGCCGCGTCCTCCGCCAATTGCAGGAGCTGGATAGGATCATTGCGAGGCTGGAAGGAGATTTTGTCAACAGCGGAGTCCAGACGTACCATCCGCTTTTGTTCAACCGATGGGCTCGCCGAATCCTGGGAATAGAGGTCTCCACCACCCCCCTCTCGCGAGTGGATGCTGAGCAGTTCTTTCGAATCATCCGCCGCGGCGACGCGGGACCACCCTATCATATGCCCGGGTACGGCGAAATGTTTGTTGCCGACTTCCTGACAGGGGCTTACAACTTGAACGCCGATGCTCAAGACGCGTTGCGGGAAGCCCTTTCCGTAACCTGGGAAGAATTCCGAACAGAGTATGAACATGTCCCCGCCGACAGCCTGGACGCCCGGTACTCTCGATTTCTCGGAATTACATAATCGATTCTTTGAATCCATGTTGGATGCAATGACTCGGTCAAGAAGAATAACCCATCAAAGACCCACCAATAACCCATCAATAAAGATACATAGATCTTTTTCGATCTCCCCAGGCTGATTGCCCCCCAACTTTGACAGTGCGAAACCGGACCGACCATTCTTTGCAACCACTCGATTCTATAGCGTTTTCCCGGAATGGGGTGTCAAGCTTCGGTTGCCCCTGCCTGCTCAAATTTTCATACCCCATTGCGGCCGAAACACTCTTTTGTCAGGTGCTCCTTGCATGAATGCCGGGATTTTCAGTTTCTCTTCCCTATAGGGAAGCAAAACAGAAAAACTGGGCTCATCTCAACCAAGTTATTGAAATCTTGGAGTGATCAACAAGGTTTTGATGCTGGGGTTCCACCAAAAAAAATTTTTTTTTTCGATTCGGGATGGACGGGAGGTTTTTTGTGTAAAACGTGTATGCGTATTTGTCGCGATTATTGGCTTTGTGCGAAAGCATGGTGTCAATTATACACCAGTAATATCAACGGTATAGAGCGTTTTTCCCCTTGATTATGGAGGTTGAGTGTTGTATGAATAAAAAAAAAGAAAACCCCAGGTCGGAGGACCCGGGGTCGAGGGTCCGAAACCATACTATGCTTGGCGGCTGGAGGATGGTTTCGGGGCTGTATTGACACTTCTGCAACAGACGCACAGAGGATGTCAAGTGAATATCCCTCCACCTTGCAGGACTCTCCCTGGGGAAAAACACACAGGAGGAGTCTATGCAACGATTTCCCGTCGGTGAAACCCTAACAAAATTCTATCTCTATCCGAGCCACCTGTATGCCCTGCAGGCCAGGGGTATTGTCCCGCGAAGTCCCCAGCGTGGCTTTCTAACGGTCAAACAGGTGAAGGCCCTAGTGGACCACGTCCAGCGTGTCCGGGGAACGGTTCCGAAAGAGGCCCTGGAACTGCTGGATGGCTTGGAGGTGTAGTCATGGCTAATCCGACCAAGATGGTTGACGCAGTTCTTGCCGACCTCGAAGTCGTCCTTCCTCCTGTTCTTTACCGCAACCATCCTCGCTTCAAGGAGTGGGTCGGAGTCAGCCCCCGCACGATGTCGAATCTCGACGTGAAGGGGTTGGGTCCCGAAGAGCGGATCACGACAGGGAAGGTCACGGGCTACCCTCGAGCCTCGGTGATCGAGTGGCTACGAGAACGCATGAAGCCGATCGAGCGGAAAAGACCTCTGGGGGCCGGTGATGGAGAATAAGCCGGACCTCTTGGGGGTAATCAAATCGCTCGGTGTGGAGGTGCATCAAAAGAGCCGCAAATTCTGGGCCTGTTGTCCCTTCCACGAAGACAGGGTCCCCTCGTTCGTGGTCGACCCGGATCGCCAGCGATACCTCTGCTACGGATGTGGAGAAAAGGGAGATGTCATCTCATTCGTTCAGAGGCTTCACGGCCTCTCCTTCCGCGATGCCATTGCTTTCCTGGGGATGGCCCCTGGCAAGGAACCGAAGATGGACCCGGTCAGGAAGACCAAGTCGGAACTCGTGCGGCGTTTCCGAGAGTGGGAGCGGTTGTACCGCGACAAATTGACGCGATACCACCAAGATCTGTTTATCCTTCAGGGTCGCTTCCAGACGATTGAGGAAATGGAGGAATATGCCGACGACTATCACTTGCTTCCTCTCGTCGATCATCACCTGGATATTCTTCAGAATGGGAGTGATGAGGAAAAATATCAATTGTGTAAGGAGGTTACTGGGGGATGACCTTCAATCTCGCTGATCAATTGTACGAGGACATGAAGAACCGCCGGGAAACACGAAGCCTCGAGGAGAGGAGTCCCGCCGGGCCGAAGGCCGACCAGCCGCTCGATATAGAATCTTGTCTGGAGCCCTGGAATGACATCCGGGCGATGGAAATCAATGTTGATTACATCCTCGACCGGCTCATTCCGAAGGGGGCGATCACGGTCCTCTTCGGGAAGGGGGGGATCGGGAAAACATGGCTCGCAATGGACATTGCTCGTTGTATTAGCGGGGGAATCCCCTGGCTCGGGCTGAAGACGGTCAAGACCCCGGTTGTTTACGTCGACTTCGAGAACCCGCTTCCCGTTCTCAATCAGCGGACAAAGAAGTTGGGACCCGCCGAGAACTTCTTATTCTGGAGGGCCAACCATGAACTCCTCGGAGCACCGAGGCTCGACTCTCCGGAATGGGAGCGTTACAAGGCCCTGCCGCCGGGGGCGTTGCTCATCTTCGATACGCTCCGGGCTTCGCAACGCCGGGATGAAAACGACTCGCGGGACATGGGCGACATCATGGGGAGACTCAAGGAACTGCGGGATCTCGGCTTCACGATCGTCGTCCTGCATCATACCTCGAAGAACAGCGACCGCTACAAGGGTTCCACATCCATTGCCGACCAGGCTGATCATCTGCTCGGGCTGACCAAGGTGAAGAAGAATAACGGAGGGCCGGACGAGGTCGTCCAGGATGACGATGATGACCCCGACACGGTCTACCGCTTCGGGTGGTGTGAAAAGACGCGGTTTGAGCCCTACGCCGTGTACCTTACATTGAATCCTGACCGGGGCTTCGATCTTGCCCCGGATCCACAGGAGATGAACCTCAAGGTCATTCTCAACATCCTCCTCGAGCAGGGGTCGCTTTTGAAGACCGAACTTGCCCGGAGGGGGGCTGCCGCTTTGGGGGTATCGGAGAAGAAGGTCATGAGACTGATCGGGCAGGGGCAGGGTCGGTACTGGGCGATCGAGAAATTGGGGACGAAGAACGCCCAGCGGATCGTTCCGATCCAGTTTGGCAGTTTTGCTTCCCTATATAGAGCGGAAAACTGCGAAACTGCCGTTGCTGAACCGAACGGGGATGGCCAAACTAACCCAGCGATACCCTATGAACCCCTTGTCCAGAAAGAGTTTGGCAGTTTTGCACCCCCCCTTGGCGAAACTGCGAAACAACCCTCGGGTGCTGACATCCGGTCATTCGAGGTCTGAAGCATGACGGCGAAACTGATCATCGAGGGACTGCGGAGCCTCGGTTATGACTTGAGCGTTGCCGGGAGCAAGGTGCGGGCAAATTACAAAGGCCAAGGAGAGCCGGACCCTATTCGGGCTGCCCCTCTCATTAGGGCGTTGAAGGAGAATAAGCAGCAAGTACTGGAGCACTTGAGAGTCGTCGGCTCGAATGAATGCGTATGGGTGAATCCATTCCGGCAGGGTTCGGTCGAGGCCGCGAGGAGTTCTCTGCTGATCGTCATGGATTCCTCGATGCTATCCGCCAGGGACCGTGTGGTCGGTGGGTACAGGGGCAGTTCCTTTAGGGTCAACGACATCACGTCACAGGCCGAGCGTCGGATCGAGGAGTTGCAGGGCAGGGTAGTAACCGGGGAAGCCTCCCTGGCGGAATTCAGGGAGGCCGTTGATGAGTGGGAAGCCTCGTGCATGCAAGCACGTGGGGCAATAAGCGAATCCAAGAAGAAGGAGGCCAAATGACGAGTCCGTTGGATGCGATCGGGCGGTACTGTGCAGGGTGTTGCGGCGGCAACGTAAGGGCGGTTGCCGGGTGCGACGGTGATGAGTCGGCAGGCGAAATGGGCTTCATGTCCTGTCCTTTACATCCGTACCGGCTTGGTCATGGCCGCCCGTCGGTCCGGCGGATCCGGGAGTTCTGCCTGGAGTGCCAGGGCGGAAGAGCCGACTTCGTGCGGGAATGCATGTCGACATCCTGCTCCCTCCACCCCTTCCGCATGGGGGCCAACCCGAATCGGGTCGGGATTCGGCTGGCGGCTTGAAATCGGCCCCGAAAACCGGCCGTGAGAGGGGTTTTCGGCGTCTATTTTTAACGATCACCGGAGGGAACGACGGATCACCCGTCTGCGGTCGACGCGAGTAATTCAGAGGCCGAAATCGTAGTCTGGGATCTGCATGAAATCATCAAGTGCCCTCAAGAGACCTGACTGAAGTTTCCTCAGGCAGGATCCGCTGAAAGAGGTATCATCAACACGGCTGGCCGGATAGATGGCAACAAGGAGTCGCGGAAATCAGTGGCATTTAGGAGGCATTACTATGAACATTGACGACGTCTTGAAAGACGAGCAGGTCTTCGTGCACGGGTGGAAGGCGATCGGGGCGGTGCTGGGGAAGAGTGGACGCACGGCACGACGTTGGTACGACACCAGGGGGCTGCCGGTGCGGTACGGGGTCAATGGAAGGCCTCTCGGTATCAAGCACGAGCTTGTTCGCTGGATGTTGCTCGTGCATGAGAATTTGGAAAAAATGCCGGAAAGAAAACAGCGGCTCCGCGAACACGCGGCTATGATGCGGAGCCGGAAAAGTAAATTTCATGAAAGAAAACAAATTAAAGCATGAATTATAATTCTCTAAAATTTCTTGTTGCTTCATTACATTACATTGAATATTCCTCTTGACAGTCCATAAATATTTCCTTAACGAATAAAAAAAGTTTTTTAGGTCTCCAATTCTGGACCGTGCTCTCCATCATGTGAATGAGGGAAGAGTTATGATTGTTCCTGCGGCTTCTCTGCAATCCTCATTTTTATCCTGCTTTTCAGTCTACAAAGAACCATCAAATTATCAGCACCAACCCTTGTTTTAAAAGTAAAGGGCCATCAGAATTACTATGGCCCGTAGTAATCTTCTTAAATGGATGTTTTCGGAAAACAATGAATACTTTAACTGATGAGGATCAGAAATATACTGATTCGGAAACATTACCTTGGCAGTCGTTTCTTGAAGCGGCAGAGTCACGAGATTCTGCCACAAGCCTGACACACCCGCTTTATCGATATCCCGCACGTATGTCACCACAGTTAGCACGTGCTTTAATCCTTGGATTAACACGACCCGGTGATCTTGTTCTCGATCCCTTCGTTGGCGGTGGGACAACTGCTATCGAAGCCCTCTCGACAGGTCGACGAGTAATTTGCTCTGATCTGAATCCACTTGCTTGTTTTGTAACTCGAGCGAAAGCGTGGCCTGCTGATAATAAGGCTCTACATGAATACCAGATGTGGAGTTCTTCGTTGATTAGTAATATCCTACATTCTCAGTATGTTGCTGTTTTATTATCGACACCAAATACAACAGAATTCTCGCAATTGACAGAATCGCTTCTACTATTCTTGAGAACAAAGGCACTTTGTTTGGAGAATCCTGGTGCCCGTCGACTTGCCTTATTTACGGTTCTTCGTGTCGGACAACTCTGTTACGATTGTCGTCGTGTGTTCCCTTCACCATGGGATTTAATTCAAAAAATTCGTATTGTTTCAAAGGAAGTTTTGAAACAGATGAAAGTATACTCTAAAGTCTGTAGGAAATATAAATGGCCAGGAGGTTTTCGTCAGAACTTCAAAGTTTTTGAGTCAGATGCGGAAAATCTACCAGATCATGTGGTCTTGGATCCACTGCCCCCTGTATCCTTAATACTTACATCACCACCTTATCCATGTGTACATGTACTCTATCACCGCTGGCAACTATTAGGAAGAAAAGAAACTTCTTTACCGTATCAAATCCTTCAACTGACTGATGGAGCAGGAGAAAGCCATTATACTTTTGGATCACGCAAGAGACCCGATGGTCACTATTTCACTAAATTATATACTGTTTTTAAGTCACTTAAAAGTATTATAACTCCATCTACTATTGTGGCACAAGTTGTTGGATTTTCAGACCCGAAACAACAGTTGCCGCGTTTCCGGTCTACAATGGAGATGGCAGGTTTTGAAGAGGTCATGAAACCCAATTCAACAGATGGCATAATAAAAAGGATTGTCCCTCATCGTAAGTGGTATGTTGAAGTGAAATCTAATCAAATAAACAGTCACGAGTTTGTGTTACTGCATCGTCCTTGCCAGTAGATTCCTGATTATTAAGGGGAGGTCAACGCAGATGAAGTTACAACCGAGAGATTTTTGTCTCAATTTATTAAGAGCGGAAACTGAAGAGGAAGTTGTGTTCATTCTTCAGGAATGCGGCTTATGGGATGATCGAACAATTTGGCGGCCATATGGTGACACCGCCAATAATCGTGGAATTGTTGGGAATCAGCAGAGTTCGCCGGTTGCCTCATTAGTGGAAAAGTTAGTTAATTCAATAGATGCAATATTGACAGCAGAATGCATTAAGTTAGGTATAGATCCAAAAGGAACAGAAGCACCAACGACCATGCAGGAGGCCGTTAAGCGTTTTCTTGGAATACGTGATGGACGAGTACAAAATTTAGATGCGAGTGTTCGAACACAGTATGCCGAACGCATTCGACTTGTTGCGTGTGGTACCAAGAAGAATCCAGCTTTTCTTATTATTGACAATGGCGAGGGGCAGTCGCCAGACGACTTTCCAGAAACTTTCTTATCTCTTCTAAAACAAAACAAAACTGCCGTCCCATTTGTTCAGGGAACGTTCAACATGGGAGGGACGGGAGTGCTACAGTTTTCGGGAAGACATAGTTTCCAATTGATTATTTCAAAGCGTCAACCGGATCTGCCAGCAAGAACACCAATACTTGGAAATCGGTGGGGATTTACGATAATCCGGCGACTTGATCCTGGTCCAACACAACCACATACAATGTATGTTTATTTGGCCCCAGAAGGAAATGTCCTGTCTTTTGAAAGTGACGAGATCCCCGTTCTACCCGGGAGCCGGTATCCGCAACTATATGAAGATTTTCTTACTGCTGGTACATGTATAAAGTTGTGGGATTATAAGATTCCTGGACGCTTAAAAGGCCCCATTACATTGGATCTTCGGTATGAATTAGAAAGACATCTCATGGAGCCAGGAATTCCCATTCGACTCCAAGAAAGAAGAGCAGGATACAAAGCCCACTCTTACGACACTACCATGGCTGGACTGTGTTCCGTCTTGGCGGATAGAAGGGATCTTATTGAGCCTGGCTTCGATACAGGTGGTCCAATGGAAGTACCTGATTTGGGGACAGTTCAGGTTCGTCTTGTTGTTGTTAAAGAAAGAATTGACCGCTCACCTACAGGAACTGACCAAAGATTTGTCGGCGGAATATTCTATACTGTAAACGGGCAACTCCATAGTTCACGTGAAAGCGACTACATTGAACGCCGGACCAGAATGGATTATGTAGCAAAAGATATGTTAGTAATTGTTGATTGTACTGCACTCGATAAAAGGGTACGTGAGGATCTGTTCCTTGCGTCACGTGATCGAATGCGTCAGATACCGGAAAGAATAATATTGGAGGATTCTATTATAGAGTATTTGAAAGATCACGCCGGCTTGAAAGAACTCAATGCAAGACGACGACAGTCAAGTCTGGCGACTGAAGTCCAAGAAGATTCTTCGGAAATATTTAAAGCACTAATTAAGAGCGACCCAACTCTTGCTAATTTGTTCGGTAAAGGACAAAAGATTAAAACACCAATAGGGCCAATACCTGAACCGGAACCATTCATAGGCAAACATTTTCCAACCTTTTTTAGAATAGCAAATGAACCCAAAGGCGGAGTGACGAAGAAATGCCCTGTTAACCGTACGTGTCGTATCGATTTTGAGACAGATGCAAACAATGACTACTTCTCGAGGACGACCGATCCCGGGAGGCTCGAGATAAGAGGGGCACCTAATCGTGTTGGATCTGTTCATCTTTGGAATGGAAGAGCGACGTTAAGATTTGCTCCTCCAAGAACCTGCAGCCCTAGTGATCAACTCCGCGTAACTGTGTACGTTTCTGATATATCACGGGTGAGCCCTTTTGAATCAAGTTTTTTGATGCAAGTTGAACAAGAAGCACCGCCAGCAAAACCCGGAACAAAGCCCCCACCCTCTGGTGCCTCTGAAAATGAATTCAACCCTCCAATCCCTGTTCATCAGGACAAGTGGGCAATTCACGATTTCAACGAAACATCGGCCCTTAAACTTAAGCATGGTGATGAAGAATCTATCGATATCTATATTAACATGGACAATATTCACCTACGAAACGAAATGTTTCGTCGTCGGACTCTCGATCCAGACCTATTGAAGAGTTGGTTCAAATGGGGGTTGTACTTTCTTGCTCTCGGAATGCTTCGTCAAAGCCAACGGGCAATTAGCGAAAAAGATGATATTGCTGACAACGGTGAGTCAACTGATGATGTGGAGACAATATTTAACAGCATCGCACAAGCGTCGAAGGGGCTTGCAATTACTATCATACCGATAATTTTCCAACTGGGAAAAGAGAAAGAAGTGGGGAAAATGTAAACTGATAGTTAGTATAGATTTCTATTTCCGGCGGTGGTGTTAATAAGGTAATAATTAATAATAGCAATCATTGCCTTTGCAAGGGAAGCCCTTCCCTTCCATACAAGACTGATATAGTCTGCCCATGTTCCGGTTATAAATGACAGCACCCGTCAGAATCATCTCACCCTTGCTGATGGCGTTCTCTACTTTATGCTTGCAGTCGGCTTTCGCGGCCTCATAATCGGCCTGAGTCTTCCCCTCGGGTACCGTAAATTCGCTGGAACGCCAGCGATCATGCACACAACCGGTTAAGATCAAAATTACGGAAACAACGATTACGGCGACCCTTGCCATACGTACCTCCTATAGCCTTGATTATACCACTTGATTGATTACTGCGTGTTGCCAAAATTAACAACTTCAGCCGATTTCTTCGGTTCCAAGGCCTTTTCGATGGCCTCTGTGGCTTCCTTCAAGCGGTTTTCTGTCATCTTCGCGTATCGGGCAGTCATAGTGCTTGTCGCGTGCCCCATCATCTTCTGAACGACGTACAGGTCTTGAGTCTGCTCGTATAGGAGGGTTCCAAAAGTGTGTCTCGTGCTGTGGAAGGACAGTCGTAATTTCTGATCCTGACAACCATCATTCAGTCCCAGATTATCAAGCACACGCCAGAAGGTGTGTGATATTTTTTTCATCCTCTGTCCGCCCCGGCCTTGAAAGATAAGATCCGTTCCATTCTTCCTCGGTCTGTTCTTGAGCATTTCCTTCGCAGTCTCTGTCAATCGTGCAAAGCGGGATCCTGCCTTTGCGTCGCGGATGGTAAGGAGGCCCTTTCCCATATCCACATCAGCCCAAGTTAGGGCCGCGATCTCCCCGAATCTCAAACCGCAATGGAGGCCCAAAAGGGTGATGTCATGCACATCAACACTCTTCTCCTTCAGGGCTTCCAGAAGTCGATGTGCTTCTTCGGCAGATAGGTAACGCATCCGTGCATTGTCAGTCTTTGGCCATTTGACCTTCGTTGTCGGGCTCTCTCCCTGGAAGAGGCCGTTTCGTTGTGCTGAACGAAAAACCTGTCGGACTACAGCCAGGGCATATTCAATGCTCCTGGGGCTCCTGCCAGCATCGGTCATGCTCTTCTTGAGTCGCTCAAGATGGAAGGGGGCAATTTCGGACAAAGCGACTCCTCCGATCACCGGCTCGATCCAAAGGGTAAACAATTGATCTTCTCTTTTGTAACTTTCGGGTTTCTTGTCGGCTTCCGCTTGCGGCTTATAGACTCTGTTGAAGTATTCCCCAAAAGTTACAGCCTCACGTGCTTTTCGTTCCCTTTCGGCCTCGGCTTCCTGCCGTTCACGCTCAGCCAGTTCACGTGCTTCTGAGAGACGAACCGGCCCATCACCCTTCCTTGCCGCTTCCTTCAATCTCGCAAGTTCAAGGGCTGCCTTTTCAAGCGTCCAGTCTTCAGTAGCCCATCCCAGACCTTCCTCTTTCCGCTGCCCTTTTGCTTGGTAACGGATCGCAAAATATCGGTCCCGCTGAATTCCGTTCTTTCGGGTAGGGTGCTCATAATACCTGACCCCGGGGAAATTTGTTTTCTTCCATTGGACTGGCATGGTGTCTCCTTCCTGGGGTACCATGTGGGAAATCCGTTACTCTGGCTCTCCCCACCCTCTCCCCACTTTTCGGCTGAAATATCGATCTTCAAGATGCCAAATCGTGAGGGTACAGTAGAAGAAAACTCTTTATATGTCAATGGATAAATTGTACAAGGTGCTACATGGTGCTGGCAGATAGAAAGGATTCCTAATCCGGGTGCCGAGTGTTCGAGTCACTCCGGGGGCACCATTTATTTAAACGTCACACCATTGACATCACCGTCAAATCTCTCCTTGATATCTTGTTTTAATAATTCCGTTTCGCTCCATTCGACATAACATCGGAAACAGCCCTTATCTATTTAAAAATCATAAATATTATCAATGCGATGAGAGCAGACAGGACTTGATGTCTCGCGTGGCGCCGTTACTTGCCCCAGGCAATAATTAAATCGTTGACTGACGATCAATCAAGCGTCTCTGTTGGCATGGATCATGTAAAAGCAGACAATAAAGCAAATTGCCATTCTATCAATCGCGAAGGAGGATGTGGATAATGGACCAGGACATGATCTCGAGACAGCTTCAGATTAACAAGATGGCATTTAGCAATACTTTTAATTCATTAACCATTATACAGGAGCAAATGGAGCGTATGATCAGAATGTATGTCGCTCAGGTCCCTGTGCTTCCCGTAGAAGGGAAAAACGTTTTCTTGGATTGGGCAAATACGTGCCGAAAAGTCCAGCAGATGTCTCTGGATATCTATTTCCATGGCGATAAAGACGATCAATCGCATTGAATGAGCACAGCGTTGTCAACGCTGACATCTTAATATCTGAATACATTGGCGAGAAGGCTAATTCTTATCTTTTCGTGAGCAACAATATTTGCAGAAGATCATATTGGGTCATATTGACTTTTTGTTTCCAAGCCTCGTGTAGAGAGGACAGTATCCCGACGCAACGCTCGAGAGAAGCATCCCGGCAATTACGGCAAGGACAAGACCGGTAATTCCCGTGATCCAGCCCGCGGCATTGGCTGCGATGAGAACAATGGCGATAACGAGCCGGATGACCCTGTCAATCGTTCCAACGTTTCGTTCCATGCGCATTTCCTCCCGAGTATTTTTCAGCCAAAATTCCCTTAATAAATTGCCGGCGTAGCTCAGATCGTGATCAATGATCGAGTTGTGATATTTGCATGCCTGGACGGTATTTTCTGTTTAATTATAGAATGAATTCCCTTATAACCTATCGGCGGGAACAATGAAAAACAAAGATGTCAACCCAGAAGGCGGGAGGAGGAACATGAAGAAATTCTGGAATGTATGCGCAGTCATGGTTTTCGTCCTGTTTTGCTTCTCATCCTGTATTGCCAATGCCCAGCCGGGTCGTCATCAGGATCAAAAACAGCGGGAGAGATGGCATCATCTCAGAGGGGAGATCCATGACGCACATTCAAAGATCAATGCGGGCGTGCGCGATGGTTCGCTCACACCTCCCGAGGCGAGTCGTTTACGAAACGAGCTGAACCGAATCAGGGCCCACATGGACCGGGCAGGGCAAGACGGGTTCAACCACCAGGAAATGACCCGCCTTGAACACGAATTTGCACAACTCCGGAGGGACATTTATCGGGAGCGTCACGATACGCAAAGGCGTCCTCAACGTCGATATTAAATCGGGAAATGCTTCCCAAGGCGTCTGGTTTTCTGGTTGTGCCGGATCGCATTTTGTCCATGGATCGTGAGTCCCACCACCTTAGGGTTGCGTGGGGAAAAAATAATAGCTTACGATTAAGGAGGAAAGGCATGAATCGAATCGCAATGGTCATTTTTTTAACGGTGTCGCTGTGTTTATCGGCCACCTTGGCTCTCGCCGGCAGTGTTGCAAACCCCGGGTTGGCAAATCCCGGCATAGCCAATCCAGGGATTGCCAATCCCGGCATCTCAAATCCCGGTCCCAAGAATTTTTGCAGTACCAAGGATGGCTTCCATTTCACGAAGTATAATGGAAAAGACTATTGCGTCCGTTGTGATGAGAGGGCGGGTTTTCATTATACGAAGTACAACGGGAAAGATTACTGCGTCCGCTGTGATGAGAAGGCGGGCTTCCGTTATACGAAGTACAATGGAAAAGATTACTGTGTCCGATGTGATGAGAAAGCCGGGTTCCATTATTCGAAGTACAATGGAAAGGACAATTGCGTCCGCTGTGATGAAAAGGCCGGCTTCCGTTATGACGGCAACAAAAACTGCGTGAAATAAATAGAAAGCGGGGGGACTTCAGTATCCTCGATTTCATATGGTTCTGATTTTCAAGCGGCTGGAGGTTGCTCTTCAGCCGCTTTTTTGTCGGAAAGCAAAGTAAGCAGTTGGCCCTGAAAAACGCGATGTATTGGAATTCCTGTCCGCCCGGGAGACACAGCGTGATCCGACCGGTTAAAAATTGAGGGTAAAGAGCTTGGGCGGTTTGTCCCGTGCCGGTCCCACAATGATTTCCGAATCTTCACGACCACTCAAATCCCCGCCGACTTCTTCATCGATCATTTTCAACGCCCGTTGCATGTGCTCAATGTATTCCTGAGCCGTAACCATCTCGCCGTAAGAGCGGGTAAACGAATAGATGCAGACATTTTCCTGCTGTGCCCGCCGGGCAATGGTTATGGCATTCTCCAGTTTTTCCCGAACCAGTTTTGCCGTCTGTACCGTGTGTACCGTGAAGAAATCCCACAACACGACGGCATTGCAGAATTGGGTTGTCGGCCGATAACTGAACAGGCCGCTTGAAACATCATGAATGGCGCCTTTTTGGATTGTCAGCTTTACAACCAGCTCATCCTGCTTCTGCACGGGCAGCTCAGCGCGGCGCAGGCCGACCTGCCACTGCACATCCATGGAATCCTGCTGGCCGACTTCGAGGGCGGCGGCGAGCGGCTTGTCCGGGTTGATAAACAGCTCGTCATCGCTTCTCAAGATCGCCTGAACCATAATGGCGCTTTTCAATAAATAGGAAGAGCGGGTTGCGGAAGAGGAGATGGATATTCCCTTTTCAAAAAGATGCTTTGCCTGGTCCAGCGCCTTAAAGACGGCATGTTTGATTTTTCGAAATTCTCTGGGATCGGAGACGGCTTCCGGGTGCGCCCGTGTGTATCGGACGGTGGACAAGGCTTCGGTCATGAATACGATGGCATATTCACAATAGAAATCTTCCGTCCGGCAGTCGCAATATTCCAGGACGTTGTCGGCTTCCTGTCTGGCCTGGCGATACACGGCGGCCGCCGTCCGGTGCGAAGGCGTATCGATCGCCATGCTTCTCAGCACCATCATGCGCAGTGTCCGCGCAACCAGGTCCTTGGCGTTAATCGACAGAACGATTCGGAGGATCTCCGCCGCTTCCGAATAACGTTTTCGATAATAGAGGGTTTTCGCGATCTCAACCCCCAGCATGGAATTGTGGGGATATTTGAAGAACGTGGTGATCGCATTATCCTCCGTCATTTTGGAGGATGCGGAATCCGCGTCTTCCGTGGGCCAGAGCAACTGGTTCAGCTTTTCAATCGAAGCGGGGGTATTTTGCAACGTCTCATCGTGGAGCAGATCGGACACAAAATCGAAATAATGCGTTGTCCACAGGGAGGTTATCCACCAGATGGGCAGCGATTCTCCGCTGTATAAACCGGTTTCCGCGGGTTTCTGGCAGAGGATGACACGGATATCGTTGATGAGCAGGCCATGCCGTGCATAGTCCGACAGGCGGATCACCGGATCGTCGGGCAGCTTGGCATTCAAGATCGGCAGGAGATGCTTGTCCAGGGTCGCGTAATCTCCCGAGACGATGGCCATGGACAGAAACCGGCTGTTGCTGGCGTATTTCGAAAGCGCCCAGCATACGGCGACCTGATGGGCCAGCCTGACGGCGCTCCACAGGCATTGCCTGTAATGCTCGAGATTGCCGCCCTCCTTCTCTTTCGGGAAGTCCACATATAATGTTGTGATATCGTAGGCTTTTACTTTGCCCCATTTCCCATAAAGGAAGTGGCCGATTTCCTCATGGATGTAATTCTTGATCGTTTTCTTCAGCCACCCGATGATTTCATGATCAATGACTTCACCCCGGCTCGTGAGGGAAAAGCCGATCCGGACGCCTTCGCTGTATTCGCTGTATTTGTGGGATCGGCGGTTTTCGGGAAACAGTTTTGTTAAAGCGTCATAGTTCCACTTTTTGGCAATATCCGCCCGCTCATATCCCAGCCAGAACGCAATGCTTCTCAGGACATTCAGCTTGTGCGGCGTGTCCAGGGGCTCTTTTTTCAGTCGTATGAGCATGGAATTGGTGACGTGTGGCAAGGCTATCCGGTGCGATGTCAGGATTGTGTTGATTCGGTTGCACAAGGCCCGCAGCGACAGATTCAGGTTCAGGCTCTCTTTTTTACGATTCAGCAGCTCCTCGAAATTGATGTTCTCGGGCACCCTGAATTTCACCGCGGTGTCCGTATGGGTACGAATAAACTGTTCGAGGCTTTCCATGTCCGGGCTGTCGATGACGCCGTTTCGGACGGCAAACGAAATGAATGAATCACAGATCTCTGAATTATCGCTCATTTGATAAAACCATTCGAAAGATTCCGCCGTTGGAAATGTGGACAAAATAGCGGATATCGCCTTCTCCGTTTGATTCATGTTTCGCAATCCCCCATTATATAAATGACTTATGGCGTTTTCGCGTGATTATTGAATTGGCGGCTGCTCCACGGGCCGGCACAATGGCAAATCCATGATTTATGGATAATTCATTATTTTTCGTGAAGCGACATATCAAATTGACTGCTTTATGACCAGTGTTTATAGAATCAGCCTAAAAAATTTCTGAAGGACTGACCAGGCAAGCATCTGATTATTCAGGCGGATTGGGTGGCCTTTTTGAAGAATGCAAGTTTTTGAAAAGGCGGAAGAGTTACGTCGATACAGATTTAAAGGAGAGAACATGAACCCGGATGAAATTCATGACAGCCCGAACAACTTGGTCGATTTATTTGAACAAAGCGTAATCAAGTGGCCGGACATCCGATTTTTCGGCGTCAAAAATCAGGAATCCGGACAGTATGAATGGCTGACGCGCAGGCAGATTGCCAACCGGGTCGATCACCTCCGCGGTGCTCTTGCGAAACTCGGTTTGTCCAAAGGTGACAAAGTCGGCATCATCATCAACAACTGCGTCGAGTGGTTTGTCTGCGAGCAGGCGGTCCACGGGCTGGGCGGGGTATTCGTACCCATGTATCTGCAGGAGCTCCCGAAAATCTGGAAATACATCATCAGCGATGCAGCGATCAAATTCCTGTTTGTCCGGGACGAGAGCGTTTATGAAAAAGTCAAAGACTTCCCGCAGGAGATCAGTACGCTGAAAAACATTTTCACTGTTTACGGCGACGGGGAAAACAGCCTTTCCGCCCTGGAGGAGATGGGGAGGCAGAACCCCGCTCCTTCCGCAAAGCCCCACTGGTCGGACCTCGCACACATCATTTTCACCTCCGGCACCACGGGCGATCCCAAGGGCGTCATGCTCTCCCATGGAAATGCGACCTGGGCCGCCAGATCCAGCATCGATACGTTCGAGCTCAACGAGACGTCGCAGGTGATCTCGATCCTGCCCTGGGCGCACGTCTATGGACAGAACTGCGACCTGCACAATTATCTTTACTGCGGTGGCGGGATCGCCTTTGTCGAATCGCTGGAAAAATTCATGCAGAACGTCCAGGAATCCAAGCCCACGGCGATTAACGCCGTTCCACGCATCATTACCAGGATTTACGACGCCATCATGCAGACCGTGAGTGCCGATCCCGTGAAAAAGCAGTTTTTTGACGCGGCGCTGGCGGAAGCGGCCAAAAACCGAGATCTGCCCGAGAAGACAAAAGAATTCAAAGATTATGATGAACTGGTCTTTTCCAAGGTCCGTGCCATTTTCGGCGGCAATCTGAAATTCATCGTGAGCGCCAGCGCACTTCTAAAGCCGGAAATCGCCCTTTTCTTCCGGGATATCGGCCAGCCGACCTACGATTGCTACGGCATGACGGAGACATCGGCCGGCATTACCCTCAACTGCACCGAATTCGGCAACAAGCTGGGAACGGTAGGCAGGCCCATCAAGCACACGAATGTCGTGATCGACAAATCCCGCGTGGAGGAGGGCAGCCTCGACGGCGAGATTTGCGTTTACGGGCCCCAGGTCATGATGGGCTACTACAACAAGCCCAGGATCAACGAAGAGGTCATGATGCCGGACCAGTGGAACGGCTTTGCGGGCATTCGCACGGGAGACCGCGGCTGGTTCGACGAGGAAGGCTTTCTGCATATTACCGGCCGCTTCAAGGACGAGTACAAGCTGGCCAACGGCAAGTATGTGCATCCCGAAAGCATTGAAAATGAAATGAAGCTTATGCCCTGGGTCGCCAACACCATCATCTATGGCGAGGGGAAAGAGTTCAACGTGGCCGTTGTCGTTCCCGACTTTGCCGCCCTGAAAGCCGATCCCGAGACCCAGGCGTGGGTCAAGGACACGCTGGAAGAGACACTCCAAAGCGAAGCGTTAAAGGACCATCTGTCCAAAAAAATTATCGAGTATTTGCGCAAGTCATTCGGCGGTTATGAAGTGCCGCAGAAGTTCCTTTTTGTTGCGGAAGACTTCACGGTCGCGAACGGCATGCTGACCCAGACCATGAAGCTCAAAAGAAGCAATGTCCTGAAACAATATAGAGAACCGCTTCTGGCTCTCTATTGAGACCTTCCGGATACACCCGAAAAAAAGCCGTACACCCGCCATGGGGTACGGCTTTTTTATTCCCATTGGAATAATGATTCTTATTTCCTGAACCAATTGTCGGTGACAACTAACTTTCCATTAAGATCATAAGTCTTTTTTGCCATCCTGTTATCAGCCTTTCGTTCATAGACTATAAAGCCATAACTATTGCTGCTCACTGCCGTTAGATAATTATAAGCGAGGATCAGTTTGTTGTCTCTTACATAGCCGGTTGCTTCGAATTTTCCATAGGCCGACTGAAATGTACATGAACAAGAATGTCCTTTACAATCTACCTTCAAGTTGGCATCGGTACGGCCTTCAATGCCCCACGTTCCAGATGGGTCCCATGCAAAGGAAGATGTTGCCATTATGAAAACCATCAAAATCGCCAAACCAATCTTCTCCATGTTCTTTCTCCTTTATAATTTTCTTTCATCTTTACGACGAGGATACGTAACACGTTTCATTCCATGATGCATTCGATAAATGGTCATATTCAATAAGCCCCCCTTTCGGTTTATCAAACAATGTGCAAATCGGGGCTCGTACTATCCTGTGAAAAATAAAAAAGATTACATCTTGATATCGTTCCGCTTCGTGACCACGTACAGGAGGATGCCCAGGAAGATGAGCAGCGCCCCGATGACGTGGTAAAGGGCCATGCGCTCTCCGAAAACGATGTTTTCCGTAACGGCGGCGGACAGGGGAATGAGCCCGAAAAAGACGGCGGCGGAGTTCGGGTTGGCGTCCTTGATGCCCTCGCTCCAGAAGTAGAAGGCCAGGTTCGTATTGAAAAGGGAGAGAAAGATCAGCGCAGCAACCAATGCAGCGCTGATGCTTCCCGCCGAGGCTGGTTCAAGGCTGAACGGAAGGAATCCGATGGCGGCAAACAGGGTGCCATAGGTGATGTTTTCGACCGACGTCACCTTGTCTTCCAATATCTTGATCAGGATCGAGTAGATGGACCAGCTGAGGGCGCAGCCGACGATGAGCAGGTTCCCGACGTTCACGTCCATAGTGACGATGGACATGAAGTCTCCCTTGACGACGACGATGAGGGCGCCCGCGACGGAGAGGAGGATGGAAAGAACGCCCGCCGCGTTCAGCCTGTCCTTGAGGATGAAGTACGAGAGCACCGCGATGTTCATCGGATTAGTCATGACGATGATCGAGGCCGTTGTTCCGGTCGTGTAGTTGAGGCCCAGGTATGCCATCAGGTTGTTCAGGTAATAGCCCGTCAGGGCCAGGGGGATCATGTAAAGAACGGTCCTGAAAGAGAAGCGGAACGATTTCAGGAAGAAAAGGAACGGCAGGGAGAACAGGAAGGAAAGGATGAACCGGTACTCTCCCGTGAGAAAAGGCCCCAGGTGAACGACCGAATAGCGGGCTGTCGTCCAGCCCGTGCCCCAGATGACGCAGGCGAAGAGTAGCTTGAAGTAACCAGACATACGCTGTCGATCCCGGAATCCGCCCTCCTCCAAGAATCGCCCCTCTTAGAATGCCATGTAAATTAAATCAAAT
Organism: Syntrophales bacterium; assembly: GCA_035363115.1. Classification (NCBI taxonomy): domain Bacteria; kingdom Pseudomonadati; phylum Thermodesulfobacteriota; class Syntrophia; order Syntrophales; species Syntrophales bacterium. The sequence goes on along the minus strand of DAOSEM010000012.1, from coordinate 37,729 downwards.
CCTAAGGGAGGAACGATCCACACCTCCGATTTTCCTCGGGACGCAATTCCGCAGAACAATTCACGGCAGCTCCCCGATGAGGAAGGGCCAGTGGAGTTCGCAGGGGATTCCCATTCTCAGCCAGTCGTTGCGGGCGTCCATCTCTTCGTTGATGCGGTCCCGGATCGTTTTCACGGTTCCGTCTTTGCAGCGGACATCCACCGAAGGGGACAGTTCTTCCATCGCGTCGGGAGGGGTGCCGCCGATTTCCCGGCGGTAAAACTCGCGGGCTTCTTCGTCTACGTCGGCGGCAATGACCAGGTTGTAAATTCTGTATGCCTGCATGTCTGTTCCTTCTCCGGAGAGCGGTTGTGTGATGGACGGGTACGGGATGCGGATCTCTCCGCCCTTCGACCGTCTATAGCAATGAAGTGCCTTGCTGTGCTATCTCTTTCCCGAAAAACCCAATGGAGAATGCAGGCATGAAACCCGCTCTCATCGTCGTCGACATGATCAGGGACAATGTGGGGATGCACCTGTCGGCAGGCAGGTCGAACGAATTCATGAAGATCATCCCGAATCTCCAGCGTTTGCTGAAGGAGTGCCGCACGCGGGGGATCCCCGTCGTCTTTGCCAATGACAGTTTCCTGGAGGGCGACCTCCTCTTCAGCGGGCGGATGAAGCCCCATGCAATCCGGGGTACCGACGGGGTCCGGGTCATCGAGGAACTGGGGCCCGAGCCCGGGGACACCGTCCTGGAAAAGCGGCGCCTGAGCGCCTTCTTCAAGACGGACCTGGACATGACGCTGCGTCTCTGGAAGGTGGACACGATCGTCGTCACCGGCATCGCCACGCCCGGATGCGTCTACATGACGGCCATGGACGGTTTGTCCTGCGACTTCAGGTCTGTCATTCTTGAAGACTGCTGCGCCGCCCATCGGCCGGAAATCCACGAGACCTTTCTTGCCGCGCTGAAAATGATGCCGCTGGATCCCCTGGTCCGGATCCTGAAGCTGGACGACCTGCTGGCGGAGTGGAGGCAGGCATCATGATCCGAAAACCGCTTGTGGACACGGGAGAGGGAATCACGGCCATGGACGCCGTCGATCTGTCGCGGGCCATCCGGGAAAAGCAGGTCTCCTGCCGGGAAGTCATGGAGGCCTTCCTCGACCGGATCGACCGCCTCAATTCGGAGGTCAACGCCATCGTCTCTCTCCAGGACCGCGAGGAGCTTCTCGACCAGGCCGACGAGCGGGACCGGCAGCTCGCCCGGAGGGAATACCTGGGCTGGATGCACGGATTTCCCCAGGCTCCCAAGGATCTGGCCCTCACAGCCGGCATTCCCACCACCCTTGGATCCCCGATCCTGAAAGACAACATCCCTCTTCAGGACGCCTTCATCGTCGAGCGGGCCAGGCGGAGCGGCGCGATTGTCATCGGCAAAACAAACACCTCGGAGTTCGGCCTGGGCTCTCAGACCTACAACGAGGTCTTCGGCACGACCCTCAACGCCTTCGACCGGACGAAAACGGCGGGCGGAAGCAGCGGAGGCGCGGCGGTCGCCCTGGCCCTGCACATGCTCCCCGTCGCCGACGGCAGCGACATGATGGGTTCCCTGCGCAACCCCGCGGCCTACAACGACGTCTTCGGCTTCCGCCCCTCTTTCGGCCGCGTTCCCTACGGCCCGACCCTCGACGTCTTCTACCAGCAGCTGGCAACGGAGGGCCCCATGGCCCGGAACGTCTCGGATCTCGCCATGCTCCTGTCCGTGCAGGCCGGTTTCGATTCCCGGGCCCCCCTTTCCATCCGGGAGAATCCGGATGTTTTTACCCGGTCCCTGGAAAGGGATTTCAAGGGAGTCCGGGTGGCCTGGATGGGCGATGTCGGCGGCTATCTGGCCATGGAGCCGGGCGTCCTGGATCTGTGCGGCGGGGCCATCAAAACCTTCGAAGCCATCGGCTGCATCGTGGAGGAGGCGCTTCCCGCTTTTTCTCCCGAGCGCCTGTGGGAGACATGGCTGACCCTGAGGGGATTCCTCCTCGCGGGGATCGCCGGCCCCTTCTACCGCGTGCCCGAGTGGAGGGCACTGATGAAGCCGGAGGCCGTCTGGGAGGTGGAAAACGGCCTGGAGATCAGGGGCGATGCGGTCTACCGGGCCACCGTCGACCGGAGCGCCTGGTACCTGGCCCTCGACGCCCTGTTCCGGAAATACGAATGCCTGCTCCTGCCCAGCGCCCAGGTGTTTCCGTTCAACGCCGGCGTGCACTGGCCGAAGGAAATCGCCGGAAGGACGATGGACACCTACCACCGCTGGATGGAGGTGGTGATCGGGCCGAGTCTGGCCGGACTGCCGACGATCAGCGTGCCGGTCGGTTTCAATGACACCGGACTCCCCATGGGCCTGCAGGTCATCGGAAAACCGGGGGCGGACCTTACCGTCCTCCAGCTTGCCTACGCATACGAACAGGCCATGGACCGGGTCCGGCCGAAGCGATAGAGCGGTCTTTGTTCACTCCGGTGCATAGAGGATGCACCCTGTCTCCGAGGCGCCAGGCTATCGAGGAAGGGGCGCGGAGGAGGAGCAGACGCGGATCCCGTCAGGTCCTCGATCCGGCGCCATCAGGGGGGAGACAATGAATGAAGGCGTTCTGAAACCTCACAGTCCATTCATCGGGTATGTCCTGTGGATCTTCGGCTTCACCGGATCCCACCGGTTCTATTTCGGAAAGCCCGTCACTGGGACGATCTGGTTCTGCACCCTGGGCCTCCTGGGAATCGGCTGGCTCATCGACGTTTTCTTCATCCCTTCCATGGCGCGCAAGGCGAACCTGCGGTTCCTGGAGGGGAAGGTCGACTACAACGTCGCCTGGATTCTGCTCACATTTGTCGGCGTGCTCGGGATTCATCGCATGTACATGGGAAAGTGGATCACGGGCATCCTGTATCTCTGTACGCTGGGACTCCTGGGAATCGGGTACATCTACGATTACTGGACCCTCAACGACCAGATCGCGGTAATCAATCGTTCGGATAACCCAACCTGAACGGCCTTGTCAAAATTTGAGAATCAAAGGTTTTCCTGTTTCGTTTTCTGACATTCCAGGAAACAAGGGAGGTGATCGTATGGCAGCGGATCCGGGAATCGGGAAAAAGGTCGTCGCCAGGGTTTTGAGCGTCAAGGGGGAATGCAGCGCCGGTCACAAGTCGGGAGACGTGTTCGAAATCAGTTGTCACAATCCGGGCGGGCTGTGCGGATTTTTTTACCACGATATTTTCCCAAGCCTTTCGACGTTTCAGTTCGGGGGAGGCCTCCCCTGGTGGGAAGGCGATACGATTCAAGTGCAATGTCCGGACTCTTATAATCTGGTAACCATGGAACTGAAGAGATTGGATCGCTGACAAAGGAGGGTTTACCCGTGAAAGTGCAGGTCGAAAAGACAGACAGTGTCTGTACGGTCATCATCAACCGGCCGGAGAGCCGGAATGCCGTCGATCGGGAGACGGCGGAGCAGCTCGTTGCGGCCTTCGAGGAGTTCGAGCGGGACGACAGCCTGCTCGCCGCCGTCCTTTGGGGCCGGGGAGGAAACTTCTGCGCCGGGGCGGACCTCAAGGCTATAACAAGCGGGGATCTGAACAAAATCAACAGCCTGGAATGGGACATGTCCAAACCCGGTCCGCTGGGTCCCAGCCGCATGACGATGACGAAGCCCGTCATCGCAGCCGTATCGGGCCATGCCGTGGCGGGAGGGCTGGAGCTGGCTTGCTGGTGCGACCTGCGGGTCGTCGAGCGGGACGCCTATTTCGGGGTCTTCTGCCGGCGCTACGGCGTTCCCCTGATCGACGGCGGAACCCAGCGCCTTCCCCGGCTGATCGGCATGAGCCGTGCCCTGGACATGATCCTCACGGGACGGCCGGTGGGAGCGGAGGAGGCCTTTGCCATGGGACTCGCCAACCGGCTCGTTGAACCGGGCAAGGCCCGGGAGAAGGCGGAAGCGCTGGCTGCCCAGATTGCCTCTTTTCCCCGGATCTGCATGCGCAGCGACCGGCTGGCCGTGTACCGCGGATTCGACCTTCCCATGGATGAGGCGATGATTCTGGAATTCCGCCAGGGTATGGACGTGCTGGCCAGCGGGGAGGTTCTGGAGGGTGCGAAGCGCTTCTCCGAGGGAATCGGAAAGCACGGCCGTTTCTGAGACGTGGTGCAAGCCCGTGCTGTGAAAGGCCGGCCGACATGCCGGGTAGGCCTTTTTGTCCCGACGGAGAGGGGGCATCATGAACGAAGGCGAAAGAGCAGCGGAACGGAACCGGGAGATCGCAGCGCTGGAACAGAAAATCCGCGTGCTGGAGCAGGCGGAGACGGAACGGAGGCAGACGATGGATACACTCCGGATCACGGCGGCGGTCCTGGAGGGCATCGTCGAGAACAGTCCCTCCGCCATCTGGATCTCCGATGAAAACGGGACGATGATCCGGATGAACCAGGCATGCCGGGACCTGCTGCATGCCTCGGACGAAGAGCTGGTCGGGAAATACAATGTCTTCGAGGACCGCATCGTTGAGCGGCAGGGGGCGATGCCCCTGGTGAGAAGCGTCTTCGAAAAGGGGGAAACCGTCCGCTTCACCCTCCGGTACGACAGCGCGCAGCTCCGTTCGCTTCAGCCGGAAGCCGCCGGCGAGAGAGTCCTGGAAGCGACGATATCTCCGGTCCCGGATTCGCAGGGGCGGATCGTCCACGCGATCGTCCAGTGTCTGGATATCACCGAGCGGATGGTCCGCACGCAGCAGATCCGGCAGCTCAGCAACGAGCAGCGGGCGATTCTCAACACAATCGGCATGGGCATCTGCTTCACCAGGAATCGCAAAGTGCAGTGGACCAATCCGTCGTTCGCGTCGATGTTCGGCTATGAACCCGGCGAACTGGAGAATGCGGATACCGGCGTCTTCTATTCGAATCCGGAGGACTACCGGCGTGTGGGTGAAGAGGGATATGCCCGGATCGGCGGGGGCGGTGTATATGCAACGGAAGCACCCATGATGAAAAAGGACGGGACCCCCATTTTGTGCAGCATTACGGGGCAGGCCGTCAATCCCCGGGACCCGGGTGAGGGGTCCATCTGGGTGCTCCATGACATCACCGAGCGCAAGCATGCGGAGGCGCAGCTCCAGGAAAGCGAGGAGCGGTTCCGCCGCCTCGCCAACGCGGCGCAGGAGGGAATCATCATCCAGCAGGGGGGCATCATCCTGGAGGCCAACGAGGCCGTCTGCAGGATGTTCGGCTTCGGGCTTCACGAGGCGGTCGGAAGGAATGTACTCGATTTTCTGGTGCCCGAGTCGGTGACACCCGCCGTGAAGATGCTCGGTCAGGAAGAAACATATGCCGAGGCGCTGGGGGTCCGGAAGGACAAATCCGTCTTTCCCCTGGAGCTGTTCGGGAAGACGATCACGCTTCGGAGCGGGAAGGCCTGGATCATCGCCGCCCGGGATCTCTCCGGGCAGAGGCAGGCGGAGGAGGCCCTGCGGAGCAGCGAGGAGCGGTTCAAGCGGCTCGTGCAGAACTCCAGCGACATCATCGCCGTGATGGACGAGGAAGGGATGATTACCTCCGTCAGCGACTCGGTGGAAGGCGTTCTCGGTTATCAGGCCGAGCAAGTGACCGGCACAAGGGCATTCGATATTGTCCACCCCGAAGACCGGGCGCGGACGATGGACTTTTTCCAAAACGCCCTGACCCAGAAGACCGGCTCCACGCACTGGGCGGAGTACCGGCTCCGGCACAGAAACGGAAACTGGGCCGTTGTGGAGTCCGTGGCGACCAATCTGCTCAAGGATCCCGTGGTCAGGGGCGTCGTGTTGAATGTCCGGGATGTGACGGAGAGGAAAAATGCGGAGTTGGAGAAGCTGAAACTCCAGGAGCAGCTCCAGCAGGCCATGAAGATGGAGGCGGTGGGACGGCTGGCGGGTGGCGTGGCGCACGACTTCAACAACCTCCTCACGGTCATCACCGGGTATGTCGAGCTGGCCAGGGTCAAGCTGAAGCCGTTGGACCCGCTGTACAGAACGGTTGAGGGGATCCAGAAGGCCGCCGAGAGTGCAGCGGCCCTGACCCGGCAACTCCTTGCATTCTCACGACGGCAGATCATCGAGCCGAGGGTCGTGAACCTCAACGATCTGATCCGCAGCCTGGCGAAGATGCTGACCCGTGTGATCGGAGAGGATGTGGAGCTCGATACCGTTCTGCAGGAGGAGCTTGGTTCCGTCGAGGTGGACCCAGGTCAGTTCGAGCAGGTCCTGGTGAACCTGTCGGTCAACGCCCGCGACGCCATGCCGGAAGGCGGCAGGCTGGTCGTAGAGACATCGAACTGCGAGCTCGACGAGGAATACTGTTCCCGTCATCCGGAGGTGCGGCCCGGCCGGTTCGTTCTGCTGGCCGTCAGCGATACGGGGCATGGCATGAGCGACGACGTGAAGCGGCACCTCTTCGAGCCGTTCTTTACGACGAAACGCAAAGGACAGGGAACCGGCCTGGGACTGGCCACGACCTTCGGCATCGTGAAGCAGGCGGGAGGGGCCATCGAGGCCTATTCGGAGGTGGGGCGGGGAACCACCTTCAAGATCTACCTGCCACTGGTCGGGGAGGAGGCCGCGCGGTTGGTCGCGGAGACCCATGCCGCTGAGCCGGTCAAGGGAAAAGAGACCATCCTGCTGGTGGAAGACGATGAAAACGTCCGTGATGTAGCCCTGAACATGCTGGAACATCTGGGGTACAGGGTCCTGACGGCGGCCAACGGCGGCGAGGCCTTCCTGCTGATGGAGAAGCACGCCGACGATGTTGCCATGCTCATGACGGATGTGGTGATGCCGGGCATGAACGGCCGGGAACTCGCCGAACGGCTGCTCAAGCTCAAGCCGGCGTTGAACGTGCTGTTCACATCGGGATATACGGAAAACGTGATCGTCCATCACGGCATTCTGGAGAGCAGCCTGAATTTCATCGGGAAGCCCTATACAATGCAGGCTCTGGCAAGAAAGATCAGGGAGGTTCTGGGGCCGCCGAAGGCATGAAGGGTGCGCTTTTCATCAAAGACGTCCGGGGACGTGAATATGTTGAGCTTCAAAAAGTTATTGAATTTTGTGGTTTTCCTGCTGCTGGGGGTTGCGGTGGTCCTGTTTGTGTACACCCTGCGAACGCCCGTGCCGTGCGGGAAGCCCCTGACCTACCGGATCGTCCATGTCGACGGCCGGTTCGGCCTCACCCATGCGGAATTTGCGGGAGCCGTCAGAAAGGCTGCCGCGGTCTGGAGACAGCCTCTCTCCCGGGAGTTGTTTCGCGAGGATCCCAACGGGGTCATCGGGATCAGCCTCGTGTACGACTACCGCCAGGAGACGACGCAGCATCTGAAGCAGATCCAAACACGGATGTCGGGAACGAAAGAGTCCCTGGAAGGCATGAAGACGCGCTATGAAGTCATGAAGTCGGAGTATGAGCGGACCCGCGCCTCCCTGGAGGGCGACCTCCAAGCCTACAACGCCCGGATTCATGCCTTCAACAGGGAGGTCGAATCGTGGAACCGGCAGGGCGGTGCGCCTGAGTCGCAGCGCGGCCGGCTGACAGCGGAGAAAGCCGAACTGGCCGCCATGGGAGAAAGCCTCCGGGTCCGCCAGGACAATGCCCGGCGGACGGCGGACGAGCTCAACAGCATGGTGCAGAGCTTCAATGAGGTCGTCGGCCGGCAGAACCAGGACGTGGATCAGTACCGGGACGTAGGCAGCCGGTTGGGAGGTGAGTTCCAGGAGGGCTACTTCAAGAATAAGGACGGCAGGCAGTCCATCATGATCTACCACTACGACAACGAGGCCCGGCTGGTCCGGCTGCTTGTCCATGAGTTCGGCCATGCACTGGGGCTGGACCACAGCAGCAATCCCGAGGCGGTCATGTACCGGCTGAACCGATCCGATGCGGCTGCACTGACGGCGGACGACATCGCCGCCCTGAAGTCGAGGTGCCAGGCCCGGTAAGGCCAGTGGCCTCCCCTTCGATGCTAACTTGTCGGTTATTGACAGGATTCCATCATTGGGGTATGGGGACCCTGGCATCATTCCGGCACGTGCCGGCGGATGTGGAGAAAGCCCGCCATCGGGATCCCGGTTATCCAGCAAGGAGGAACAGAATGGCACAATACCAGGAACACCTGTCTGTTGGAATGCATGACGGCACAATCATCGAAGGCAAGGCATTGCTGTACAACAAGAGCCGGTTGTCGGAGCTGTTCAACGATGACACCGCCCGTTTCATCGTGCTGGATGATGCGACGGACGATGCGGGCAGGAAAAAGGAAAGGGTTTACATCAACAAGGATCGGATCATCTGGGCCGCTCCCCGGGATGTGATGCACTCTTCCCAGAATCCCCTGGGCGGTGCCACGGAGTACGTCGAGGTCCTGATCAAAATCATCAAGAACGTCATCATCCAGGGGCGGATCAATCTCCAAGTGTTCGATAATATTTTCGACATGCTGCGATACACGGGCACCGCCCCGTTCCTCGTCTTGATCAATGCCCGGGATACAAACGGCGAGCTGCACCATACACTGTTCGTCAACAAGTCCTCGATCATGCAGATCGAGAGCGGCGCTTTATAATGGAATTGATGAAAGGAGAAGGATTGTGCTTGGACTCATTGCAAAACTGAAAATTAAGGAAGGAAAGATGGAGGAGGCCCTGGAGATGTTCAAGGGGCTGGTGAAGGACGTGAAGACGGAGGAGGGTACACTTTCCTATACGGTCAACAAGGACACGGCGAATCCCAACATCATCGTGGTCGTGGAGCGCTACCGGGATGCCGATGCCTTGACGGTTCATTCATCCACACCCCACTTTGCCGCCTTTTCCAAGCAGATTGCCGGCCTTCTCGACGGCGGGATGGAGATGAGCATCCTGGAAGAGGTGGCCTCCATTCTGTAGACGCAGAGGGAAGACAGCGAACCGTTTTCACAATCTGCTCAATCAACTCAAGACCCGGTCCCGGTCACATGATCGGGGCCGGGATTCGCATCCCCCGCAGGGACGACGCATCCTTTGATTCCGCCTGCCGTTCCCGCCCGAGACCCGATGCGGTAAGGATTCGTCCCTTCTCCCGCGAAAACAGCCGTGTGGAAAAGAGAAAATCGTTTTGTCCCGGGGACGGCGGCTCTATGGCCCGGCTGAGGCTGTGCCGTTGCTGAAAAGGGACAGGGTGCATAACGGGGAGCCGGACATCCGGGACGGAGGGGCGGCGCTCCCTGAAGGAAGCAGGTTTTATCGATGCTGGATCGAAAAACGGCGGACGACCTGGGAACTGGAAAAATCGGCGGTCTCCTGCTTCAGTATTCCATCCCCGCCATCATCGCCATGGTGGCGGCGTCCCTCTACAATATCATCGACCGTGTGTTCATCGGGCAGGGCGTGGGCGCGCTGGCCATCTCCGGGCTTGCGATCACCCTCCCCATCATGAACCTGGCCGTGGCATTCGGCGCGTGGATCGGCATCGGCGCCTCCGCCATGGTGTCCATCCGCCTGGGAGAGAAACGGGGGGACGAGGCGAACCTGATCCTGGGCAATGCCCTCGTCCTGAACGTCATCATCAGCCTCGTATTCTCCGCCGTTTTCCTGGTCTGCCTCGACCGGATCCTGTTCCTCTTCGGCGCCAGCCGGGATACGCTTCCCTATGCGAGAGAGTTCATGCAGATCATCCTGATCGGAAACATTTTCACCCATATATACTGGGGGCTGAACAGCATCATGCGGTCTTCCGGCTATCCCCGGAAGGCCATGGTGACGACGCTTGTCACCATCGGGATCAATCTGGCGCTGGCGCCGCTTTTCATCTTTGTCTTCCGGTGGGGCATCCGGGGCGCCGCCCTGGCGACGGTGCTTTCCCAGGTCGTGGGAACCGTCTGGGTTGTCTTCCACTTCATGAACGCGAAGAGCCAGGTGCGTTTCGAGCGCGGGCGCATGGGACTCCGGGCGGACATTGTCAGAGACATTCTCTCTGTCGGCATGCCGTCGTTTCTGCTGCACTTCTGCGCCTGCTTCATCATCATCCTCCTGAACCTGAGGCTGGTGATGTACGGGGGAGACTATGCCGTCGGGGCCTTCGGCATCATCAACAGCATCGTGATGTTTTTCATCATGGTCGTGATCGGCCTCAACCAGGGGATGCAGCCCATCGTCGGCTACAATTACGGCGCCCGCCAGGGCGAGCGGGTTTTCAAGGCGTTCCGGAGCACCTCCATCGCGGCGACCTGCATCACCACCGCCGGCTTCCTCATGGGGGAGCTTGTCCCCGGGCTGATCGCCCGCGCCTTTACCACCCACGGGGAACTGATCGACCTGTCCGTGACGGGCATGCGCATGGCCCTTGTCATGTTTCCCCTGGTGGGTTTTCAGATGGTCACGTCCAACCTGTTCCAGTCCATCGGCAAGGCGAAGATCTCCATTTTTCTCTCCCTCTCCCGGCAGGTCCTGTTCCTGATTCCACTGCTGTTTCTCCTCTCCCGGGCCTTCGGCCTCGAGGGTGTCTGGCTGGCCCTTCCGGTGTCGGACGTCCTGGCGTTCCTGCTTACACTGATCGTGCTGAAGATGCATGCAGGGAAAATCCGCGCGGAGTGCTGGTCGGCGGCGGGAGAAATACCGGGTTCCGGGGCCTGCGGACCCGGCAGGGCCTGAGCGGCGGGAGCAGTCCGCGTCCCTGCTTTTCCTCTTGCAGGGACCAGCGGAGCCTCTTCGGGTCGGTTCCGTGGAAGGTGCCGGGAAGCCGCGGGCGCATCAGGGAAGGGTTTCGAGAACCTCGATTTCGTTCGAGGCGGCCGTGGCGGGCATTTCCTTGAAGGGACGGTCGCAGAAGTCGATTTTGATCCTGTATCTTCCCGGAGGCAGGTCCTGTGGCAGATCGAGGTGGATGAACCGGGAGGTCTTCCGGTCATCGATCCGCAGGCAACGGTCCTTCTCCGGGACGCTCCCCAGCCTTGCCTGCGCGGTGGCGGCCGTCTTCGCTCCTTTCGGATCCGTGACGACGGTTGCAAGGGGCCGGATCCCGAAGCCGAAATCGCTGACGGTCGAGAAGGAGAGCCGCACGGGCTCACCCGCCCGGTACCGGTCGTAGTCCGTGGAGAGGTAGATCTTCCGGTTGTGTTCGCTCTCCCTCGTTCTCGTCCTGGAGGTGGATGCCTCCCAGAACCGGGGCCTGGCGGAGTCCAGATGAATGGTCTTTCCCCCGTAATGGCCCACGCCGCAGCAATTGCGGCTCCTGATGATCTCCCACAATTCCTTGCCGTTGACCCCCTCAATGTAGAAATCGAGGGCCATCCCGTCCAGGTGCTGGCTGGTCCGGGCGGCGTTTGCGCCCGCGCTCCGGATCTTTTCGTTGTATTCCGGACTCCTGTAGCCTGAGACCATCATGATTGCCTGTCCCGGGGCCACCCGGTCGGAGAAGTAGTCCAGCATGAAAATGAGCCGGGGAGAGATGTGCTCCCCCTTTTGCCGGGTGGGGAACCCGAATACGTCGTCGATCCTGGTGAACCCTTCCTCGCTGAGGGACCCGTCTGGCTTGATGAGGTCCGCACGGGCCTCTTTTCCGTTCCAGGCGTTCCGGATGTGAACCTTCCCGTCGCCCGCGAGAAAGAAGCGGCCCGCCCCGGTTTCCGCTGCCGCCGCGGAGACAACGGGCAGAAGGCAAAGACCAATCACCATGACCCTGAACAGCACGTTCATCAACCCGATCTCCTCCCCCAAACAGATGCAGGACCCGAACCCCATATCACCTCCCGGGCGCAAAATCCATGGAACCGCCCGCATTTTCCCGTTGCAACACCCTGTCTTTCCGCTATAACGAAGGAACTTCCCGAATACCAAAGGCATCGCCCCTGCGGGAGTCTTCCCGTGGAGGGGGCGGGCGTCATACGGAGAGCCGGAAATGTCGAATGTGTTCCTGTTTTCCATCGAGGAGCCGGCGGGCCTGTCGAAGGGGGCCGTGCGCGACCTGGAGACCCTGTCTTCCCTGGTCGAGGAGGAGGCGCTGCGCGGGGACCTGAAGCGGATCTACCCCGATGGTAGCTGCTACATCTGGGCGGTGCGGGAAACGGAAGGCGACAGCCTGGCAACATGGAAGGCCGTGGCGGCGGGGGATCTTCTCCTTGGCTGCCGGGACCATTCCATCGTCTCCGCATCCTTCATCCTGGGAAAGGCCAGCCATCCGGCGCTGTCCGCGAAACTGTGGGGCGGGGATTCGAATGATCCCTTCGGATTGTTCTGCTTCACCGACAGGCCCCGTGTCGGCGAGGTCCCGATCGTCCCGCAGATGTTCCGGTACCTCGATCCCGGGATCCGTGGATTCGCGATGCTCCCCCCCGACAAGACCGGAAACATTCTCAGCGACTACGGATCGTTCGAGATCTTCGTCCAGCTCTGCCTTCGGTACGACTTTCCCTCCAACTTTCGCCACACGCAGGATTAGAAGAACCCATCCGACCTAGTTCCCCTGCCGTTTTTCCCGCAGCCAGGCGATCCAGGGCAGCGCTCCGAACACGGTCGCCAGGAGGCACGGGACCCCCAGCATCAGAAAGAAGAAGAGGGACCAGCCGGTCGTGTAGAGAGGTTCGTGCCCCGGCACGTCTCCGGAAATCAGGACCCCCTGTTTCAGGACGATCAGGAAGCCGGTCAGGCCGATGGCGAAGAGAACGCCCGACAGTCCCAGCTTCAGAACCTTTAACGCCTTCATGATGTGCCTCCCCTTTGTACCCTGCCTACCGGCATCTTCCTGGTTGGTGGCGATGGAGCCTTTCGCCGACGTACGGCCGGCGTCTTCTCCGGGACTTTTGTCATTGCATCGCCCTTTTTTTTCGCTATAACGAGACAACCTCTGCCACTCCATAGGTATCATGTATGAGAAGGATCGTCGATTCCATCACAGCCATTTGCCTTGTCTCATGCCTGATGATCGTTTGCCTCACCCCGGCCGCCGTCGCGGCGGACACGTTCCGGCACATCCCCTCGATGGACATCTATTTCTCGCCGCGCGGCGGGTGCACACAGGCCATCATCCGGGAGATCGAGGATGCCCGCTCGGAGATCCTGATCCAGGCCTATTCCTTCACCTCCGCTCCCATCGCCCGGGCGCTCGTGAGTGCCCACCGGCGGGGCGTGAGGGTCGTGGCGATTATGGACAAGAGCCAGCAGGGAAGGGAATACACCTCCGCCACCTTCCTGGTCCATGCGGGGATCCCGGTCTACATCGACAGCGTCCATGCCATCGCCCACAACAAGATCATGATCATCGACCGGAAACGGGTGATCACCGGCTCCTTCAATTTCACGAAGGCGGCGGAGGAGAAGAACGCCGAGAACCTTCAGATCATCCGGTCGGAAGAAGTGGCGGACCTGTACCGGAAGAATTTCGACCACCACCTGGGACATTCTGAGTTCTATCAGCGATAACCTGGGGAAATCAGGTCAGGCCCCGATGAGAAGGCGGAGCCCCCACATGGCCGCCATTCCCGCCGCAATTGTTCCCCAGACGTTTTTCGTGCGCCAGGCCACCGCGACCGCCAAGGCCGGCCCGAGCAGCTTCGGATTCAGGGGAGACCAGTTGATCGAGCCGTTGTGGATCACGATCTCGGGCAGCGCGATGGCCGACAGGACGGCAACCGGCACGAAGGTCAGCATGTGCTGGAACCATTCCGGCATGTGCACGCGGCCGTGCACGGCGATGAAGGAAAGCCGCGTCAGGAACGTGACGATTCCGCAGGCGGCGATGGCCGCCCAGATGTTCAACGTGCCGTCCATCGTCTCTCCATCCATGCGAAAACAGCCATTCCCGCCGCAATACCCCCCAGCGAGGCGATGATGTAGGCCAGTTTGAACGGAAGCACGAAGGCGGCAACGCCACCGGCGGCGGCCACGAGGGCGGCTGTCGCGTGGGCCCGGTGCTTCACCATGGGAACCAGAATCGCGATGAATGTCAGTGGCAGGGCGAAATCAAGGGACCACTCCGGGGGCACCCGCGCGCCGATGAAGATTCCGACGGCGGTGCTGATCTGCCACGAGGCCCAGAGAGTGATGCCCGCGCCGAAGAGGAACCAGTGCCGGTTTGTTCCGTCCCCCGCTTTTTGGAAATGGGCGATACTGACCGCGTAGGCCTCGTCGGTCAGGAGATAGGAGAGGAGCACCTTCCAGGAAGGCGACAGGTGTTCAAGGTATGGAGCAACCGATGCGCTGTACAGCAGATGGCGCAGGTTCACGACGAAGACGGTCAGGATGAGGATCAGGGCGGGCGTGGAGGCGACGATCAACGGTGCCGCAATGAACTGAGCGGACCCCGCGAAGACCACCGACGACATGGCCTGGGCGATCGACGCGGGGACGCCCACCTGGACAGCGAGGGCGCCGTAGATCAAACCGAAGGGCACGACGCCGAGAAGAAGCGGCAACTGGGCGCGGACGCCGGACAGGAATTCAAGGCGTGAAGCGTTCATCGGAGGAAATCCGTGTGTCCGGGAGCATGGAAGAACATGGTTGCGCTGCCGTAGACCGTTCGAATCGCCCAGGATTATTGGAGATTTGTATCCAACTGACGATACGGGAATCGGTCCGGAGTGTCAATGGAAGATTGACCGCGGTGTGGGGCGAGCAGATGACCGGACAACAAAAAAGCCCCCCCGGAATGGGGGAGCTTTTGTATGCGAGGCAAACCTCAGTTCTTACAGCTTGCGGACATTTTCCGCTGCCGGACCCTTGGGGCCGGCAACAACATCAAAGCTTACCCGATCACCCTCGGCCAGGGACTTGAAGCCCTCTGCCTGGATGGCGGAATGATGCACAAAAACGTCTTTCCCCCCGTCTTGCTCGATGAAGCCAAAACCCTTCGAATCATTGAACCACTTCACTCTTCCTTCTGACATCTTTAACGCTCCTTTGTGTTTGGTTCCTCGATGGAACCATCTGATTTGTTGCCGGTCCGATCGGATGGTAGCCGTCTGTGCATATGAAAACCGCACATTCCATCTCGGTGGTCTGTGCGGTCGACTTTTCTGCAATTTGTGAGCTACAAACAGATACTGAACATCGACTGGGGGGCACCCTACCGGTTCGGTTGCAGGAATGCAAGCTTTATTATTGAATATTTTTTATGAATTTGGTTTTGGTGGCATCTTCGGTCGTGCTGCGCTATACAGCGTGCATTGCAATGACGGGAAGGGGATCCCCGTGGCGACGGAGTGTCACGAGCCGGAGATGGTCTAGATCGTTTAGGCCGATGTCACGGGTCCGGATACGGCGGCATCCGGGCCACACGGAAAGGCAGGAAAGGGGCGATCATGAAGAAGCGGCTTCTCCCTTTTGTGCTCGTCGTTTTGCTCCTCGGGATGTTTGTCTCTTCCGTTCCCGGGGCGGATGAATTCCCCGCCCACCGGGGACAGATCAACGACTTCGCCAACCTCATTCCCCCGGACGTGGTACAGAGGATGGAGGCGAAGGCGAGGCAGGTGCTGAATACGACGGGAACGTCCGTCGTGGTCGTCACGATGCCGACGATCGGTGAAAATTACCTGTCCGATTACGTCAACCGCCTCTACCGCGCCTGGGGCATCGGGAAGAAGGGGGAAAACAAGGGCGTCCTCATCTTCTTCGCCGTGAAGGAAAAGAAGATCCGCATCGAGACGGGCTACGGCGTGGAGGGGATCCTCCCGGACGGGAAGGTCGGCGAGATCCTCCGCCGCGATGTGGCCCCCCACCTGAAGAAGAAGGATTACGGGACCGGGTTGGAGAACGCCCTTCTTGCCGTCTCCCGGGTGATCGAGGAGGACGCGAAGGCGTCCGGAGGCGTGAAGCCGACTCCGAAGAAGGCTCCGGTCAGCCCGCACTCGGTCTTTGTCGTGGCCACGCTTGTTTTTTTCGGCGTCATCGGCCTGATCGTCCTGCTGATCGTCCTGATCAAAAAGGGAGGGCGGCGCATGGTCCGCTCGGACGACCGCTACGAGCCGATGAGCACGAGCAGCGGCTTCAGCTCCAGCGACACCGGTGGCAGCGATTCGGGGAGCAGCGACAGCGGCGGGTTTGACGGCGGCGACAGCGGTGGCGGTGGTGCGGAATGCAGCACCGACGACTGAGGCATCGCCAAGCCGCCCCGGTCGGCATGCGAAAGATGGAGACCCCTGATGACCATCCATGAAAAGGCCGCCATCACGCTGCTCGCGGTCGGCATCCTGCTGTTCCTGATCTCGATTCCCCTTTACCTCGGCAAGGTAAAGCGGAACTCGATCTACGGCTTTCGACTTGCCAAGGCCTTCGAGTCCGAGGAGAACTGGTACGCCATCAACCGGTACGGGGCGGGCGCCATGATGATCTGGTCGGTCGTCCTGGCCGTGATCGGCATGGCCTGCCTGTACGTTCGGCCCGAGAATGTCATGGCGGTCTCGAATGCCGGCTTTGTATCCGTCGTCATTCCGATCCTGCTGACCGTCCTGTATGCCCGAAAACGGTAGGGTGATTCTTTTCATGGACACCGGAGCCGGTTCACAGGATGACCATGCCCAATGATTCCACTGCCTCACCGGCGGCTGCACAGGAAGACCTCATTCTTTCCGGCAACATCGTCGATGTTGTCCGCTCCGAGATCTATCCCGGCACGGTCGTCATCCGGGGCGGCCGGATCGCCGGGATCGTCCGGGAGGGCGGGGCCTGCGACCGCTATCTTGTCCCGGGGTTCGTGGACGCCCACGTCCACATCGAGAGTTCCATGCTGGTTCCCTCGGAGTTCGCCCGCCTGGCAGTCGTTCACGGGACCACCGCCACCGTCTCGGATCCCCATGAAATCGCAAACGTCCTGGGTGTGGCCGGCGTCCGGTTCATGATCGACAGCGGCCGCCGGGTCCCCTTCAAGTTTCACTTCGGGGCCTCCCCCTGTGTGCCCGCCACGGGATTCGAGACCGCCGGGGCCCGCCTCGATCTTGAGGAGGTAGAGACGCTCCTGGACATGCCCGAGGTCCTGTACCTGAGCGAGGCCATGAACTATCCCGGGGTCATCGCCCGGGATCCGGAGGTCATGGCCAAGCTTCAGGCGGCCAGGCGGCGGGGAAAGCCCATCGACGGACACGCGCCGGGACTGATGGGGGCGGACCTGGAAAGATATGCATCCGCCGGCATCACGACGGATCATGAAACGTACATGCTGGAGGAGGGGCGGCAGAAGGTCCGGCTGGGGATGAAGGTGCAGATTCGCTGGGGATCCGCGGCGAACAACTTCGACACCCTCCATCCGCTCCTGGCGGAAAGTCCGTCCTCCTGCATGTTCTGCAGTGACGACCGGCACCCCGACGACCTGGCGGAGGGGCACATGGACGCCATGGTGCGGAAGGCCTTCCGCCTGGGCTATGACCGGATGACGGTCCTGAAGTGCGCCACCCTCCACCCGGTCCGCCATTATGGGCTCAAGGCGGGACTCCTCCAGCCCGGCGATCCCGCCGACCTGGTCGTCCTGGACAGCCTGGGCGATGATTTCCGGGTGCTCGAGACCTATGTGGACGGGCGCCTGGTGGCGTCCAGAGGGAAGAGTCTCCTCGAATCCCTGCCGGTCGAGGCGATGAACGATTTCCGGGCCGGGGAGAAAAAGCCGGGCGATTTCGCCGTCCCGGTCCGGGGCCCCTTCGTCAACGTCATCGACGCCCTGGACGGCCAGGTGATCACCGGCCGTAGCCGGGAGCGGGTTCGTGTCGCCGGCGGGCATGCCGTCGCGGATCCTGAAAAGGACGTCCTGAAGGTTGCCGTCGTCAACCGCTACCAGGACACGCCGCCGGCCGTGGGATTCGTGAGGAATTTCGGGCTGAAGCGGGGCGCCATCGCCTCCTCGGTGGCCCATGATTCCCACAACGTCGTCGTGGTGGGGGTGACCGACGAGGCCATGGCCCGGGCGGCCAACCTGGTGATCCGGAGCCGGGGCGGGCTCTCCCTGGCCGACGGAGAAGGCGGGGATGTCCTTCCCCTCCCCGTGGCAGGGCTCATGACGACGGAGGACGGATACGGCGTGGCCCGCAAGTATGAAGCCCTGACGCGCCGCGCGAAAGAGATGGGCTCACGGCTCCGGGCACCCTTCATGACCCAGTCCTTCCTGGCGCTCCTGGTGATTCCGGACTTGAAGCTCAGCGACCGGGGGCTCTTCGACGGCCGGGCCTTCCGGTTCCTGGACCTCTTCACGGGGGAAGCGTCCGATTGACCGGGGCGTCCATGGCCGATTCCACGAAATCCTTTGCGGGTAAGGCCCGGGACAGGCTCCTGACCGATGCCCCGAAAATATTTTCTTGACAAGAAGATTGGCCGTGTGTTTTTCTCGCACCCTCTTGAGCGAAGAAGGAAAGGAAAAGGCAGAACCGACATGGCGCCGAAACTGAATCTGACTTACTGGTTTGGTTTTTATTATTTCGGCCCACAGGTCTGCCTGGCGCTTGGGAGGAGGTAAGGAAAACCGAATCAAGCCAAAACAAGCCATGGGCAGTCCGAAAGGCGCCGCCCATGGCTTTTTTGTTTGGGCCGTGGCGGTGTTGACGCTCCACGGCCTTTTTTATTACGGAGGCAGCGAACCATGATCATCCTGATGAAAAAAAATGCGACGGAAGGACAGATCGATCACGTCACGGCCTGGGTCGAATCGGTCGGTTATCACACGCACCTGTCCCGGGGCGTGGAGAGAACGATCATCGGCGCCATCGGGGACGACCGGGGCAAGGCCCAATTGAAGTCGGCGGAATACCTGCCCGGCGTCGAGAAGATCGTGCCGATCCTGAAACCCTACAAGCTGGCCAGCCGGGAGTTCCGGGACGAAAACACCCGGATCCGCATCGGCGAGGCCGTCGTGGGCGGTCCGAAATTCGTGGTCATGGCCGGTCCCTGCACCGTCGAGAGCGAGGAGCAGCTCCTGGAGTCGGCATACATCGCCCAAAAAGGCGGGGCGGACATCCTCCGGGGCGGGGCCTACAAGCCGCGGACGTCGCCCTACAGCTTCCAGGGCTTGGAAAAGGAGGGGCTGAAGCTCCTGAAGAAGGTCCGGGAGCGGACGGGCCTTCCCGTCGTGACGGAGGTCATGAGCCCCGCCGACGTGGACCTGGTGGAAGAGTACACCGACATCCTGCAGGTCGGGGCCCGGAACGTCCAGAACTTCGCGCTCCTGAAAAAGGTGGGCAAGGCTCGCAAGCCCGTTCTCCTGAAGCGGGGAATGATGACCACCATCGAGGAGCTGCTCATGTCGGCGGAGTACATCCTCGCGGAGGGGAACGAGGAGGTGATCCTCTGCGAGCGGGGGATCCGGACCTTCGAGACGGCCACGCGGAACACCCTCGACATCAGCGCCGTCCCCGTGCTCAAGGAGCTGACCCACCTGCCGGTGATCGTCGATCCGAGCCATGCCTCCGGCCACGCCAAATACGTGATCCCCCTCTGCCGGGCCGCTGTCGCCGTCGGGGCCGACGGGGTGATCGTAGAGATGCACCCGGAGCCCGAGAAGGCCGTCTGCGACGGGCCCCAGTCGCTCCGGCCGGAGTCGTTCTATGAGCTGATGGAGGAGATTCGGCGGCTCTCCTCCTTCATGAGCAACGGGAACGGGTCGGGGGTGCGGCAATGAACCGGATCCGCGTTCATCTCGAACACAAGACGTCGCATTCCTACGACGTACACATCGGACGGGACATCCTCGACCGGATGGGACTGATCCTGGCCAAAAACGCCGGCATCAGCCGGTATGTCATCGTCACCGACGAAACCGTGAACACCCTGCACGGCGAGCGGGTGGCGGCGGTTCTGAAAGGACTGGGGCTGAAGGTGGACCGGCTTCCGATCCCGCCGGGAGAGGCCTCGAAGGACATCCGGACGGTCCTGGAGACGGCGGAGCGGCTGACCGCCCTGGGCGCCGACCGCTCCTCCGCCCTGATCGCCCTGGGGGGCGGGGTCGTGGGGGATCTGGCGGGATTCCTGGCCTCCATCTACATGCGCGGGATTCCCTGCGTCCAGGTCCCGACGACGCTGATGGCCCAGGTGGACAGCAGCATCGGCGGGAAGACCGGCGTCGATACCGCGGCGGGGAAGAACCTCCTGGGGACGTTCTACCAGCCCCTGGGCGTGTTCATCGACACAGCCTTTCTGGACACGCTGCCCGAGCGGGGATACCGGGACGGGATGGCGGAAATCGTCAAGTACGGCGCCATCGAGCAGCCGGAGCTTCTGGACCGGGTGGCGGAAGGACTGGGAAACGCGGAAAACAGGGACTCCTCCCTGCTGGAAGAGGTCATCGCCGCCTCCTGCCGGATCAAGAAGGGCATCGTGGAGATCGACGAGAAGGAAAAGGGGCTCCGCCGCATCCTGAATTTCGGCCACACCGTCGGCCACGCCGTGGAGGCTGCGTCGGAATTTGCCCTGTCTCACGGCGAGTCCGTGTCCATCGGCATGGTCGCGGGAGCCGCCCTGTCGGAGAGGCTGGGATACCTGCCGGCAGAGGATCGGCAGCGGCTCGTGGCGGTGCTGGAAGGCGCCGGACTGCCCACGGCGATTCCCGGCGGGATTCCCCGGGAGCGGATCCTTCGCCACCTGAAAGCGGACAAGAAGAAGACGGGGACGGTGATCCATTTCGTCCTCCTGAAGAAACTCGGGATTCCCTTCCTGAACGGGGGCGTTCCGGAAAACATCGTGGCGGAGACCGTGGAGGCGCTGAGAGCATGAGTAAGAGCAGCCTGCAGGCCCTGCGCGCCCTGGTGAAGGAGAAGGACGCCGCCATGGTCCGCCTCCTGAACGAGCGGGCGTCCCTGGCCGTGGAGATCGGCCGTCTCAAGCGCCTCGAAGGATGGGAGATCTACGACCCGGCTCGGGAAAGCCAGGTCTGCCGCTGTGTCGAGGAGATGAACGAGGGCCCTCTGCCGGACGAGGCCCTCCGGGCGATCTACCGGGAGATCCTTTCTGCCTCCCGGGCCCTGCAGGCTCCCGTCACGGCGGCCTTCCTCGGGCCGGAGACCTCCTTCAGCCACCAGGCGGCCCTCGGCCATTTCGGGCAGGGTGCCCTTCTCCGACCCCAGGCGACGATTGCCGCCGTCTTCGACGCGGTGGAGCGGGGAACGACGGACTGGGGCATCGTCCCGGTCGAGAATTCCGCCGAGGGATCCGTCAAATCGACCCTGGACGGCCTGCTTAACACGCCGCTGACGATCCGGGCGGAGGTCTACGGCCGAATCCGCCACTGCCTCGTCTCCGGGGGAGAGGAGACGGACCGGATCGAGCGGGTCTACTCCCATCCCCAGGCCCTGGCCCAGTGCCGGGGCTGGCTCCGGAGGAACCTGCCCCGGGCGGTGCTCGTGGAGACGGAGAGCACGGCCACGGCCGCGCGAAAGGTCCTGGAAGACCCGGCGGGCGCCGCCGTGGCGAGCCGCCTCGCCGCCGACACAGGAGATTTCCGCCTGCTGGCCGAGGGGATCGAGGACAGCCCGCTGAACACGACGCGCTTCCTGGTCCTGGGAACGAAGGGGAAGGCGGAAAAGGCCGCCGCACCGACGGGCCACGACAAGACCTCCATCCTCTTCGGGACGGCCCACCAGCCCGGGGCGCTCCACAAGACCCTGGCACCCTTTGCGTCGGAGGGGGTGAACCTGACCCGGATCGAGTCCTACCCGGTACGCGACCGGATGTGGGAATACCTCTTCTTCGCTGATTTCGCCGGGCACCGGGAGGAGGCCAAGCCGAAGCGGTGCCTGGAAGAGCTGGCGAAGCAGACCGCTTTTTTGAAGATTCTCGGGTCCTATCCCCGGGGGGACGAACAGCCGTGATCTGCATTCCCGTGAACGCCGCCTCGACGGAGGCGGCCCTGAAAAAGATGGAGCGGGCCTATGCCATGGCCGGAATTGTGGAGCTCCGGCTTGACGGCATGGCCGATCCGGACCTGCCGAGGCTCCTGGCCGCGAAGGCGGGAAAGATTGTCGTCACGAACCGGCATCGGGAGGAAGGAGGACGCTTCGAGGGGCCGGAAGACCAACGGATCGCATTTCTCATGGAGGCCGCCGCCCTGGGGGCGGACTATGTGGACGTGGAAGCGAGGACCGAGCCGTCTCTGCGGAGGGCTCTCCTCGATTCCATCGCCGGGAACGGCGGCCACGCCACAGAGGCGATCCTGTCCTGTCACCTGCCGGTGGGAACCCCCGGAGAGGAAGCGCTGGCGGACCTTCTGAAGAGCCTGATACGCGAGGGTGTGCCGGTGATCAAACTGGTTCCCTTCGCGAAGCGTCCGGAAGACAACCTCCGGGTTCTCAGCCTTTTGCCTCGGGCACGGGAATGCGGGCAGCGGATGATCGCCTTCTGCATGGGCGAGGCGGGACGGATCAGCAGGGTCATGGCGCCGCTCCTGGGTTCCTTTCTGACGTATGCCTCCCTGGAGGAAGGCGAAGAGACCGCGCCGGGACAGTTGGCCGTCGGGGAGATGCGGCGGATGCTGAGGCTGCTGGGAGGAGGATGGGCGGATGAGGAACGGTAAGCGCTTCGTCCTGATCGGGAACCCCGTCCGCCAGAGCCTGTCCCCGCAGATGCACAATGGGGCATACCGGGAACTCGGGATCGACGCCAGCTTCGAGGCCCTCTGCGTGACGGACCTGGAAGCGGCCCTCCGGGATCTCCGGGAATCGGACGTGAAGGGGATCGCCGTGACCATTCCCTTCAAAAAAGCCATCATCCCTTACCTCGACGAGGTGGCCGGCGACGCCCTGGCGGTGGGAGCAGTCAACACGGTCTGTTGCGAGGACGGCCGCTGGGTAGGTCACAACACCGACGGGCGCGGCCTGGCCAGGGACCTTCACGACTGGACGGACCTGCGGGGAATAACCGTCGCGGTCCTGGGGACCGGCGGGGCGGCCCGCGCCGCCGTCTATGCGGCCATCCTGGAAGGCGGAAGGCCCGTCGTGGCGGGGAGGTCGGAAAGCGGCCGCGAGACACTGGCCGCGGCGTTCGGCTGCACGTCCTGCTCGCCGGGGGAACTGGGAAGGATCGATGCGGGGTGCCTGATCAACGCCACCCCGGTCGGGATGGTGCCGGATGTGAAGAATACGCCGGTGGACGCGGCCCTGCTCGCGCGGATTCCCCGCGTGGTGGACCTTGTCTACCGGCCCCTCCGGACCCGGCTGCTCCGGGAGGCGGAGGCCGCGGGATGCTCCGTCCGGTCGGGGGTCGGCATGTTCGTAAACCAGGGGGCGGAGCAGATCCGCCTCTGGACGGGCCTGGAGCCGCCCCGGGAGACCATGCGGCGGATCGTGGAAAAGGAGCTTGAAAACGATGAAACGCATTGAACCCGCCGGTCCTCTCCGGGCCGTCGTCGCGGCTCCGGGATCGAAGAGCTACACCCAGCGGGCCCTGATCATGGCCGCCCTGGCGGGGGGGCGGTCCGTTCTCCGGAACGCCCTGGACGCGGAGGACTCCGTGCGCCTCGTGCAGGCCCTTCGCTCCCTCGGAGCCGGGATCCGATGGGAAGGGGAGGACCTGGTTGTCACAGGCACGGGAGGGACGCTTACCCCCCCCGGGAGTGCGCTTTTCCTGGGAAACAACGGAACGGCCATGCGGCTCCTGACCTCCGTGGTCGCCCTTGGGAACGGGACCTTCACGCTGACAGGGGACCGCCGCCTTTGCGAGCGCCCTGTTGGCCCCCTCCAGGAGGCTCTGGTCGCGCTGGGCGTCGACATCGCAACGGAAGGGGACCGGGGGTGCCCTCCCGTCACGGTCCGGGGCCGCGGCCTTCCGGGCGGACGGGTTGTGCTCAGGGATCTGGACAGCAGCCAGTACGTCTCGTCCCTCCTCATCAGCGCCCCCTACGCTTCCGGGGACGTGACCGTGGTCCTGGAAGGGCATGTCCCATCGCTCCCGTATGTGGACGTCACCGTGGAGACCATGCGGCAGTTCGGCGTCGAGGTCCATCGCGAACATGCTCGCGCGTTCGTCGTTCCCCATGGACAGCGCTATGCCGGGGGAACCTATTTTGTAGAGGGGGACGTCTCCAGTGCGTCCTATTTCTTCCTGGCCGCCGCAGTCACGGGGGGAACCGTCCGGGTGGAACGCATCAACCCCCGTACCCGGCAGGGAGACATTGGAATCCTGGGCATCCTGGAGGAGTTCGGCTGCACGGTCCGGCGCGGAGAAGGCGAGGTGGAGGTCGCAGGCGGGGCTCTTGCGAACGGGGATCGTGTCTTCGATCTCGGGAACATGCCCGACATGGTTCCGACCCTGGCCGTGCTTGCGGCCCTGCGGCCCGGACGAACGGTGATTACCGGGGTCGCGCACCTGCGGGTGAAGGAAAGCGACCGCCTGGCCGCCCTGGCGGCGGAGTTGAGGAAGACGGGCATCTCCGCCGAGGAGAGGCCCGACGGCCTGGTCATCGAGGGGGGGCGGCCCCGGGGCGCCGAGATCGAGACCTACAACGACCACCGCATCGCCATGAGCTTTGCCGTCCTGGGGCTGGCCGTGCCGGGAATGGCGATCCGGGACGAGCGGTGTGTGGCCAAATCGTTTCCCCGTTTCTGGGAGATGCTGGAGGGCCTGAACGCATGAGAATCGTCCTCGTGGGATACCGGGGCTGTGGCAAGAGCACTGTCGGCCGGCTGCTGGCGGAGCAGCTGGGACTGCCTTTTTTCGATACCGATGCGCGGATCGAGGAACTAGCAGGGCGGACCGTCCGGCGGATCGTGGACGACGGGGGCTGGGGGGAGTTTCGGGCCCTCGAGCGCCGGGTCATCGCGGAACTGCCGGATGAGCGATGCGTCGTCGCGCTGGGGGGCGGGGCCGTTCTGGACCGGGCGAACGTGGAAGCCCTGGAAACGGACGGTTTTTTCGTCTGGCTCACCGCCGGAACGAATGTCATCCTGGAGCGGCTGGACGCCGACGGAAAGACGGCGGAACAGCGGCCTCCGCTGACGGAGGGCGGCGTCCGGGAGGAAGTGGAGCGGCTGCTCCGGGAGCGTCTTCCCGTCTATCGCCTTGTGGCGGACCTGGCCATCGACACATCCCACCGCTCCACCATCGAAGTAACAGAAATGATCGCAGAATACGTCGTGCGGCGGCTTTCCGTTCCGGCGGCCTGTCCGCAATCGGGCGTTTAAGGGGGGGATCATGGCCGGCAGTACCATCGGAGTCTTATTCCGCGTTACGACCTGGGGGGAATCCCACGGTCCCGCCCTCGGGGCCGTCGTGGACGGGTGCCCGCCGGGCCTTGCCCTCGACGAGCAGGACGTCCAGGAGTGGCTGGACCGGCGCAGGCCGGGCCGTGTTCGATCGTCATCGCCCCGCCGGGAAGACGACCGCGTGGAGATCCTCTCCGGCGTGTTCGAGGGAAAGACCACGGGCACCCCGATCGCGCTTCTGATCCGAAACCGGGACGCCGCGTCGCATGACTACGAACATCTTCGGGACGTCTTCCGGCCCGGGCACGGCGACTATGCGTACCTGCAGAAGTACGGCATCCGGGACTACCGGGGGGGCGGGCGCGCCTCCGGGCGGGAAACCGCCGCCCGGGTCGCCGCCGGGGCCGTGGCCGCGAAGGTCCTGGCGGGATCGGGAATCCGAGTGTTTGCCTTCACGAGGGAGCTTGGGGGGATCACCGCCGCGGACACCCGGCCCGGGGAGATGGACCGGAATGACCTCCGGTGTCCCGATCCGGAGGCGGCCGCCCGGATGGCAGACCTCTTGGAGGAGGCGAGAAAAGAAGGGGATTCGCTGGGAGGTGTCGTGGAGGTGGTCGTCCAGGGGTGTCCTCCCGGTCTCGGCGAACCCGTCTTCGACAAGCTCGACGCCGACCTGGCCGGAGCCCTCATGAGCATCGGGACCGTCAAGGGCGTGGAGATCGGCGCCGGGTTCGAGGCGGCCCGGATGAAGGGCTCTGAGAGCAACGATGCCCTGGGACCGGACGGGTTCCAGTCGAACCGGGCCGGAGGGATCCTCGCGGGCATCTCGACGGGCCAGGATATCGTGATCCGGGTGGCCTGCAAACCGATCCCCTCCATCGGCAGGGAGCAGCAGACCGTGGATGTCTCGGGGAAACCGGTCGTACTGGCCGTCCGGGGAAGGCACGACGGGTGCGTTATCCCGAGGATCCTGCCGGTCTGCGAGGCCATGGTCTCCATCGTCCTGGCGGACCACCTCCTGAGGCAGAGGGCGGTCGGGCGATGAGGAAGCGTGCGGTGGGCATCGTCGGAGGCGGAGGCGGGATGGGCCGCTGGTTCGCCCGCTTTTTTGCCGGCCGCGGATATGACGTCCACATCTCCGAGCGGGATTCGGGAATGCCCCTTCCGGAGCTGGTGGCCGCCTGCAGGGTTGTCGTCGTGGCGGTGCCCATGGCGGTGACGACGGAGGTGATCCGCCGGGTCGGTCCGCACCTGAAGCCGGGTGCTCTCCTGATGGACCTGACCTCCCTCAAGGAGGAGCCTGTCCGGGAAATGCTGGCGGCCACGGCGGCGGAAGTCGTCGGTTGCCATCCCCTCTTCGGACCCGATGCGGTCGATCTTGAGGGACAGAACGTCGTTCTCTGTCCCGGCCGCGGCAAATCCGGGAAGGCGTGGCTCCGGGAGATCCTGGAGCGCAGCGGGGCGAGGGTCGTCGAGACCACGCCGGAGAGGCACGACCGGGTCATGGCCGTTGTCCAGGGGCTCACCCATCTGAACACGATGGCCATGGGACTGGCCATGGAGACCCTGGGGGAAGACCCGGAGATGCTGGAGCGGATGTCGACCCCGGCCTTCCGGACAAAGCAGGACTTGCTGGAGAAGGTCTTTGGTCCCTCCCCGCGGCTTTTTGCCGAGTTGGTGACGAAGAATCCCTCCGCCCGGGAGGTGATCGCGGCGTACGAGAAGGCGGTGGCGCAGTTGAAGCGGTTTGTCGAGGAGGAGGACGCGGAGGGGCTCGAAGAACGGCTCCGCCGCGGAGTGTAGAAAGGCGGATTTCAAATCCGCTCCCCTTCCTTTTTCTTTTCTTTCCTGACAGGCCGGCCCCCTTTCCTTTGCATTCAACGCATCGGCGCGGGGGCTGCCACGGGGGCTTCCGCCGTCGCGGACGTTTTTTCCCGCGTTCCCTCTTCGACGATCTGTCAGGTTGGAGGGATGGGAAAAAAGTCCTAATCGCTCCTCTGGAAACCCCCGGTCGCGCCCCCGTGCCGATACGCTCCTTAAAACAGGAAAGGTGATCCAGCTTGGTATGAAAGGAATACAAGAGAAGGGGTGCAGATTTGAAATCCGTTTCTGTTTCTGGACAGGGAAGAGGGCAAAAAAAGGTTGACGACGCCGGGGGCGTCCTGTTAGGGAGACCGAAAAAGAGGAAAAGAGCATGAACCGTTCGCGTAGCATGACAACTTTGAATCGCTGGTGGTGGTGGACCACAGGAGAGGGGTCCGTCCGCCGCTGATGTACTGACATAGTATGCACGAGCCGCGGGGTCCCCTCGGGATCCCGCGGCTTTTTTGTTTCGCACACCGGATTACGAAAAGGCCGCCCGCAAAGCGGCCTTTTTTATTTCGACAGAGAGGATATGAAGACATGATTTTCCCCGATTTCGACACGTTCCGGGCTCTGGCCCGGGAAGGCAACCTGATTCCCGTGTACCGCGAGCTCCTGGCGGACACGGAGACGCCCGTCACGGCCCTGCTCAAGCTGCGGGAGGAGCGGAACGTGTTTCTCCTGGAGAGTGTCGAGGGGTCGGAGAAGTGGGGACGGTACACCTTCCTGGGCCTGTCGCCGCGCCTCGTCTTCCGGGTCCGGGGGCGAGAAGTGCACGTAGAGGAGAACGGGGCGAGCCGGGTCCTGGAGCATGACGGGGATCCACTGCGCGTCCTGAAGGAGATCCTGGGGCGGTACCGGCCGGTCAGTCTCCCGGAGCTTCCCCGCTTCTTCGGTGGGGCCGTCGGGTTCCTGGGCTATGGCATGATCCGCTTCTTCGAGAAGAAACTGGACCGCCGTCCCCGGCGAGAAAGCGGAACCGACGAGGCAGCCTTCCTGCTTACGGACACCCTGCTCGTTTTCGACAACGTGCGCCATACCCTCAAGGTCGTCTCCTGCGCCCGGACGGACGGAGCCGCCGGTCTCCGGCAGGCCTACGACGAGGCGGCCGGGAAGATCGAAGAGCTGATTGCACGCCTCAAGGCCGCTCCGGCCCCCATCATTCCGCCGCAGGAACGGGCGGGCGAAGGCGGCTCGTTTGAAGGGACCGTCACGGAGGAGGAATTCCGCGACATGGTCGTCCGGGCGAAGGAATACATCATCGCCGGCGACATCATCCAGGTCGTCCTCTCCCAGCGCTTCGAACGGCCCTGTTCCGTCGATCCCGTCAACCTCTACCGGGCCCTGCGGTACGTCAACCCGTCTCCATACCTTTTTTTCCTGAAGATCGACGGCTTCCACCTGATCGGCTCCTCCCCGGAGGTCATGGTTCGCCTGGAGGAGGGCATCGCCGAGTTGAAGCCCATCGCCGGTACGCGGAGAAGGGGCGCCACGGAGCAGGAGGACCGGCGCCTGGCGGACGAACTGCTCCAGGACCCGAAGGAGAAGGCGGAGCACGTGATGCTCGTCGACCTGGGACGGAACGACCTGGGGCGGATCGCCCGGACGGGGAGCGTCCAGGTGAGCCAGCTGATGGCCGTGGAGCGCTATTCCCACGTCATGCATCTGGTCTCCGACATCCAGGCCCAACTGGACGACGGGCGGGACGCCTTCGACGTCCTCAGGGCGGCCTTTCCGGCGGGAACGCTGACGGGGGCGCCGAAGGTCCGGGCCATGGAGATCATCGACGAGCTGGAGAAATACCCGCGGGGGCCTTACGGCGGCGCCGTCGGCTACATCAGCTACACGGGCAACATGGACCTGGGCATCACCATCCGGACAATGATGCTGGAAAACGGGATGCTGTCGGTCCAGGCGGGCGCGGGCATCGTCGCCGATTCCGACCCCCGGAGTGAATACGAGGAAACGCTGCACAAGGCGGGGGGGATGTTTCGGGCCGTCGCCCTGGCGGAAAACGGCTTTTTGCTGAACGGAGGTGCAAAATGATCCTGATGATCGATAACTACGACTCGTTTACCTACAACCTGGTCCAGTACCTGGGCCAGCTGGGAGAAGACGTGGTCGTCCGGCGGAACGACGAGACCACCCTGGAGGAGATCGAGGCCATGGCGCCGGAGGCCATCGTCCTGTCCCCCGGCCCCTGCTCCCCGGATGAGGCGGGCATCACCCTCGACGTCGTCCGGCGCTTCCACGAAGAGATCCCCATCCTGGGCATCTGCCTCGGCCACCAGGCCATCGGGCAGGCCTTCGGCGGCCGGGTGGTCCGGGCGGAGCGGGTGATGCACGGCAAGACGTCCCCCGTCGTGAACGACGGCAGGACGACCTTCCGGGGGATGCCCAATCCCGTGACGGCGGGGCGGTACCACTCGCTCGTCGTCGAGCGGGGAAGCCTCCCGGACTGCCTGGCCGTCAGCGCCGAGACGGAGGAAGGTGAAATCATGGGAATCCGGCACCAGACGCATCCCGTCGAGGGGCTCCAGTTTCACCCCGAGTCGATCCTGACGCCGAACGGGAAGCGGATGCTCCGGAATTTCCTCGAAACTTACGTGCGGAAGGAGGATCGGTCATGCTGAAGCAGGTGCTGAACAAGGTCGTCCGGCGGGAGGACCTGCGGGAAGGGGAGATGATGTCCGCGATGGATGCCATCATGGAGGGCAAGGCGACGCCCGCCCAGATCGGCGCCTTCATCACGGCCCTTCGCATGAAGGGAGAGACGGTCGAGGAGGTGACCGGGGCGGCGCGGGTGATGCGGCAGAAGGCGACGCGCATCGACGCCCGGTCCGGCGTCATCGTCGATACCTGCGGCACCGGCGGCGACGGGAGCAACACCTTCAACATCTCCACGACGGCCGCGTTTGTCGCGGCCGCGGCGGGCCTGACGGTGGCCAAGCACGGCAACCGGGCCGTATCCAGCGGCTGTGGGAGCGCCGATGTCCTGGAGGCCCTGGGCGTCAACATCGAGGCGGAGCCGGACATCGTCGAGGAATGCATCCAGGAGATCGGCATCGGGTTTCTTTTCGCTCCCCGCCTGCACGGGGCCATGAAGTACGCCGCCGGTCCCCGCCGGGAGACGGGAATCCGGACCATCTTCAACATGCTGGGCCCCCTGACGAACCCGGCAGGCGCGACGGCCCAGCTCATCGGCGTCTACGATCCCCACCTCACGGAGACCTTCGCGGGGGTGCTGAAAAACCTGGGGACGAAGCGGGCCTTCGTCGTCCACGGCCTGGACGGTCTCGACGAAGTTACGGTGACGGGAGAGACGAGGGTCTCGGAATTGAAGGACGGCCTCGTCCGGACCTACAACTTCAATCCGCTGGATGTCATCGGGGAGGTTTATCCCGCCGAATCCCTCGTGGGCGGAGACGCCGAGGCCAATGCCCGCATCGTCCGGGCCGTCCTGACGGGGGAAGCCGGTCCCTGCCGCGACGTGGTGGTGCTGAACGCCGCCTTCGCCATCGTCGCCGGCGGGAAGGCCGGGACGGTTACGGAGGGAGCCGCCGTCGCCCGGGAATGCATCGACGGCGGCGCGGCCGTGAAGAAGCTCCAGGCCCTGATCGAGATGAGCCACGCCTGAGGTGTCCCGTGATACTCGACCGTATCGTGGAGGTGAAAAAGCGGGAAGTGGCCCTCGCGAAGGCGCGGACGCCCCTTGAGGTCCTGGAGCGCTCCCTTCCCGGGGCTCCGCCCGTTCGCGATTTCCGGGAGGCGCTGCGCAGGTATCCCTGCGCGATCATCGGCGAGATCAAGCAGGCATCCCCGTCCAAAGGCCGCCTCTGCGAGGATTTCCGGCCCCGGGAGATCGCCGCCGCCTATGAGAGAGGCGGGGCGGCCGCCATCTCGGTCCTGACGGACGAAACCTTTTTCGAGGGCGCCGGCGCCCATCTTTCGGAGGTGCGGCGAGAGGCGACCCTTCCCGTCCTGCGCAAGGACTTCGTCATCGACGAATACCAGATCGTCGAGGCGCGGCTCCTGGGGGCCGACGCGGTGCTCCTGATTGCCCGCATCCTGGAGGAAGGCCGGCTCCGGGAGTACGCCGCCCTGGCTGCCTCGCTGGGCATGAGCGCCCTCGTGGAGGTCCACGGCGGCGAGGAGCTGGACCTGGCCCTCCGCGCCGGGGCCGTTCTCGTGGGGATCAACAACCGCGACCTCGACACCTTCCGGACGGACCTGGCTACGACGCTGGAGCTGGCGCCCCGGGTGCCGGCGGGCGTGACGGTCGTCGGGGAGAGCGGCATCCACACCCGGGGAGACGTGGAGCTTCTTCTCGCTGCGGGTGTGCACGCCTTTCTGATCGGCGAGGCCCTGATGAAGGCCCCTGATCAGGCGGCGAAACTGAAGGAGCTGACAGGACGATGACGGAGATCAAGATCTGCGGGATCACGCGCCTGGAAGACGCCCTGTGCGCCGCCCGTTCGGGCGCCGACGCCCTGGGATTCATCTTCTATCCGCCGAGCAGCCGCTGCGTTTCCCCGGAGCAGGCCCGGCGGATCCGGGCCGGTCTGCCCGGGGGGATCGTTACGGTTGGCGTTTTCGTGAATCAGGACGCGGCGTTCGTGGAGGATGTCGCCGGGACCTGCGGCCTGGACATGATCCAGCTCCACGGTGACGAACCGCCGGAATACTGTCGCCGGTTTTCCCGGGAGCGGCTGATCAAGGCCGTGTGGCCCGGGGAATCCATGGACATCAGTGTGCTGGGTGCCTATCCGGTGTATGCTTTTCTGGCCGACGGCGGGGATGCCAACCGCCGCGGCGGGACAGGCCGCACCGCCGACTGGAACCGTTCGGCGGCGCTGGGGCGGACCTTTCCCCTCGTCCTCGCCGGAGGGCTCCGGGAAGACAACATCCGGGAGGCCCTGGCCGCCGTCCGGCCCAGGGCGGTGGACATCAACAGCGGCATCGAGACCGCCCCGGGAATCAAGGACCATGAACGGATGCGGCGGATCATCGCTAGTGTCCGGGAGGCCGGGGAGCCGGGGGAGGAAGGTGGACGGGCGATCTTCCGTCGTTTGCTTCCCGGGACGGACAGCGGGAGCGTCGATGTTCCCGAAATGAGAAAGGACAAGCCATGAAGACGAACAGGCAGCCGGACCGGCGCGGCCATTTCGGCCCCTTCGGGGGGCGCTATGCCGCGGAGACCCTCATGCCGGCCCTTTACGAGCTGGAAGCGGCCTATCGGGAGGCCCGGCGTGACGCGCAGTTCCGGAGGGAATTCAGGATCCTGCAGAGGGACTACGCGGGCCGGGAGACGCCCCTCTATTTCGCTTCCCGCCTGACGGAATCCCTCGGCGGTGCGCGGATCTACCTGAAACGGGAAGACCTGAACCACACGGGCTCGCACAAGATCAACAACACCCTGGGGCAGGCCCTCCTGGCCCGGCGCATGGGCAAGCGGAAGGTCATCGCCGAGACCGGGGCGGGCCAGCACGGCGTGGCCACGGCCACCGTGGCGGCCCTCTTCGGCATGGAATGCCGCGTCTTCATGGGCGAGGAGGACATCCGCCGCCAGGCGCCCAACGTCTACCGCATGAAGATCCTCGGGGCCGAGGTGGTTCCTGTCTCCTCCGGGACGGCGACGCTGAAGGACGCCATGAACGAGGCCATGCGATACTGGACCGCCTCCGTCCGGGACACCTTCTACGTCATCGGCACGACGGCGGGTCCCCACCCCTACCCGATGATGGTCCGCGACTTCCAGAGCGCCATCGGACGGGAGACGAGACGGCAGATCCTGGAGAAGGAGGGGCGGCTGCCGGACCTGCTGGTGGCCTGTGTCGGTGGAGGGAGCAACGCCATGGGGCTGTTTTATCCGTTCCGGAACGACCCATCCGTTGAGATGGTCGGCGTCGAGGCGGCGGGGCTGGGCCTGGCGACGGGGATGCATGCCGCCAGCATCACCGCCGGCCGGATCGGCGTCCTCCACGGAAACAAGACCTTCCTGCTGCAGGACGATTACGGCCAGGTGCGGGACGCCCATTCCATTGCCGCGGGGCTCGATTATCCCGGCGTGGGACCCGAGCATAGCGCGTTTCATGCCGGCGGCCGCGCCCGTTACGTCGCCGTCCCTGACCGGGAAGCCATGGCGGCCTTCTCCTTGCTGTCCCGGATCGAGGGCATCATCCCCGCCATGGAAAGCGCCCATGCCGTCGCTTATGCCATGACGCTGGCGCCGACGCTGGGGAAGGACCGAATCATGATCGTAAACCTCTCCGGCCGAGGAGACAAGGATGCTGAGGTCATGGCGAAGAAGCAGGGAAAGGAGGACGACCATGGTACGCATTGAAAGGGCGTTTGCCCAAAGAAAAGCGGAGGGACGGAAGGTTTTCGTGGCCTACCTGACGGCGGGAGATCCGGACCTGGAGACGACGGAAAAACTGGCCCTGGCCCTGGAGGCCGCTGGAGTCGATATCCTCGAGATCGGGGTTCCCTTTTCCGATCCCACAGCCGATGGCCCCGTCATCCAGGCGGCGTCCCAGCGGGCGCTGATGCGGGGGACCACCCTGGCGGGCATTCTCGAACGAATCGCCTCCCTGCGCCGGCGGTCCGACATTCCCGTGGTGCTGTTCGGATACTTCAATCCCATTTTGAGCTACGGCGTCGAGCGGTTTGCCCGGGATGCCGCTGCCGCTGGTGTAGACGGGCTTCTCGTCGTTGATCTTCCCTTCGAGGAGTCCGGAGAGTTGAGGAGGTACAGTGATCCGGCGAGCCTGGCATTCATATCGCTCGTTGCGCCCACGACCGACGCGGCGCGGGCAAGAAATATTCTCCGCCGGGCGTCGGGGTTCGTCTATGCCATCTCCGTGACAGGGGTGACGGGAACAAGCACGCCGATACAGGCTGACATCCGTCGCGATCTGCAGAGGTTCCGGGCGGAGACGGACCTGCCGATCGTTGCCGGGTTTGGCATTGCCACGGCCGGGCAGGCCGCCGGAATCGCGCCCTTGGCCGACGGTATCGTCGTCGGCAGTGCGCTGGTCCGGCTGATCGCAGAGAAGGCGGGCCGAAACGATCTTGTCGAAACAGCGGCATCCTATGCCCGGGAGATCCGGATGGCCATCGATGGAAAGCGGCGGAAGGAACCGGCTGGTGTTGGGGAGGGAAAGTAAACCGTCGGCCTACTGATCAGTGTCGTTCCACTGCTCGGGCAGCGGCTGTGGCCCGGGAACGATCCCTGCGATGTCGGGATCTTCCGATGGGTTTTCTTCGCGAGCCAAAGCTTTGGACTCCTTCGCTTCGATCCGGCGGGCAACCTTTTCCTGCTGTTTCTTCTGACGTGCCCTTTCCTTTTCCCGCTTCTGGAATGTGTACTTGGATCGGACCATGAATACCCCCTGGCTGTCGCTCCGCACGGGAACGATAAAAATGAAGAAGCACTCTCACACCGCATCCGGCACGGGAGTGCTTCTTTGTTTACGGGAAATTCCTACAGGGGCTTTACGTTTTCCGCTGCGGGGCCTTTCTTGCCCTGCGTGACATCGAAACTCACGCGCTGACCCTCGACCAGTGTCTTGAAGCCGGCACCCTGAATCGCGCTGAAATGGACAAACACATCGCCGCCTTCATCCTTCTCGATGAACCCAAAGCCCTTCTGCTCGTTGAACCACTTCACCTTGCCTTCTGCCATCGTTTGCACCCTCCTTTCTCAAATTTTCCCAAAGTCGGATGGAACGAGGGCAGAATAAAAAGCCACCTGGACTCTCAAGAAGAGCACGGTGGCCAACCTCTGCACTTCAATTGTTTCGATCCAACTTTTTCCGTGTCGGCAGAACAACCGTACCTGACGAACACGTTCTATGAATTGTCAGACCCCGTAATATGATCCTCCGAGGATGTCAAGACATAATTTATAAAAATTGCGTTTACAGACGAATCCGGGAGGCACGGCCGAGTTTCCTGTCCAGGCGGAACGACAAAACCAGCAGGGAAGCGGCAAGGCAGATCCAGCCCAGCCCGGCGACGATCCTCGACACGGGGAACCAGTCGATCAGGAAAAAGGCCGTCAGATTCGTCCCCACGAAGGAGCCGAGGGTTGACAGGAAGAGGACCAATCCTGCCGTCCAGCTCGAATCACGGTGATAGTGCGTCAGGATCCCGATGATGTAAGGGGATACCATGGCCATGATCGTGATGGGAAAGAAGAAGAGGATATTCATGGCTGCGAGGGAACCCGCGCGGACATCGACGATCCGGTCGGCGATGAAGTTGCATGCGGGGGCGTGCATCTGTGGGATGAAAAGCACCCAGACCGCACTGACGGCAAGGAGAAATGTGAAAAGGGATACCTTGAAGGCCCGTTTTGCCAGGTATCCACCGAGGACATATCCGATCGAGAAGTGGACCATGAAGGAACTGATGATGCTCCCCCAGATGTAGACGGAGCCCCCGAAATACGGGGACATCAGGTTCGAAGAGAGGATTTCGAGGCTCATGATGACCGCTCCGAACATGAACAGCAGCAATGCAAACGCCAAGTAGACAAGTACCATGGTGAATCCTTCCTGCAAGAAGCTTCCGGCCGTCCCGGATCGCTGATTATTTCCTATTCAGAAGCAGATTGGCCGGATTGAAATCGTCCGTCAGGATCCTTTCCTTCCGGATCGCGGGAGTGGGGTTGAATTTCCGGGATTCCCGGACCAGGTCGATCGGTCCGATCCGGCCTCTGCACTGTTCTCCGCAGAACCTGGGCGGCGCATAAAGGGGTTCCCGGGCGGCGACGATGATGGAGTTGCTGCTGTTCGCTCCCTCGAAAACATAGACGTAGCGGAAGACGCTCCGGAAGGTCGTTACCTGGGCGTCGAAAAGCTGGTTCGAATTATGGACGTTCTGGACGACGATCCCGTTCTGCGACAGCCTTGAGCGGCAGAGTTCGAGGAACTCACGGGTCGTCATGTGTGCCGGGATGTAATCGGAATTGAAGGCGTCGATCCAGATCTGATCGAATTTCTCGGGCGTTCTGCGAAGATATTGCCGGCCGTCGGTAACGGACAGGGCATGGCCGGCCGCGAGCTGAAACGAAAAGTGTTCCTTTGCCAGCCGGACCACCAGCGGATCCACCTCCACGGACTGGAGCCGCACCTGGGGCAGGTGCATGCGGAAGACGGTCGGTATATAGCCTCCTCCCAGACCGATCAGGCAGACGTTCCGTGTGTCCGGCAGGAACCGGAACCCGACGAACATCATGGCCGTGTATTCGAAGACGGATTCGTCGGGTCGCGGGATGCTCATGCAGGTCTGACGCTGGTCCCGATGCCGTCCGAAGATCATACAGCGGTTCGTGCCGGCCTGACGGATGGTAATGTGGTTGTAGATCGAATCCCCTTCATAGAGGGTTTTCTCGCTTTCCGCGATGGCCGCCTGCGGTGTCCCGATGAGAATGAAGAGGAGGATGGCGATGCGGGACAGGAAAGGCCTGTGGAAAGATTTGTTCATGGCAGGGTCGGCAGGGCCTGGTCTCCTTTTTTTTGAGAATCCTGTATTGCCCATCCGGTTGCCCGGGTCAAGCGGCATTGTCGGTTCCCATGGAAAAACTCACGCCCCGATGGGATCCTCCGCCATCGGCGGGACTGCCTGGAAAAGGAGGTCGCCCGGCTGCGGGCCGGTGGCAAACCATGTTTGATCATGTTATGCAAAGCATCGTTTTCCGGCGTTTGATTCTGTATGCCGTTCTTCGGCCGGATTCAGGGACTGCCGGCGCCGCAAGTAGCCTTTGACGAGGGGGGAATCATGATCATCGAGAGCAGGGGATTGCTGGCCGACGGACTGTATGCCATCGGGGGGCCGCACCTGCCGGCCTATCTGGTGACCGGGGTGGCGCCCGTTCTGTTTGACGCAGGCATGACTTTCATGGGGCCGGCCTACCGGAACGCCCTTCAGGAGCGCCTGGGAGACGCCGGGAGGCTTCGCTCCGTTTACCTGACCCATGCCCATTTCGATCATTGCGGTGCATGTCCTTACCTGAAGCGACACATCCCGGGCCTGAAGATAGGGGCGCACCGCCTCGCGGCGGAGACCCTGAGGAAGGCGAGCGCCATCGATCTGATCCGGAGCCTGAGCCGGGACTGCGAGGAACTGTATCGCGACCGGGTCGGCGGGGAGGACATCTCCTTTGATTCCTTGGACGTGAACATCCCGCTGGAAGACGGGGCCGAAGTGGATCCCGGCGGCGGCATGGCCTTCCGGGTGATCGCAACCCCCGGTCACACCCGGGATTCCGTCTGCTACTACATTCCCCGGCTGAAGGCCCTCATCACCGGCGAGGCCGTCGGCGTCTTCGATCAGAACTTCACAATTCAACCGGAGTTCCTGGCGAGCTACCGGGATTACACCGCCTCCCTCGAAAAGCTCCTTGTCCTGAATCTGGACCTCATCATGATGAGCCACTACTACACGCTCACCGGCGAGGACGCCCGGGGGTACGTGGCCCGTTCGCTGGAAAGGACAAAAGCCTTCCGGGAACGCATCGTACGTTACCTGAACGATGCCGGCGGGGATCGGGAGGCGGTCGTCCAGCGGATCCACCGGGAGGATTACCTGGAGACGGGAGCGAACCTCCAGGAAGAGAGGCCCTATCTCATCAACCTCCAGGCAAAAGTTCGGGTTGTGGCGGAGGGGAAATAGTCCGGAGACTCGAAAGCCCCGAGGGCTGGGACCCATCGGGGCTTTTTTCGAGGAAC
>DAOSEM010000011.1 GCA_035363115.1 Syntrophales bacterium | reverse complement strand
TCGGGGTACCCTGCCGTCGCAGCGAAGCGCCCGCAAAGTCATCTGTCTGAGCGCCGCCAGGCGCGAGTTATGACTTTGCAGTGATTTTTCTTTCCAATTCGCACTCAGGAAGCTCATCTACCTTGTGTTCGCGGGGGCGCGACCGGGGGTTTCCAGAGGAGCAATTGGGACTTTTTTCCCATTCCTTCAGCCGGACAGACCTTCGATGACGGATCGCGGGAAAAAACGTCCGCGACGGCGGAAGCCCCCGTGGCAGCCCCCGCGCCGCGATGCATGCAAGTGAAGAAGAAGGCGATCCGGCTGTTGGGGGAGAAAAGGGAAATAAGGAAGGGGGCGGATTCGGAAATCCGCCCCCTCGGAAAGGGGTGGGGAACAGGCTCGCGCCTGTCCCTTCCATGATTGATTAGATGCCTGCGTCCTTCTTCAGTTTCTTTGCCAGGTCCGTCTTCTCCCAGCGATAGTTGTCCATGAACAGGGTCACGGGGATCTTCCGGTAGACGCTCCCGCTCAGGAGGTCGAACCGCTCGATCATTCCGGCGGGCGTCAGGTCGAAGTTGTCCGCAACGATCTTTTCGAGCTTCTTGCTCGGAACCTTTCCGGTCCCGAAGGTGTCGATATAGATCGAGAAGGGCTTCGCGATGCCGATGGCGTAGGCGAGCTGGACGGAGCACTTGGCGGCCAGGCCGGCGGCGACGATGTTCTTGGCTACGTAGCGGGCGCCGAAGGCGGCGGAGCAGTCCACCTTCTCCGGCGACTTGTTCACCACGGAGCCGCCTCCCAGCTGTGCCCCCGGATAGCCGCCGTAGAACTGGACCACGAGCTTGCGGCCCGTCACGCCCGAATCGGCGGCGCTGCACGAATTGACGGCCTCCCACTCTCCCGTGGGATTGCAGAGGAACTCCGTCTTCTTGTCCACCCAGTCAGCGAGGCAGTCGAAGGCGATCTTTTTTGCCCTGGCCTCCACGGCCGATTTCTTCCCCTTCACGAAACGGTAATCGATGGCGTTGGACATCAGGACCTTGGCGAGCCGCTTCGGCTTTCCCGTTTTGTCGTCGTATTCCACGGAGACCTGCCCCTTTCCGTCGGGGGCGAAAATGGGATCTTTCAGCGCCTCGAAGGTCCGCATCATCCGGCTCACCAGGACATAGGGAAGGGGAAGCAGCTCCGGTGTCTCGTCGCAGGCGAAGCCGTACATGATGCCCTGATCGCCGGCACCGATCTCCTTGTGCTTGCCGAGATCGCCTCGTGTGCCGATGTTGATGTTGGGGGACTGGGGGATGATGGCGTTCAGGATCCCCATGGAATTCCCGTTCAGGCCGACGGCGGCATCGTTGTATCCTAGGCCGAGGACGGTCTTCCGGACCACCTTGTCGATGTCGATGTAGACCCGGGTGCTGACCTCGCCCCCGACGACGCAAAGCCCTTTGCCGAGAAAGACCTCGACGCCGCAGTGGGGCATGGTGTTGATGTCCATCTTCTTGCGTTCTTTCTCCGCGTCCATGATCTCCGCAATGATGTGTGCGGCGATGATGTCCGCCACGATGTCGGGGTGTCCAACCTTGATGCTCTCCGATGAAATCTGCATGCTTTCTTTCCTTTCTAGTGACAGGTTCCCTTTTTCCCAAACCAATGAGCCCGAAGGCTTTTTGCCGGCCACGAAAAAAGCCCGCGCCGAAGCGCGGGCTGAAACGGTCGGATCGGTTCGGCGCTTTAGCACATTTGTATAGCGGAGCAATTTACCTTTTAAATTCCCGCTGTGGCGGATGCCGTACCGCACCGGGGAGAACGTGTCAAGGGAAAAGTTCCCGAGGTGGCGAAAAATGGCCGGTTGATCGGCGCACCCCTTCGTGTTATAAGAAAACCCTCCTTCATTTAGGCAGTTTCATTCCCGGAGTCCGTCCTTGGAGAGATCCGTCAGAAGAAGGCAAACCCGACCCGTCGTGATCGGCGGCGTGCAGATCGGCGGTGGTGCGCCGGTGGTGGTCCAGTCCATGACCTCCACGGACACCCGCAACGTGGAGGCCACGGTCCGGCAGATTCGCGCCCTCGAGGAAGCAGGATGCGAGATTGTCCGGGCGGCCGTTCCCGACGAGGAGGCCGCCCTGGCCCTGAGGGAGATCAAGAAGGGGATTTCCCTGCCGCTGATCGCCGATATCCATTTCGACCACCGTCTTGCCCTGGCATCGATCGAAAACGGCGCCGACGCCATCCGGATCAACCCGGGCAACATGAAGCGGGAAAAACTTCCCGAGGTTGTCCGGGTCGCGGCGAACAGGGGGATCCCCATCCGCGTCGGCATCAACGCGGGCTCCCTGGAAAAGGACCTGCTGGAGCGGTACGGCGGTCCCATTGCGGAGGCCCTGGTGGAGAGCGCCCTCCGGAACATACGCCTCCTGGAGGACCTGGGCTTCACGGCCATCAAGGTATCCCTCAAGTCCTCCGACGTGCCGACGATGATCGAGGCCTACCGGGAGGTCTCCCGCCGCACGGACTATCCTCTCCACCTGGGCGTCACCGAGGCGGGAACGCTGCTCAACGCCGCCGTCAAGTCCGCCGCCGGCATCGGAACCCTCCTGTATGAGGGGGTCGGCGACACGATCCGGGTATCCGTCACGGGGGACCCGGTGCCGGAGGTCGGCATCGCCTACGGCATCCTCCGGGCCCTGAACATCCGGGCCGTCGGACCCGACATCATTGCCTGTCCCACCTGCGGTCGCTGCGAGATCGACCTGCTCTCCGTCGTCGAAGAAGTGGAGCACCGGCTTTCCGGCATGCGGGAGCCCCTGAAGATCGCCATCATGGGATGCGTCGTCAACGGCCCCGGTGAAGCAGCCGGGGCGGACGTCGGCATCGCCGGGGGGAAGCGGGCCGGGATGCTCTTCAAGAAGGGAAAACCCGTCCGGAAGGTCGCCGAGGGTGACCTGGTGAAGGCGCTGCTGGAGGAAGTGGCCGCCATGACCGGTCGCCGGATGTCCTGACCGGATTCATTCACGACATAGCACAACCTCACCAGCAAGGAGGATTCATGCGTTATTCCGATATGTTTCTGCCCACGGTCCGGGAGGTCCCGTCCGATGCGGAGGTGATCAGCCACCAGCTCATGATCCGGTCGGGGATGATCCGCAAGCTCACGAGCGGCGTTTACACGTATCTTCCCCTCGGATATCGTGTCATCCGGAAGTTCGAGCAGATCGTCCGGGAGGAGATGAACCGAGCCGGGGCCCAGGAGGTCTTCATGCCCACCGTCCAGCCGGCGGAGCTCTGGCAGGAGTCGGGCCGCTGGGTCCATTACGGCAAGGAGCTTCTCCGTTTCCGGGACCGCCACGACCGGGAGTGCTGCCTCGGGCCGACCCACGAGGAGGTCATCACCGACCTGGTGCGGAACGAGATCAAGACCTATCGCCAGCTCCCCAGGAACCTCTACCAGATCCAGACGAAATTCCGGGACGAGATCCGCCCCCGCTTCGGCGTCATGCGCTGCCGGGAATTCGGCATGAAGGACGCTTACAGTTT
Source organism: Syntrophales bacterium (assembly GCA_035363115.1). Lineage (NCBI taxonomy): Bacteria > Pseudomonadati > Thermodesulfobacteriota > Syntrophia > Syntrophales > Syntrophales bacterium. Next base: position 122,644 of record DAOSEM010000011.1, on the reverse strand, counting down.
CGATGTGGACAGCGAGACGGCCGAGATCAGCTACCAGAAGATGTTCGAGGCCTACAACCGGATCTTTGCCCGCTGCGGCCTGAAGTTCCGCCCCGTCGAGGCCGACTCGGGGAGCATCGGCGGGAGCTTCTCCCACGAGTTCCTGGTCGTCGCCGACACGGGGGAGGACGGTATGGTCTACTGCGAATCCTGCAACTATGCGGCGAACCTCGAGAAGGCCGAGATCGTCCGGCCGCCGGAAGCGGCGCCCGCGGTCTCGACAAAGGCCATCGAGGAGGTCCACACGCCGGACGTCCGGACCATCGAGGAGGTCTGCGCGTTCCTGAAGGTGACCCCGCAGGAGGTCGTCAAGACCCTGATCTACAGCGCCGACGACAAGCCCGTGGCGGTCCTGATCCGGGGCGACCACGAAGTGAACGAGATCAAGGTGAAGAATTTCCTGGGGTGCGACGCCCTGGAGATGGCCCTGGAAGAAGTGATCGTCGAGGTGGCGAACGCCCCCCGGGGCTTTGTCGGGGCCATGGGCATCAAGTGTCCCGTCTACGCCGACTATTCCCTGATCGGGATGTCCGATTTCGTCATGGGGGCCAACAAGGAAGATTACCACATCCGGAACGTCAACATGGGCCGGGATTTCACGGTGAAGGCCTTCGCGGACTTCCGGGCCATCCGCGACGAAGACCCCTGCCCGCGGTGCGGCAAGAGCCTGCATTTTGCCCGGGGGATCGAGGTCGGACACGTCTTCAAGCTGGGCCTCAAGTACAGCAAGGCCATGCGGGCCGTCTATCTGGACCGGAACGGCAGGGAGCAGTTCATGGTCATGGGCTGCTATGGTATCGGCATCGGCCGGACCGTGGCGGCCACGATCGAGCAGAACAACGACGCCGCGGGGATCGTCTGGCCCATGCCGCTGGCGCCCTATCAGGTAATCGTCACGCCGACGAACGTCAACGACGGCGCCCTCGCCGAGGCGGCGGAGCGGCTCTACAAATCCTGGACGGACCGGGGGATCGAGGCGGTCCTCGACGACCGGGACGAGCGGGCCGGGGTCAAGTTCATGGACGCCGACCTCATCGGCATTCCCCTCCGGGTCACCGTCGGGCCGAAGCGCCTGGCCGAAGGGAAGGTCGAGGTCCGGTTCCGTCGGACCGGCGAGGTCCATGTCCTCTCCATCGACGAGGCGGTCGAATTCGTCGTCCGCACCGTCCATGAGGAAATGAAGGCGCCGGAGTGATCCGCCGGGGCAGGGAAGCCATGGACGCAGAGATCGGAACGGACCGTTCATGATCCGCATCACCGACATCCTGGACAGGGTCCAGTCCTACATGACGCCGGAGGAGCAGGAGCTCATCCAGAAGGCCTATGTCTTCTCCGCCAGCGTCCACCAGGGGCAGGTCCGCCTTTCGGGGGAGCCTTACCTCATCCACCCGATGGAAGTGGCGGGGATGCTGACGGACATGCGGCTCGACTGTTCGACCGTCGTGACGGGACTGCTCCACGACACCGTGGAGGACACCCTGGCAACCCCCCAGCAGATCGAGGAGGCCTTCGGCAAGGACGTGGCCTTCCTCGTGGAGGGGCTGACGAAGATCAGCCGGATCACCCTGGGCGGCCGGGAGGCGCTGCAGGCGGAAAACTTCCGCAAGATGATCCTGGCCATGTCGGCGGACATCCGGATCCTCATGGTGCGCCTGGCGGACCGGATCCACAACATGCGGACCCTCCAGTACCACCCCCCGGACAAGCAGAAGTACATCGCCAGGGAGACGCTCGACCTGTATGCCCCCCTGGCGAACCGCCTGGGAATCTACTGGATGAAGGTGGAGCTGGAGGACCTCGCTTTCCGGTACCTGGAGCCCCATGCCTTCAACGAGTTGGCCTTCCGGGTCTCGGAGAAGCAGGAGAAGCGTGAGCACTATACCGAAGAGGTCACCGGGATCATCCGGGAGGAGCTCCGGAAGGCCGGTCTCAAGGCCGATGTGGAGGGGAGGGCCAAGCATCTCTGGAGCATCCACAAGAAGATGCAGGCCCAGCACATCGAGTTCGACGAGGTCTATGACCTGATCGCCTTCCGGATCATCCTGGCGTCCGACACGGTGAGGGAATGCTACGAGGCCCTGAGCATGATCCACTCCCTGTGGAAGCCGGTTCCCGGGCGCTTCAAGGACTACATCGCCATCCCCAAGGCCAACAACTACCAGTCCCTGCACACGACCGTCATCGGTCCCTACGGGGAGCGCATGGAGGTCCAGATCCGGACCCGGGTCATGCACGAGTGGGCCGAGGAGGGCATCGCCGCCCACTGGCGGTACAAGGAGCGACGCTCCTCCGACGGCGGGGAGGACCAGCAGATCAAGAAGCTCCGGGAACTCCTGGAGGTCCAGCAGGAGGTGGAGAATCCCCGGGAGTACATGTCCACCCTGAAGATGGCGCTCTTCCCCGACGAGGTGTACGTGTTCACGCCCGACGGAGACGTCCGGGCCTTCCCGAAGGGGGCGACGCCCATCGACTTCGCCTACAGCATTCATTCCGACGTCGGCCATACCTGCATCGGGGCCAAGGTCAACCGCAACATCGTTCCCCTCAAGTACCAGCTTCAAAACGGGGACCGCGTGGAGATCATCACCCAGGCGGGCCACCATCCCAGCAAGGACTGGCTCAAATACGCCGTCACGTCCCGGGCCCGCTCCAAGATCAAGAACTGGATCAACACGGAAGAGCGCAACCGCAGCGTCGTTCTGGGCCGCGAGCTCCTGGAGAAGGAGTTCCGGAAAAACGGGCTCAAGTTCAGCCTCCTCGGCAAGCCCGAGGCTCTGAAGAAGCTCTTCGAGGAGAACCAGGTCCATTCCCAGGACGACCTGATGGCCGCGGTGGGCTACGGCAAGCTGTCGCCGAAGCACGTCGTCCAGTATTTTGTACCGGAGGAGCCGAAGGCGGAGGAGCCCCTTCCCGAAAAACCCAAGCGAAAGCTCCCCGACGTGTCCACCGTCGGCATTTCCCTGACGGGGATCGAGGACGTGATGGTGCGGTTCGCCAAGTGCTGCACCCCTATCCCCGGGGACGAGATCGTGGGCTATATCTCCCGGGGGAGGGGCATCGTCGTTCACACGAGCACCTGTCCGAATACCCGCGACATGGAGGCGGACCGCCTCGTGGACGTCGAATGGAACGTGAAGGAACGCCACACCTACCCCGTCCATATACGGGTCGTCTGCCGGGACCGCAAAGGCGTGCTGGCGGATGTGAGCAGCGCCATCTCCGCCCACGACGTCAACATCAGCAACGCCCAGGTGGACACGAACAACCCCGATATGCAGGCGGTCTGCGACTTCAAGATCGACGTCAACGACCTGAACGAGCTCAACAAGGTGGTGACGTCCATCAAGAAGCTGGACTGCGTAATGTCGGTGGAGCGCATCCGGCAGTTGTGATGAATTGCCGGGGTGCGCCTGTCCGCAGCGGTTGGCGGTTGACAGGGATATTCCCCTGCGGTATGAACCCGCAGCCCGCCATGCGGGTATTACCTGGAAGGGATGGAAGATGAAGCGGCTGTTCCTGATGACGTTTGTTGCAATCCTTGCTCTGTTCTTCCTGGCGGCGCCCGTTCCCGCCGATGCCCAGTCCGCCCGCCGGGTCGTGCTTATCGACCCGGGCCACGGTGGATCCGATGCCGGGGTGAAGGTCGGGGAAAAGGCGTCCGAAAAGGACGTGACCCTGGCCGTTGCGCTCCTGGTGAAAAAGGCGCTCTCCGGCAGCGGGATCGATGTGCTCCTGACGCGGACCACCGACGCCTCCCTGTCCGCGACGGATCGGGCCAAGGCTGCCGCGAGCGCAAAGCCGGACCTCGTCCTTTCGCTCCATGTCAACGCCGGATTCGACAAGAAGGCCCGCGGGTTCGAGGTCTGGTTCCCCGGATTCCAGTCAGCGGCAGGGAACGGCGGGGATTCGAAGGCGATCCTCAAGGACATGGCGAAGAACCAGTACCTGAACGAGAGCGTCCGGCTTGCCCGGGCCATCGAGAGGAACCTCTCGACGGTTTTCCCGAAGGCCAATCGCGGCCTCCGGGAGGCGCCCATTCCCCTGCTGGATGGCCTGGCCGTTCCGGCCGTGGTCGTGGAGATCGGATTCGCCACTCATCCGGAGGAGGGCAAGCGTCTCCTTGAAGACGCGACCCGGCAGGCCATCGCCGCCGCCCTGGCGAAGAGCATCCGCGAGGTCCTCTGAGGACCGCCAGTGCCGTCACGAAACGATGAATACAGGCTGCGTATGCGAACAGACGGAAGAAAACCCCTGGAACTGAGGCCCGTCCGCCTGGCTGTCGGGTACCTGGCCCACGCCGAGGGCTCCGTCCTCATCGAGATGGGGGCGACGAAGGTCCTCTGTACGGCCACCCTGGAGGAGGGCGTTCCCCCGTTCCTGAAGAACACGGGCAAGGGGTGGCTCACGGCGGAGTATGCGATGCTTCCCGCGTCCGGAACCACCCGGACGCCCCGCGAGTCCACCCGGGGCAAGGTCGGCGGGCGGACCCACGAGATCCAGCGGCTCATCGGGCGGTCGCTCCGGGCTGTGACAGACTTGGGCGCCTTCGGGGAGCGCACGATCTACATCGATTGCGACGTCCTTCAGGCCGACGGCGGCACCCGCACGGCCTCCATTACGGGGAGCTTTGTGGCCCTGGTGGAGCTGTTCCGGAAGATGAAGGAGCGGGGGCTGGTGGATCGCATCCCCGTGGACGACGCCGTCGCGGCGGTCAGCGTGGGCGTGCGGGGCGGGGAGATCCTCCTGGACCTGGACTATTCCGAGGACTCCGGGGCGGACGTGGACATGAACGTCGTGATGACCGGGAGCGGCCGTTTCATCGAGGTGCAGGGGACGGCGGAGGAATCGCCCTTCGAGCGGGAGCTTCTGGACCGCATGCTGGAGGCGGCCTCCGGCGGCATTCGGGCGCTCGTCGCCGAGCAGCGGGCGGCCCTGGGGGATGTCCGTTGAAGACCGTTGTCTTCGCTTCCCGCAACCGGGGGAAGATCCGGGAAATCCGGGCACTCCTGGAAGACCTGCCGATTGTGCTGCGATCCCTGGACGACTTCCCCGATGCCCCGGAGGTGGAGGAAGACGGAGACACCTTCCTGGAGAACGCCCTGAAAAAGGCCCTCGCCATCGCCCGATACACCGGATGTGCCGCAATGGCCGACGATTCCGGCCTGACCGTGGACGCCTTGGGCGGCGCCCCGGGGGTTCACTCGGCCCGCTATGCCGGCGAAGGCGCCGACGATGGCAGGAACATCGAAAAGCTGCTCCGGGAAATGCAAGACATCCCGGAAAAGGAGAGGGGTGCCGCCTTCCGGTGCGTCCTGGTCCTCTGCGAGCCCGACGGCTCCTGCGAATCCTTCGAGGGGGCCTGGGAAGGGCGGATCGCGGAGAAACCCGACGGCGACGGAGGGTTCGGGTACGACCCGGTGTTTTATCTCCCCGGCCTCGGAAAGACCGTGGCCCGCCTCTCCCTGGAGGAAAAGAACCGTCTCAGCCACCGCGCCCGGGCCATGGAGCGGCTCCGGGAGGCCCTGGAGGGGCGGTTTCAGAAGCCATAAAAAATCGACTCGGGGCGTAGCGCAGCCTGGTAGCGCGCCTGCTTTGGGAGCAGGATGTCACAGGTTCAAATCCTGTCGCCCCGACCATTATTTATCTTTAATATTCAGTAGGTTGGCAGTTTTTAAGGAGGCCTTTTTCGTTACCAGAGCGTTACCACTTTCATAGATGGAACGGACCTCGTCCGACTCCACCCGAAAGTACCGCTCGAAGGCCTTCGATGTGCTGTGCATGGTGGCCCGTTTGATTTGCTCCGGTGAAAAACGGGTTCTCAATGCACGTGCCGAAGAATGGCGCGTCCCTCCGTAAAGATCCACGCCTTCAACGCCAAGATTTGCGCAGGCTCGTTTCCACCAGTTGTAAAGAACGTGCTGGCCGAACGGCGTACCCTCCTTGAACCCCGATCCCTTGACATGGCGAAAGAACGGAATGTCCGGTTTGATCGCCTTCGGGAATTGGCCGAGTATTTCCATGTCCTCCTGGATCAATGGGACCGATTTGAACCGCTTCTCTTTGGGGTGCGGGAAGTATAGATAGCCGTTGCCCAGGTCGATATTCCCTTCTTCGAGAGAAATCATTTCCCCCGGGCGGACTGAAATGTAGGTGCAAAGGAATTTGATCGCCAACCATATTTTAGGATTGTAGCTTGAGATCCGGCGTATTTCTTCCAGTATCGCCGTCTGTGTCTCCTTATCCACCGTTTTCCTGTACCCGAGTTCAGGGGTGTCCAAAGGAAATTTTGGGATGGGGATTCCGGTTGTATCGCTGGCCCAGGACCAGAAAGCTCTCAATGCGCGGATGTAATTTTCTTTCGTCTTTGCTCCACAGGTCAGGGAAAATTTGAAATCCTCGAGCTCTGCATAACCAATCTCACGGATATTTCGGTTTCCCCATCTCTCCGATGTCATACGGGCTACCAGCTCGAGTATCTTGATGTAGCCGTGCTTCCGATCCGCCGCCTTCTTTCGCTCGATCCACTTCTCAATCAGATTGCTGAATCCGAGCGGTTTGTCTTTGCGGTAATCCTTGTCATCAAATGATCCTTCATCCGTTTTGAAACGAAGGCCTGTCAGGAACCTGCATGCCGCATCGTATGACTTGAAACGCTGGTGGACCTTCCCGAAGCGCACCGAGAATTTTGTTGCTCTGTGACGACAGCAGACTAGGCCGTCCCTGTGATTGTCAACAAATTTATCCCCACATGAGGGGCACCGCTCGTCAGAGTAGATTCCGCCTTTCATGCACAAATCACCTCCGTTGAATGGGTGGGTATCATTTCGTGCGGTTGAAATCAATGGACGGCACCTTGAACGCGGATTTGCTTACCCTTTCCTTTTTTTCATTCTTCCCAGACCAACATGTACACAATCCCTCGCTCCGGTTTCTCCGGGAGGTCAGAATACATTGCGTACACGGTTTCCCATGGCTGGCTATCCATCACGTAATCCCCCTCACAATCGGGGTACGGGCAGAAAAGCATTTCATCTGCATCCTTCACGTTGTATTTGAACGATCCCACCGGATACGCTCGACAACAACGCTCGCAATGCTTCCATTTACCCGGTTCATCACCCTCAAAACCCCCTTTGATTTGCTGATACATGTGATGTTTGAAACCCGATTCAACGAACCGCCAGCCTTTCTCTTTCTCCCTCCGCGCCTTTCTTCTCTGAATCCTCGATGTTCCTCTCTTCATTGTTAATCCTCCTGTAATAGTTTGATTTAGCACACGATGTGCTTTGATTCCGTTTTCCTCCGGCGATCAATGAACCGTCCCACAACGGACCGCATCGGCTGTTTTCGAGTCCCTTTGCTGCGACTCGACCTGATCAAAGACCCGCTCCCAATGGACCCACCGTGCAAGCTCCTCAAGAAGGCCCAGGGCTTCTGCCGTCATCCGGCACTGGTAGCCCTGGCCCTCGACATAAACGGGCTTAAAAAGGGCTTTGGTGGCTTCAAAGGGTACTTCCACGATCATGCCCAGGCGCCGACCGTTGATATCGGCCTGGACATAGGTTTGCTGTCCGCAGCCTTCCAAAATGGCTTCATAGCTGAACGGTTTCTTTGCGCTCTTCAAATCGGTGACTTGCTCGTCCGAATTTGCTTTTGCGATCTCCTCGAAAAAACCCGCCACTTCCCGGAACGCTTCTTCTTCATCCACGATCTCCTCCGTTCCGTTGTCCCTGATCTCCTCATGGGCTCCATCTGACGGGCAGGGATAGAAGACCATTCGCCGTATTCGCCGTTTCAGGTTCTTCTTCATGTCCTCGGGAAGCTCCGTCTGATATTTCTTCCCCTTCTCGAAGTACCCCTTTTCGGCAAAGTAGCCGGCAATGCTGTTCCAGTGCTTTTGATCCCTGAAATACGTTTCCTTCACAATCCCGTGCGGCCAGGCCCAATGAAGCCGCTTTCCTCCGATCATCCCTTCCCGGCCTTCGTTCTCGACCTCGATCAACAGGTGCCAATGGGGATAACCATCCCGGTAGAATTCCAGCACGGACATGACTTTCGTGACCTTCACCGGTTCGTGCTCATAGTCCCATCTTCCGCCCAGCTTGACCTTGCGCCCCTCCCTCAGTTTGCGCACGAATGCCGACACGCTCTTTTTGTCCCGGATTGTTTCCAGGGCATCAAGGCCGCTGCTGAATTTCTCGCGATCAACGGTGAGGATTACGTGGCGGGTTCTTCCGTGATCGAACGTGCGGATTTGCTGCTTATACCGGGGAACATAGAAGAGCTTGTGACAACTGGGACACCATACGGACCTGCACCGGCAATTTCCGACCTTGACCGGTAACCGGGGTTCCGTCGATCCGGTGACGTCCTCGATTAAGGAATCAAGGACCTCTTTTTCATCTCTCTGCCCGCAGTCTCTGTTTAAAGCAAGAATAGGGGGCCGGAACGGGGCGGTCTTTGCCCATTCCGGATCCTGCGGGCGGCTCTCCTTTTGAACCAGTTTCGCAACCGGCTTGCCGCCCTTGTTTTCAATGACCTCGACAAGGTTTTCGTTGGTGTTGCTCCCGAGAACAGATATACCCTCAATGTCATCGGGGATCACCCATCTGCTCTTGCGCGCGCCCGCCCGCGGCCGCTCCACCGCAGCCGCCGCGGCCGCGATTCCTTCCAAACGATCTCTTACAGACATAAAAAACCTCTCCTGGTTGTTCCAGAAGAGGTTCATTGACAGACGCTGTTCTGTGCGGTACTTGATGAACAGATCCGTTCCGGTGTGTCTTCCCTGCCACGGGTTTTGACTCTTCTGGAATGTGATTCAGAAAGTCCGGCATGCGCCAACATGACCGGGCTTTCGTTTTTCTATTTGTTGACCTTCCAATCCCCCTTCTTGTTTAGCGTCAGCCTGCCGCCCACGATATCCGTAAGGAACTTTTCACGGACATATCTTTCGATCTTCGCTACTTTCATGAGAGGCGTTTTGTTGAGGATCTCCGCATCCTCAAGACCAATCATGATCAGGTTGCGCATGAGCTGGCTTCGGCTCAAGTCCATTTCCGCCGCCAGGCGGTCAATCCTTTCGATCACATCGTCTTCGATTTGGACGGTGTATTGCTTGCGTGGCCTTTCCATTTCGTCCTCCTTCGTATCCTGTGTTGTGGAGGTATATACTTTCATTGAATCCATTGTCAAGTATTTTTTCCTTCCCCCCCGCCTTGCGCCGCCCTGTAGCAAGAGCGCCCCGCACGTCAAGGCTACCCCTTCGGGCTCGCTGTGCTCGGCCTTGACTTGCGGGTCTTGCTCTTGCTGTTTGGAAATCAGCGACGGCGGGGAGGGTGCGACAAGAACGCTCAGACAAAGAGGGTTTTCCTCTCTTCTCCGTATCATAAATATCAGCCCGAGTTGAAACTCTCGTTTGTGATCAAGGTATATATTAAATATGATATCTGTTTACACTTGACATTTTTAATATAAGGGGCACAATCGGAACGTAATTCTTTGGTTTCCAAAAGATTCATGATTACGTATAAATGTATATGAAAGGTGGCCATCCTATGAATAGTCGTCCTCAAAAACTGATGTGGATAATCATTACTATCATGAGTATATTATTAATTGCATATCTTGATTGGCTGACAGGACTTGAACTGAATCTCTACGTGTTTTATTTCATGCCTGTAGCCGTCGGTGCATGGTTTATTGGGCTATGGTTCACAATAGTATTGGCTGTTTTTAGCGCATTGTTGTGGTTCAGAACAGAATTTCTTTTAGGACATTTTTATTCCTCTGCTTTTTATGCAGTTTGGGACACTACAATCCATCTGATATCTTTTCTCGCAATAGGATTGTCCGTCTCAAGAATGCGGTTTTTGTATAATGTTGAGCAAAAAAGGGCGGTGGAATTGAATAGAGCGCTTTCTGAGGTCAAGGTTCTTGAGGCATTTCTGCCCATTTGTGCTGAATGCAAGAAGATTCGGGATCAACAGGGGGGATGGCAACAGCTTGAAGCCTACATCGTACAGCAGACAGGATCTCAATTCTCACATACATACTGTCCTGAGTGCGCGAAGAAAGCGCTTGCCGATGCTGGCCTTATTGGCAAAAAGAAATCATGATGTTCACATATTCATTCTTTTGACTATAATTCATCCGCATACCACAAAGGCTTCGACTTCCGCACCCATTTTACCATTCCGCTACCAGAACCTTGGCTGATGCTGAATTGACGGGGCTTATTGAAGGTTCAAATCCTGCCACCATCCAAAGAAGTGTTTGGGTGATATATACTAAAACTACCGCTGCTCACGTATAGCTCGACCCCGGCTTTGGAATGCGAACGTTTCATGTAATCCAAGATTAATCATGATTGACTCTATTAAGGGTTCACAAACTGGTGTATCTGAAACCCATTCAACGAGAAAATTCGCCCCAGTTCCGCTCTGGTCACTTTGGGGTATATAAAAGTTCGTAGCTCCCAGCGGCTCCAAAGCCAGACCCTGCGGAGTAAAATCCTTCACGAGTTTCCCGTCATTATTGAAATACAGAACCTTTGTGATCCGAATCTTATGAGACAAGTCCGTGTTGTGGATGGTGACAAAACCGCTGATATCGAATTTCTTACCCCTCTCTCGCGGCAGGTTCGAGTAGATCGGAGCATAAACGACCTGTCCTTTTATTTTCCTTGCATCTGTCTCCTTCACCGTCAGTATGCTTGCATCAAAACTGCTTTCCGATGCGACAGGCTGTACGGCATTCCTTTCATTGCTTCTGCAAGCAGCGACACAGGATAGGATCAAAATACATACCAATACGGAGATAAAGCGTTTCATTGAGATGCCTCCTCTGTGAATATTAGGGCCCGGATTGAATGACCCACAATCTTTGTATCACATATGAAAATAGAATTCTTCCCTTGAGATTTTGTTTCTCTCTGCGATTGCCTTGGTGTCATAGCTTTTAATGCATTCTGCACTTGTGGGAATCAGCAACAGCAGGGATCATACTATGAGATAGTTCAGACAAAGAGACTGCCACATCAGTCGTCTTGGACAATTCAACATCTCCTTAGGAATAATCTTGAAGATCGTCCCTCAGTCATAAATGCATGGGGTCGCTTTTCCTTGACACGCAAAACTGTCCATTCTATCTTGCACAATAAGATCAAGAGATTCAGCAGTTTTAGGTACTGGTGACAGGCGTGCTGATTCAGGATCGTTACAACATGATTGCAGAGAGAAAGGGCAGGACGGTCCTAATCTAAAAAACCGGAAAGAGGGATTTTCAGTTGCCGATGATTGATCCATGATGATTCGCTGTTCGTATTAAGAGATACGCCGCTCATGGAAGGTGGAAACGATGAATGAATTGAACATACTTATTACATTCGCCGGCGGCCTTGCCGCGGCCCTGGTATTTGGCTATATTGCTCACCGCCTGAAAATTTCCCCCATCGTTGGTTACCTTCTGGCAGGTATTCTCGTAGGTCCCCATACCCCGGGCTTCGTTGCTAACCGCGAGGTGGCAGAGCAGTTCGCAGAAATTGGCGTCATTCTGTTGCTCTTTGGAATCGGCCTGCGTTTTCACTTGCGTGAGTTGTATGCTGTCTGGCGCGTGGCCGTGCCTGGAGCATTGATCCAGAGCACGATGTCCACGGTCGTGTTGATGCTGCTGCTTTACCTAATGGGCTGGAACTGGATCTCCGGACTGATTCTGGGAATGGCGATCTCGGTTGCCAGCACAGTCGTCATGGCAAGGGTCTTGGCCGAGTGGCATGATCTCCATGCCCAGATCGGTCATATTGCAGTCGGCTGGACAGTTGTCGAAGACATCCTCACCGTGCTAATGCTCTTACTGTTGCCCATCATCTTTGCCTCGGGCGGCGCAACGAGTCACAGCATCGGGTATGTTCTTGGGGTTGCAGCCCTGAAGGTCACCGGTTTGGTAGCTGTCGTTGTCGTTCTGGGATTGTGGGTCATTCCCTGGGCACTGGAGCGTATCGAAAAGACCCATTCCCGCGAACTCTTCACCCTGGCAGTGCTTGTCCTGGCCGTAGGGATCGCCGTCAGTTCCGCAAAGTTCTTTGGTGTGTCGATGGCTCTCGGGGCTTTCCTTGCTGGGCTTGCTGTTGGTCGCTCAGAATTTGCCGCTCGGGCGGCCGGTGATGCTGTACCGATGCGTGATGCCTTCGCTGTTCTTTTCTTCGTATCGGTCGGCATGCTCTTCGACCCCCGGAGTCTCCTCCAATCACCACTGGCTGTTATCATTGTGCTGGCTGTGGTGATCATCATCAAGCCGTTGGCTGCCACTTTGACCGTTCGCCTTCTTGGCAAACCCATCATGATAGCCGTTCCGGTCGGGGCAGCATTTTCACAGGTGGGTGAATTCAGCTTTATCCTGGGCGTGGTCGCTCTCCAATTGGGACTGATCAATGATATCGGATGGAACGCCCTAGTGACTGCTTCAATCATCTCGATAGCCCTGAATCCATTTATCTATCGCTGGGCTCGCCGCAGGTCTACTAGGGTGGCAAAGATCCCGATTACCCAAAAGGCACGACCCAGCGTCGAACCAAACAACTGCATTCTGGTCGGCTACGGACCGGTGGGAAAAATCGTGTATAAAATTCTTTCCGAACGCGGCGCCGACGTCACAGTGATCGATCTCAATCTGGACACGGTCCGCCGGCTGCGAGCCGACGGGAAAAAGGCACTGTACGGCGATGTTCTACGGCCGGACACCTTGGATGAAGCCGGTATCGCGTCGGCAGGTCGTTTTATTCTCAGTGCAGATGTAGAGAATGCAGCGGAAATCATCAGGCAAGTGCGTCTCCTGAACCCGGACCTGAAGGTTCTTGCACGTTGTGCCCATCTACGTGATGCAGCCTCACTGAGGCGTGCTGGTGCCGAGATCGTTGCTGCGGGTGAAGCCGAAGTGGGGGTCGCTCTGGCTGAAGCGCTGGCGGATGAGGACGAGATGACTTGCGGTGTTACCACTGCTAATAGAGAAGCCATTCGAAATGCCCTGTATGATTTACCAGGGTGAGATAAGATGAAAAGAGAGGGGAGTAATGAAGAACAGATTTATCGTATTGATTGATTTCTCAGCTTATTCAAAACACCTCATTCAATTTGCCTATGACTGGAGTCAAAGAGCGAATGCTGAAATACTTCTGGTTCACCACGTCGTTGCATTATATCCAGTCATGACACCTTATGAAGTCAAGATTAAACTTACAGGTGATGCCACCAGAAAAGCTCGGGAAAGACTAAAAAAGTTGATTAAAGTCGTTCTTCCAGGAGGAACAGCAGTCAGATCAATTGTTTCTGACAGCAATCTAATCGTGATTATAAAGCAGTTGCTTGGAGAACCATACAACAATTTATTGCTTCTTGGTATCAAGGGAACCGGTTTGTTGAAGAAGATATTCATTGGGAGTCAGGCCGTAGAAATAATAAACCATATTAATAACTTGATCGTGGCCATACCTGAAAATGCCGCCTGTTGTGCTCCAGATGTTATCCATGTCGCAGTTCAAAGAGATTATCCGCTGCACATTTATGAATTCAATAAATTCTTGGGCTTTCATGCAGAAAAATCAAGCAGGCTTGTCTTCTTCTCTGTTATGATGCCCGGAGATGACCAATACTCAATTGAACAATATTTGAAAGAGTTGACGGAACTATACATGGATAAATTCAATGTATCTCATGAGCTGTACTTAGGAAAAAAAGCATTGAAATCTCTCAGAGAAGTGATTCTAAAAAAGCAGAATGAATTCATTGTAGTTCAAAGAGGATCGAGGATGTTGTTGACGGATGTCTTTAGAAAATTTCTGATCAATGAACTTGTTTATGAAGGGAATACGCCATTAGTTATCGTGCCGTGAAGAAAGAAACCATCACGATGGACGGATCATCGCCGGCAAATGAATTCAATACCGTTTTCCTAGTTTAGAGCTCCTTGTCATGGGATTGGTAAAGTGTTCTAATTCTTCTGTTGAATAGCGACTCCTGCTTTTGTCAGTTCTTTGCCATTGTCAAAAATATAGATGTATAATAAAGATGTTATGCTGTCGTGTGCGGGTTCGACTCCCGCACCCATTTACCATTTCATTACCAGAACCTCAGCTGATGCAGAATTGACGGGGCTTATTAAGGGTTCAAATCCTGTCGCCCCGACCATGAGCAAAGAGGCTGCAAGGCGACTTGCAGCCTCTTTGCTCATATGGACGATCCATCCCGCCGGGTTTGCAATCATTATTGATTTGACGTACCCGTCTCTTCCGTTTAAAAATCAACACAGACGACTGTTATAACCGGAGGTGATAACGCTCATTGTCGCCTGGACCTCTGCAGGGAAGACCTCGAAACAGGCAGAGCCGTCAAATGGAGGAAGTTAAAGCAAACGGGTTCGAATGCCGATATATTCACAATGGTCTGTTGAAAGAACGATTCATTGAGAAAATGAGGATAGAACCCCCATGACGGACACCTCCCCCTTTCTCGGTCTTGTCCATAATGTGGCACTGCTTCTGACGATCGCATACCTCTTCGACGTCAGCGCGGCCCACTGGAAGACCGACCACACATCGATCCGGAAGGCATTCTTCGGCATTGTCATCGGAGCAGTCGGCATCATCGTCATGATGACGTCCTGGACGCTCATGACGGGACTCATATTCGACACGCGTTCCGTCCTGTTGTGCATATCCGGTCTCTTTTTCGGTTTCATCCCCACGGTCATCGCAATGGTGATGACCGTCCTGTTCCGCGTTTACCAGGGAGGTACCGGCGCCGTCATGGGCGTCAGCGTCATCATCGCCACGGGCACGATCGGCATCCTGTGGCGCAGGATACACCGTTATTCCCTGGCCTCGATGTCATGGCGCGAGCTATATCTGTTCGGCATTGCCGCCCACCTGGTCATGCTGGGCCTGACGTTCACGTTGCCGCTGGAAATGGCCCTGCGGACACTTTCAAGGATCACCCTGCCTGTCCTGTTGATCTATCCGGCGGGAACCGCCCTCTTGGGTATGCTCATGGTCAACCGGCTCAAGCGTCAGCGGGCAGTCGAGGATCTGCAGGAAAGCGAAGAGAGATATCGCTCCCTGTTCGATTATTCAAGGGATGCCATTCTTTTGACCAGTCCCGATGGATCCATCCTTGACGCCAACCCGGCTGCCTGCAGGATGTTGAACCGGTCGCTGGAAGACATCCGGAGCCTCGGGCGGGAAGGGCTGGTGGACACCTCCGACCCCCGTCTGCAGGAAGCCCTGCAGAAACGGAAGTCCGAAGGCGGAGGCATCGCCGAGATCACGATGCTTCGTGCAGGAGGGGACCCGTTTCCCGCGGAGATAACGTCGTCGATGTTCACCGACGCCGGCGGTCAGCAGAGAACCAGCATGATCATCCGGGATATCACCGAGCGCAGGCAGGCGGAAGAATCACTCCGCCAATCCGAGGATAAGTTCACGAAGATATTTATGATATTACCAAACGGCGTCTCCATCGCCCGCCTGAGAGACGGTCAAATCCTCGAAACCAATGACAGCTTTAAAGAGATCACAGGCTGGGATCGGGACGAAGTCCTTGGACGATCCTCCCTGGAGATCAATTTCTGGAACGATCCGGCGGATCGATTGCTCCTTGTGGAAGAATTGAAGGCCGGCCGAGACGTGCTGCAGCGCGAGTTCCTGTTCCGACGCAAAGACGGGACGGTGCGAATCGGCACTTTTTCCGCACGCTTCATCCGGATCACGGGCGAGGAATGCATCGTATTCGTCATACAGGACATCACCGAGCGCAAGGAGACGGAAAAGGCTCTCCAGGAGAGCGAGGAGAAGTTTGCCCGTGTCTTTCGGATGAGTCCCGACATCATGACCATCACCCGGCTCAGTGACAGCGTCTATGTCGATGTGAACGACGAGTTCACCAGGGAGACCGGTTACGCCAGGGTAGAAGCCATCGGCAGGACCCCCTTTGACCTCGCCGTATGGATCGACCCGTCGGACCGTGAGCGCATACTGGAGAGCCTTTGCTCCGATGAGGAGCTGCAGGCGCAGGAATACCGCTTTCGCAGAAAGAACGGGACCATTTTCACGTGCGAGATGACCGGCCGCATTGTCACGATCGGCGGTGAGCGGTGCCTTCTCGGCATGTACCGGAACGTCACGGAAAAGATCGAGGCAGAGAGAGCCCAGAGGGAAAGCGAGGAAAAGTTCCGGTCCGTGGTCGAGAATTCCCTGGTGGGCATCGCCATCATCGACGACGCCTTTCGCTATGTATACGTGAACGAGGAGTTCTGCCGCGTCGCCGGCTATTCCGAACAGGAACTGATCGGGGATGTTTTTACCCTTCCACTCACGGAGGGAAGCATCCACATTGTCGCCGAGCGTTACCAGCGCCGTCAGCGTGGCGAGGAGGTCCCATCGCATTACGAATTTTCCTTCCGGCAGAAAAACGGCTCGGAACGGGTCGGCGAGGTGCGGAGCTCCGTGTATCTCGATTCGACGGGAAGTGCGAGAACCATCATCCAGGTCATTGACATCACGGATCGCAAGAAAACGGAGGAGTCCCTTCTCCTGATGCAGTTCGCAATGGACAACGCTCCCGACAGCGCCCTCCTGGTGGGGAACGACGGCGGCATCGAATACGCGAACGAGGCCGCCTGCATGTCCATGGGCTACACCCGGGAAGAGCTACTGGGGATGAAGGTGTTCGACATCGACCCGGATTTTCCCGTTGAGGGGTGGGAGCAGCACAAGATAGACGTCAGGCGCCTGGGCAGAATGACGTTCAACGGGCGCCACCGCACGAAGGACGGAAGGCTGTTTCCCGTCGAAGTGACCACGAATTTTTTTGATTACAAGGACCATTTTCTTACCATCGCCTTTGACCGGGACATCACGGAACGCCTGCGGGTGGAGGAGGAGAAGCATCTGCTGGAGGAGCGGCTGAACCGCGCCGAGAAGATGGAGGCCCTGGGGAAGCTCGCGGGCGGTGTCGCCCACGACCTGAACAACACCCTGGGGGTCGTTATCGGGTACACGGAACTGCTCCTCAACAGCATCGAGGCCGGCAGCCCGGTCCGATCCCGCCTCACGAACATCATGCAGGCCGGCGGCCGGGCCGCGGCGATCGTCCAGGATCTCCTGACCCTGGCGAGGAGAGGTGTGGCCGCGAAGGCGATCCTGAATCTGAACCGGATCGTGATGGATTTTCAGAATTCCCCGGAGTTCGAAAAACTGGCCACCTATCACCCCGACGTTCGTTTCCGCATCGACCTCGAACCGGATCTGCCGAACCTCTCCGGGTCGTCGGTACACCTTGCCAAGACGCTGTTCAACCTCGTCTCGAATGCCGTCGAGGCCATGCCGGGAGGCGGTCCGCTGACGGTCGGGACGGCCAGTCATTACCTGGACGGGCCGCTTCACGGATACGAGGAGGTCCGGGAAGGGGATTACGTGGTGCTGACCGTCTCCGATGCCGGGGAGGGTATCTCCGCCGCCGACCTGCCGCACATCTTCGAGCCGTTCTATACCAAGAAGGTCATGGGGAGAAGCGGAACAGGCCTGGGACTGTCGGTGGTCTGGGGCACGGTGAAGGACCACGAAGGCTACATCAACGTCCTGAGCGAGGAGGGGAAAGGCAGCACCTTCACGCTCTACTTCCCGGTAACAAGAGAGGACATTCCGGCCGCGGCGGTGTCCACGCCCGTTTCCGAATACATGGGCCGGGAGGAGTCGATCCTGGTCGTGGACGATGTCCGGGAGCAGCGGGAGCTGGCGGCGGAGCTGCTCCGGGGCCTCCGTTACCGGGTGGAGATCGTCTCCAGCGGGGAGGAAGCGGTGGACTACCTGCGGGAACACAAGACGGACCTGGTGCTCCTGGACATGATCATGGACCCGGGGATGGACGGGCTGGACACCTACCGCCACATCCTGGAGATCCACCCGAAGCAGAAGGCGATCATTGTGAGCGGCTATTCGGAGACGGATCGCGTGAACAAAGCCCGGGCCCTCGGCGCAGGCGAATATGTACGCAAGCCCTATGTCGTCGAGAAGCTCGGCCTGGCGGTCAGGAGAGAGTTGGACCGGACCGCGTGACGCCGGGGTGCACTTCCAGCCGGGCGGTACAGGGCATATCGCCTCTCAGGCCGGTACAGCGCCCCCGGATCAGAGCGTAATCAGCAGGAACATGACGGTGTAGTAAAGAATCTTCATGGCGCTTAGAAAGGCAGTCCCCTCATCGATCCCGGTTTCGGCCCGTTGTGATGCATCTCCACGAGCCTGCGGATCCAGCCGTTGGTTTTCCTGATATTCTGAAGAAGAGCCCATCTGAGGAGGTCGGGCTCAGCCTCGTGCTCGCGGACCGGAATCCCGTTCCCGTGCATGTCCCGATACAGGATCCCCGCCCGGATGCCGTCACCCTTGCAGGCTCTGTCCCTGATCCGGGCCATGCTGTTTTTCCAGATGGACGCCCCGCTGGTTGCCGGTTTCTCCGCCATTCCCGTTTCCCCTTGCCCGCTTCATCGTCGGGACTCACGGCGCTCGCTGTTTCCCTTCGCCGGTCTTTCCCGGCGAAGATCGTGTCATGGTCCCGCTACCCTTTTCGGCTCGGAGGCCCGATAACTTTAACGGAGAACCCGCGGTAATCCGGTTTTTCCGCGTAGAGGAACGAATGCCTCATCCCGGACGGCTTAAAGGATCATCCGGACCCGCCGCGCCGCACAAATCCCGAGAAGACTCCCTCCAGAGCGAAACAATCGGAAATCATTGGAGATCATTTTATGCCGTGAAAAACCTCTTGACCGGCAACGGATCTTTCTGTAGTTGGCAGTTGGTAATACCAGATGGCTGGCTGCACTAACGGCCAGGATGAAAAAAAACATCCTGCCGGGCCGTCATGGGGGCTCCGGTCCGGCCCTCTCCGGGCTGCAGAACCGGTTCAAGGAACTGAAAGCGCAACAGGAGGCAATCATATGGCGGATTACGATGTCATCGTCATCGGCGCCGGGTGCGGCGGCCTGAGTGCGGGGGCGCTCCTTGCCAAGCAGGGCCGCAGGGTGCTCGTGGTCGAACAGAGCGGCATGATCGGGGGCTGCTGTTCGACCTTTGAAAAGGACGGCTTCCGGTTCGATCTGGGGGCATCCCTGATCGAAGACGCCGAGGTGATCAACTGGTGCTTCGAGCGCCTCGGCACGTCCCTGCCGAAGGAAGTGGACCTGGTGTCCTGCGATCCCGTTTACGACGTGATCCTCAAGGACGGCACCCGTCTCAAATACCCCATCTCCAGCGAGGAATCGGCGAAGAACATCGGCGCCGTCGCGCCCGGCGCCGTCAAGGGCTGGCATTCCTACGCCGAATACATGCAGGGATTCCTCGACGCCGCCCTGAAGGGATTCTTCCTGGCGCCGGCGAACACCAATGCCGACCTGGTCCGGCTGTTCCGAAAGACCCCGCAGCTCCTGCGCTACGGCCCCATGTTTGCGAGCAGCTACCAGGGGGTGATCGAGAAGTACTTCAAGGACCCGCGCATCCGGGAGTCCATCGCGTTCCAGAGCTTCTACGGCGGCCTGCCGCCCAACACCTGTCCGGGCTATATCGCCATGGTCCCATGGTCGGAGCATGCGGGGATCTACTACAGCAAAGGGGGGATGATCGGTATCCCCCGCGCCCTCGAGCGCTGCGGCGGGAAATACGGCATGACCGTCCGCCTGAAGACACGCGTGAACAGCGTGATCGTCCGGAACCGGCGCGCCCTGGGCGTGGTCCTGGCCGACGGCACCGAGATCACCTCCGACCTGGTGGTCTCGGACATCAACGCCAAGCTGCTCTACCTGGAGATGATCGGGGAGGAGCAACTGCCCTGGCTGGCACGCGTGGGGATCAAGAGTTACGAGTACTCCATGGCCACGCCCATGCTGTATCTCGGCGTGAATTACACCCCGCCGCTGGAAGGGCATCACACCCTGATCACCCGGCCGATGGAGGAGCTGAACGACTACTGGTGGAACGTCTACAAGAAGGGCCGCTTCGGAAACGAGCATTTCGGCATCGTCAGCTGGACCTCGCATTCCGATCCGGGACTGGCCCCGGAGGGCCACCACGTTCTCGTCCTGACCCTCCAGCCCGGTCCCTACCGGCTCCGGGGAACCGGCTGGGACGACTGCAAGTCCGCCCTGACCGAGGAGATCATCCGGTACATGTCGGACCGCTACATCCCCGGCCTGGCCGACCACATCAAGGTGGCCGAGCTTTCCACCCCCCTCGACTTCGAGCGGCGGCTGCTGTCTCCCGAGGGGGCCATCTACGCCCTGCGGCAGGATCTCACCAGCGGTGTCGCCTTCCGGCCCGCGGCGAAATCCAAGAGCATCAAGGGCCTGTACCTGGTCGGCGCCTCCACGCACCCCGGAGGCGGCGTACCGACGACCATCGCCTCGGGGATGATCGCGGCCGATCTGATCCAACAATACGAATAGGAGGACGGCAATGAAGAAAAAGCTCCTGATCGCCGGTGTGGCCCTGGCCGTGATCATCTACCTGAAGCAGCCGGAGCGAAAAAAGCGCTTCCTCAAGGAGATCCTGCGGCAGGTTCCATTTCTCATCCCTCGCTACTACGCATGAAACGCGGTCTCCTTCGTCCCGGCGGGATTCCCTGTGCCGCGCATGGCGCGGCCGCCGGATGAGGCATGTCACGGCAGGCGGGACCGAAGGACCGTGCAAGACCTTATTGGAAAGGAGTTGCAGACATTATGGCAGATTATGACGCAATTGTAATCGGTGCCGGACTGGGGGGCCTCTCCTCGGGGGCGCTCCTGGCGCATCACGGATTGAAGGTTCTGGTCCTCGAACAGAGCGACCGCATCGGCGGATGCTGCTCCACCTTTGAGCGGAACGGCTACCGTCACGACGTCGGGGCCTCCATCGTGGAGATCACGCAGCCCATCGAGACGGTTTTCCGGAAGCTGGGAACCCGCTTCGACCAGGAAGTGGAGCTGGTCCCCTGTGATCCCATGTTCTCGGTCATGTACCGCAACGGCGAGCGCATCACCATCGAGAAATCCATCGAGGCCACGGGGAGGGTGATCGCCTCCATTTCGCCGGAGGACGGGCGGCGCTGGTATGACTTCTGCGATTACTGCAGCGACATGATGGACGTCCTCCTGGACACCATTCTCTGCAGCCCCGCCGACACGATGGGCGACATGGCCCGCATGATCCGGAAAAACCCGGCGCTGCTTCGCTACCTGCCCACCTTCATGACGACCTACCAGGACCTCATCCAGAAGTATTTCAAGGACGAGCGGGTCCTCCGGACCATGGCCTACCAGTCGCTCTACATGGGCATGCCCCCGGCCCTCTGCCCGGGGGCCTTCGGCATGATTCCTTACAGCGAGCACCGGGGCATCTGGTATCCCCGGGGCGGCATGATCCGCATCCCCGAGGCGCTGCTCCGGTGCGGCCAAAAGGACGGCCTCGAGATCCGCATGAACAGCAGCGTGACGAGCGTGATCGTCCGCAACGGCCGCGCCCAGGGCGTCGTCCTCGCCGACGGCGGGGAAATCAGCTCCCGGATGGTCGTCTCCAACATCAACCCCAAGATGCTCTACCTCGACCTGATCGGGGAGGAGAACCTGCCCTGGCTCACCCGCTCCGGGGTGAAGAGCCTCCGGTACGGCAAGGGGCTCTGCATGATCTACGTGGGCGTGGACTGCAAGCCGCCGCTGGACGCGCACCACAGCTTCACCGCCGTATCCATGCAGGAGGTCAACGATTTCTGGACCAACCACGTCGAAACGGGCGTGATGCTGCCGGCGAGCACGAACTACGGCCTCGTCTGCTGGCCTTCGCATTCCGACGACAGCCTGGCCCCGGAGGGGCACCACGTCATCAACGTGATCCCGGAATCCTTCTATCACCTGAAGGGAGCGGACTGGGACACCTTCAAGGACCAGTTCGTCGAAGAGTATCTCGACTATATCTCCGAGAAGCTGGTGCCCGGGCTCAAGGGGCACATTGTTCATGCGATCGCCGCCTCGCCGAAGGACTACGAGCGGAGCCTGAACCTGCCCGAGGGGTCGATCTACTGCTTCCACCAGGATGCCACGCACCAGGCGGTCTTCCGCCCCTCCTCCAAGTCCAAGTGCATTGACGGGCTGTACCTGGCGGGATCGGGGACCCATCCAGGCGGTGGCGTTCCCACAACGGTGGCCTCCGGCTACATCGCCTTCAACCAGATCGTGAAACACGAGAGATTATAAGACGCTGAAAGGAGCATTCCGATGACCAAGAAAAAGAAGTTCGGCCTGATCATGACGGCGATTGTGGTGCTGGGAATCGTCTTCTATTTCTTGCTGCCTCCCCACAAGAAGCAGCAGCTCCGATACCTGCTCAAGCAGGCGCACACGCTGCCGGGGCGCTACATGGTGTAGGGGGACGGGGATCGCAACGGAAGCGGGCGCCGCACCGGTTTCTCCGGAGTGCGGCGACCCTTCCTTTTTTCAAGAAAGGTGGAACGGATGGCGGAGCAGATATTGCCGTTTTTCTGGATGGGTGTCGCCGTGATGCTGATAGTCGCACTGGCGGTTCTCACCATGACGCTGTGGGAGGTCCGCAAGACGGTCAAGTCCCTGTCGATCATCAGCGACCGGGTTGCTTACCTGACGGACGTCAAGGCCTGGATCGGTCTCCTGACAAGCTGGAGAAAAAAGAAGAACCCGCAGGGCTGAGAGGCTGGAACCGTTTTTCCCCGGGAAATCGGGACGTTTTTTTGATAAAGACCAGCCATGCGCACTATATGCGGATATCCGCGACCGACTCGTTTCCGGTCGCCGGGTCCCAGGCGGATCCGGCGGCCCGGTTTCCTGCGAGCCGGACGATCAAACGCTCCGGCACGCCGTTTTTCGGGTGAATCGTCTTGTCCATGAAGAAACTGCTGGCGCCCATCCGAGCCAAGAGCCTGAAAGAGGTGTTCATCGAGCACTTCGAGTCGCTGATCCTCTCCGGCAAGCTCGAGGCGGGGCAGAAGCTGCTGTCCGAGCGCGAACTGGCGGAGGCTCTCGGCGTCAGCCGCCCCGTCGTCCACGAGGGCCTGCTGGAGCTGGAGGCGCGGGGACTGGTCACAATGAAGCCCCGGGCGGGAACGGTGGTCAACGATTACCGCACCAACGGCTCCCTGGCGATACTCGACACGCTGATCAATTACTACTCGGGAACCCTCGAGACGAAGCTCCTGGACAGCATGGTGGAGATGCGCATCCTGTTCGAGTCCGAGACGGTCCGTCTCGCGGCGCTGAACCGGACGGAGGAGCAGCTTCAGACTTTTTATCAACTCCTGGAGGAATGGGACGCCATCGATATGAACGACGTCGCCGCCACCACGGGCCTGTATTTCCGCTTCCACCACCATGCGGCGATGGCCTCGGGCAATCTCTTCTACCCGCTGCTGTTGAACTCCTTCAAGCACGTCTACGTCAACATATCGCGCCAGTCCTTCATCGACGCCCCGTTCATGAAGCAGGTCGCCGCCCTGCATCGCAGGATCGTCGAGGCCATCGCCGCCCAGGACCCGCCGGCCGCGGTCGAGGCGGTGAGAGAGCTGATCGCATACGGCGTCGGGCACCTGAAATCCATGCTGAACATGACGGATCGGGAAGCCGGGCAGTAGCGGCCGCTTCCCGGCTGTATCGGACGTTTTTCCGCGGCGGCCGGGAAATCTTCCTATGCCCGCCCGCACCCGATTCCTATTGACTGTCCGGTTCATTGTCCCTATACTCCCAATCCGACAACCGTTCCTTCAAGAGTTATCCCGTTGCCTTCGGAAGCCTCACGTTTCATTCACGTTTAATCGGACGTACCCCCGCTTTCGCGAACATGAATCCACCAAGTGGCCGAAGCTCACACTCCCGTTGTGTCTTCATCCACTTGAATAAATAATTGGAAGAGGGAAGGCCAGAACCATGGAAGAACTGAACCGAAAAAAGTACCAGGAAAAGCTGAGAACCGCCGCCGAGGTGGCGGCCATGATCCATTCCGGAGATGAAATCTTCTTCGCGGAATTCACCCTTCGGCCGGAATCGCTCGATGAAGCCCTCGCCGCGCGCGCGGAAGAGTTGACGGACGTGCGGATCAATGGCGTCTGCATCACCAAGGTCCCCAAGTTTATCGAGGCGGACCCGCATCGAAAACATTTCATCTACGACGACTGGCATATGTCCGGAGTCGGCCGGAGACTGCATCAGCAGGGGCTCTGCAGCTATATTCCCGTGACCTACCATCAGGGACCCAGAATCGTCAGGAAGTACCGTGATTATGATTACGTCTTTGTCAACGCCAGGCCGATGGATGCGCAAGGGTATTTCAACTTCGGCATGTGCAATTCCATCACCTCGGCGGCCATCACGAAGGCGAAGAAGGTGGTCGTGGAAGTCAACGAGAACATCCCACTCTGTCTGGGCGGCAACCAGGAGTCGGTCCACGTGTCGCGGGTCGATTACGTCGTGGAGGGGAAAAATCCACCCATTATGGAAGTTCCGCCCGCCCCCCCCACGGAAACGGACATCCGGATCGCCCGTCACATCATGGAGGAAATCGAGGACGGCGCCTGCCTGCAGCTCGGCATCGGCGGGCTGCCCAACGTCATCGGTGCCATGATCGCCGAGAGCAGCCTCACGGACCTCGGCATTCACACGGAGATGCTCGTGGATTCCATGGTGGACCTCTACAATACCGGGAAGATCACCGGCAACCGGAAGACGACGGACCGCTTCAAGATGGTCTACACCTTCGCCATGGGAACGAAGAAGCTTTACAACTTTCTCCACAACAATCCCGCCTGTGCCTCCTATCCCGTGAACTACACGAACGATCCGCGGGTAATCCAGGTCAACGACAAGGTCGTCGCCATCAACAACGCCATCGAGGTCGACCTGTTCAGCCAGGTCTGTTCCGAGTCGGCGGGTACCGTCCATATCTCCGGTACGGGCGGCCAATTCGATTTCATTTTCGGGGCCTTCAATTCCCGGGGCGGGAAGGGGATCATCGCCTTGAGCTCTACCTTCACAGACAAGAAGGGCAACATCCATTCCCGCATCGTCCCGACGCTCAAACTCGGATCCATTGTCACCGTTCCCCGCTCCTGCGTGCAGTACGTCGCCACGGAGTATGGCATCGTGCAGCTCAAGGGGAAATCGACCTGGCAGCGGGCGGAGGCCCTGATCGGCATCGCCCACCCCTCGTTCCGGGACGAGCTGACCCGGCAGGCCAGGGAGATGAAGATCTGGCTCGACCGCGATTGAACGGGCGTAAAAATGGCGGCCGGGATGGACGATGCGCCGTCCCGGCCGGGAATGAATACGGAGCGGGGCGGGCATGAGGTGTCCGTCCCGTTTTTTTTGGGCAATATGTAAAATCTGCCCCTCGACCCGGTTGCATGGATCCGTGGTTTCCGGGTAAGGTGCAAATCACCGGTCGTCGATGCGCAGGAGGGAATGGATGGGACTGAGCATGAAAGGAATCCTCGATGTCCTCTTCGTCAGGGGCAGGCATGTCTGTCCGTGGTGGCTCTGCAGGAGCTTCGACAACCCGCTCCGCCGCCTTTTCCAGGACCCGGAGAAAATCCTGGAGCCGCATGCAAAGCCCGGCTTCACCGTGATCGACGTCGGGCCCGGGATGGGCTACTTCACGATCCCGCTCTTGCGCCTCGTCGGCAGCGGGGGAAAGGTCGTCGCCCTCGACATCCAGAAGCGGATGCTGGATGCCCTCCGGCAGAGGGCGGAACGGGCGGGCCTTGGCGGGAATCTCATAACCCATCTTGGAAAACCCGGCGATCCGGCCATGCCCAACGATGCCGATTTCATCCTGATCTTCTGGATGATTCACGAAGTGCCGGACCAGCAGGCCTTCCTATCTGACCTCAAGGACTGTCTCCGGCCCGGCGGCCGCATGCTGATCGTCGAACCCCGACTTCATGTCCGTGCTGAAAAATTCGAGTCCACCCTGGATGCGGCAGAGCGGGTCGGCCTGACGCTCGTCGACCGTCCCGGGATTTCCCTGAGCCGGTCCGCACTCTTCACCAAGGACTGATTCCTCAGTCCCGGGAACCCATTCATTACCGCAACGGTCCATTCCACAAATAAGTAATTGACAAGGTCAATGACTTATGCAATCAACAAAGCCATGGAAAACAGGAAAGAAAAATGAAAGAAGAATTCCTTGGGCACAAGGGGGACGAGCTTCATCTCTTGAGGGATCTCTATCGCACGCAGCAGGCGATGCTGAATCTCATCCCGCGGATCATCGGCATATCGACCTCCAGGCTTGCTTTGTTAAGACTCCTGGCAATCGAACTGCCCAAAGAGGCCGGCGTCATGGAGATCGCCCGCCGGCTCGGCATCAACGCCGCCGCCGTGACCCGCCTTGTCCGGGAGATGGAGGAGCAGGGCTGGGTCAAAAGGCGATCCGATTCCCGGGACGGGCGTCGAAACTACGTGAGTCTGACACCCAAAGGGCGTCAGGCGTTCCGGAAAATCCACGAGCGCATGCATACCTTCGAGCGCATGATGGGTGAAACACTCGATGCGAAGGACGTGCAGGCGACGGTCCGCGTCCTCGCAGCGCTCCGCGATGCGCTGGAGAGGCACCGATAAGGGAGGATGGACGAATGCAATCGAACAAGGGGAAGTTTCTCAACACAAGGGCCTTCACCGCTCTGGGGGCCGCCATTTCCGGTCTCGGTCTTCCGCTCACCGGGTACGCCAATCACCTCTACCAGTTTTCCGCCATGACGACCCCGCGCCACGCCTGGATGGCGGCTCACAATATCCTGGCCGTGCTCTTTCTTGCCTTCGCCGCCTGGCATGTCATCCTGAACAGGAAGGCCCTGCTCCGTCATGTGAAGGGGATCGTTCGAAACATCCCATTCCCGAGCAGGGAGGCTGTCCTGGCGGGCCTCGTTGTCGCCTCGGTCGTGTTTCTGTTCGTGGGGCACGCTTTTGTGGCGGGAGGATAAGGGGATCGTGCCGTGCAGGTGAATAACGAAATCTACAGCCGGCGCGGACACGCCTGGTGGGATGAAGACGAAGGCGAATTCGCCACCATCCGGTACTTCGTCAATCCGGTGCGGTTCGGCTATTTCCGGCGGATCCTGGAGGGGGAGCATGGCGGGGGGCCACGGTTCCGGACCGTGCTCGACGTGGGGTGCGGCGGAGGGCTCCTGGCGGAGGAGTTTGCCCGGGCCGGCTTCGAGGTGACCGGCGTGGATTCGTCGGAACCGTCCATCCTGACAGCACGGCGGCATGCGATGGAAGGCGGACTGCGGATCGAGTACGGGACGGCTGCGGGCGAGCAGCTTCCGTTTAGCAGCGGGCGTTTCGACGTCGTCCTCTGCTGCGACGTCCTGGAGCATGTCGGGGACGTCGGGCGGGTGATCTCGGAGATATCGAGGGTTCTCCGGACCGGTGGGATCTTCTGCTACGACACGATCAACCGGACCTTCCGGAGCTGGATCGCCGTCATCAAGGTCATGCAGGACTGGCCGTCCACGGCCTTCGCGGAGCCGAACTCCCACGTCTGGAAGAAGTTCATCCGTCCGGCCGAGTTGTCCGGCCTGCTTGCCCAGCATGGACTTGTCCAGCGGGACATCCGGGGGATCGCCCCGCGCAGCAATCCGGTCGGCATATTGCTGAATTTCAACCGGCGCGTCAGGGGCCGGATTTCCTACCGGGAGCTGGGGCGCCGCCTGGACATGCGCGAAAGCAGCGATATGAGCGCTTCTTACATGGGCTATGCCGTCAAGGGAATCCAGGGAGGAAGGAAACAGGCGGTATCCTGACATGTTGAGCGGCCGGCGGAAGAGGGACTCCCACCCTCCGCCGCCGGTGCATTCGAGTCATTCCGAGATCAATTCAGATACTTGGAAGTGTCCACCTCGTCGATCTGCTCCGGCTTCAGGAAGCGTCTGGCGTACCGCAGGTAGACACCCGAGCGGAGGAAGAGATCGAACAGGTCCGGATCGATGTGCCGGTCTTTCTTGAAGAAGGACAGGATCTTCACCGATTCGGACAGGGTCTTGGCCTTTTTGTAGGGGCGGTCGGAGGCGGTCAGGGCCTCGAAGATGTCGGCGATGGCCATGATGCGGGCCGGAACGGACAGATCGTCCTTCGTCAACCGGCGGGGGTAGCCCGAGCCCGTCAGCGTTTCGTGGTGGGAGCCCGCATACTCCGGGACCCGCCGCAGCTCCCTCGGGAAGGGCAGGGCGTCCAGCATGGCGACCGTCTGGATGATGTGCTCGTTGATCTTGAAGCGCTCCTCCGCGGTGAGCGTTCCCCGCTCCACGCACAGGTTGAGGATCTCTCCGAAGTTGTAGAGGTCTTCGGGAACATCCACCTTGAATCCGTACCGGGGATCGAGGGCCCTTTTGTCGAGCCGGGGAATGACGTGCCAGGGCTTGTCGGAGAGGAGCGTTTCGACTGCCGGCAATTCGGGGGCCGGTATGCCTTCATAGCGCCTCATCTCTTCGTGGGACAGGCCGAGGCGGTCGTCGAGATGGCGCAGCCAGGTCCGGCCGGCGATCCGCTTGAGCCGCACGATCCGCTCCGGATCCATGGACTCGCCGCCGATGTTGCACTCCGCCACGAAGGCGAAATCATCAATCAATTGGACCCGCTTCTCGCGGTAGTCCCGCAGGGCGGCTTCCGGAGCGACGCCGCCCTGGATGGCCTTGAGGCACTCGATCTCGGCGTCCCGGAGCAGCACTTCGAAGCGCGTGCGCACCTCGTGGATCCGGTTGTAGATCGTTTCCAGTTTGGTCGCCTTGTCGACCACGTACTCCGGGGTCGTGACCTTGCCGCAGTCGTGGAGCCATGCGCCGATCCGGAATTCCCGCCACTCCTCCTCCGTTTTGAAGTTGAAATCCGCAAACGGCCCCTCCTGTACCCGGGAGGCCTCTTCCGCCAGCATGATCGCCAGCTCCGGCACCCGCTCGCAGTGGCCGCCGGTATAGGGACTCTTGGCGTCGATGGCGCCCGCCACGAGCCGGATCAGGGCATCCATCAGGGTCCGCTGCGCCTGGAGCAGGTTGTGGTTTTCCAGCGCCACCGCCGACTGCGAGGCCAGCGCCTCGACGAATCCCACCAGTTCGCGGGGGAACGGGATGACCTCTTCCGTATCAGGGTCCAGGGCGTTCATGAACTGCAGGACCCCGATCACCTCGCCCTCCCGGGGCGACATGGGGACCGTCAGCATTGAGACGGTCCGGTATCCCGTTTCCTCGTCGAAGCGATGGGAGCCGCTCAAGTCGAACCGTGTTTCGGAATAGACGTCGTCGATGATGACCGATTCGTTGTGCACCGCCGTGTAGATCGAGACGTACTGCTCGTTCAGGGCTCCCGTGGCCGGATCCCGGAGCGGAATCTCGATGGAGGGCAGAACGTCGTCCTTGGTCCGGAGCGCAAACATCAGCGTCTCCCGGTCGGTCTTGAGGTACATCGTGCCGGCGTCGCAATTGCAAAGCTTCTTTCCGCCGAAGAGGATGTGACGGAGAAGGGCCTGCCGGTTCTGCTCCCGGGACAGCATGATCCCGTTCTCCACCAGGCTGGCGAGCTTCTCCTCCGCCACCGTCAGGGCTCGCGTACGCTCGCTGAGCGTGCTCTTCATAACCTTGTGGGCCTCGCCGAGGGTGACGACTTCGTAGAGGATGGTGGGCAGCTGACCGACCTCGCCGGAAAAATCGAGATGCGTGATGCGCTCGGCGTCCGTGGTGAGAATCGAGAGAGAGCGCCCGACCCGGCGAGCGCCGATGACGGCGAGGGGGATGATGAACAGCAGGAAAACGGCCGTCACCAGGATGACCTGGTTCCGTGCCTCGACGATCGGGCCGGAGAAGTCACTCATCGGTGCAAAAGCGGCAATCCGCAATTCCATTCCCGGTGCGGCCGCATAGGTGTGGTTAGCGAACACGAACGCATCCCCCCCGACATCGACAATCCGTGTCTCTGTCCCGCCGTCCCCGCCTTTCCAGTTTTCCAGGACGGCCAGAAGGGGACTGCCGGTTGTGGAGACCGGCATCAGCACGGCCGTATCCTTCAGCCTGCAGGTCGGCGATGTGCTGTGATGAGCCAGGATCCGGTTTTTGCGATCCAGCACCACAATGGCACCGTTGGGCGTCAGGGGAATTTTTGACAGAAAGTCCCGGAGCGATCCCAGGCTCAGGTCGGCTCCGAGCACTCCTATCCCTCCCGGGAGGGGACTGGAGATCGTGATTCCCGGCTCCCGCGAAGAGGCAAAGACATACGGATCCGTGATCGCAACGGGTTTTGCCAGCTTTACCCCCCAGTACCAGGGCCGCACCGTCGGGAAATAGTCGGACGGTCGCTTCTTTGTGCCGATCGGTTGCATGTCGGACGACCAGTATCGCCAGGATTCCTCGCGCCCGCCCCCGCTTGTCCGGATGATCGTCCGCTGGGCAAACCACGTATTCCGGGGCGCGGCAATATGTGCATTCCAGCCCGGGTTGCCCCGGGTGTGCACAACCTGGTAGAAGTCGTCGTTTTCGAGACCGAAATAGACGGAATAGAGGTTATCCTCCGTCTTCAACTGCGACATGAAGGTCAGCCACATGTCGCGATCGTTCAGCCGCCCGTCCCGCCGGAATCGCTCCTGCTTGACATCGGCGTACACTTCCACGTGGCGTCCCGTCCCCCCGATGAGGGCCTTGAGCCGCTCGACGCCGGTCTGGGTGATCAGCAGGAAGCGCTTCCTGGCATTGTCCTCCGCCATGGCGTTGAACTTGGTGATGACGACCGCCATGACCGAGGCGGTGAGAACGAAGACGAAACACAGGAGGGCGATCACGGCCCAATTGTGGAAACGCAGCTTCAGGTTTGGGAAGAGAGTCATGGCATTTCCTTTCCGCGGCATGTGTGTGTCAAGCGGGCCGGCCCGCCTCCGGGTTGTGCACCAACGGGAACGGGAGGTGACGTGGTCAGCGAACGGTGACCTCCACCCGGCGGTTTCTCGGTTCGGGTGTGTTGTCCGGTGTGGAGACGAGGAGATTTCGCTCACCATGGGAGGCGATCGTCAGGTCTTGGACCTGCAGGCCCGCCTTCCGGATAATCTCCGCCACCGATTGTGCCCGTTGCAACGCGAGCTTCTCATTGGCCTCGCTGTTCCCCACGGTATCCGTATGGCCGATCACCGACACATCGGGCGCCGGCCGGGTCCGGGTCGCCTCCAGGATCGCCGGGATCAGGGCCTGGGACTCTCCCGTCAGCACCGTCCCCCCCGCCCGGTAGTAGAGCATGAAGCTGACCGGCAGCGGCGGTCGGGCGGCAAGGGCCTCGCCGAAGTCCCTCCGGATCCGGTCTTCGCCGACCGCGTACGGGGTTCCTGTCGATCCATCCAGGTCGGTGCCGGTGCGCGGCTTGTCCAGCAGCACCTCGCCCTTTGCCCCGCTGACGGCGATCTGCCCTGTGGTCCCGTCCGGATTTTCCATCAGGACGGCGTATGATTTCGGTGCCGGCGCCGTCGCGCAGCCCACTGTGAAGAGAAGGGCCAGCACGGCCAGTCCCGTTTTCATCAGGGTTCGCGTCATGGCTTTTCCCCTCCTTCCTGCGGTTCTACCTTGAGCAGGTAGTGGGTGCCGCGGATCCCGATCGTTCCCGTCGGCGTCTTCATGCGGACGGAGTTCGGCTTGAGCCGTGCGATCACGCCCGATACGACTTCGAGGCTTCCTTTCGATGCGGTGGTTCCGAATTTGAGGTTGTCTTTCCCCGGGGCGTAGAGATACTCGTCCACCGTCAATACGGTGTCCGGCCCGAAGGACATCACGGTGTTGTCCTTGAACGTGACCCCCATGCTGCCGCCGGGGCCGGTCTTGAGCGTGTTCCCCATCTTGATCGGTGTGCCCGGTGCGGCCCTGACCGACTTCCCGCCGTCGAGCACAAAGGCACTGCCCTTGACCGTCTTGACATACCCGATCGCATCCTGGTCCCCCGCCCAGACACAGGCCGGGAACAGCAGGAGGATCGCCATGATGAATCTGAACATGGTTCCACCCTCCATGATTCGTAGTCCGTTTGTTTGCCGGGTCTCGATCTCCCATCGAACCGGCACGAAGGGACGCTGCCCGATGGCCGGGTTTGTATCGTCTCTGCCTGTCCGACGACCGCCGCCACGGCGGAAAGAACGCTATTTTTCCGCCAGGACGATGGTGTCTCCTGTTTCGCCCGCCCGCAGGCGTCCGAGGTGAAGATGAACGAGCGGATCGTGCGGACGCTCGTCCGCCAGGCGCTCGAAGGCCTTATCGGCATCGGGACTGCGGCTCTGAAGCAGTCCGAACGCCGCCTCGTATACGGGGTCGCGCGATCCCGTCCCGACGGTTTCCCTTTCCGCTGCAATCGGCTCGTAGACTATCAGGGGCTCGGTCTTTCCCTTCAGGATCAGGGATCCCACGGGCCGCACTGCCGCGTCCGGGCAGCCGGCGCGGGTCGCCTCGGAGACGCAGATCCTCGTTCCCAGGTGCTTGTTCGCGCCCTCGAGACGGGAAGCCGTGTTGACGGCGTCGCCCAGGGCGCGGTAATCGAACATGGTCGTTCCGCCGAAGTTTCCCACGATGACCTCGCCGGTGTGGACGCCAATGCGGGTCTGCCCGAAGGCGATGCCCTTCGCGTTGAGATCGTCCGCATACCGCTCCGCGAAGGCATGCATCTCCAGGGCGCAATTCAGGGCCCGCTCCTGGTGGTCCGGCTGCACGACCGGAGCCGAGAACATGATCGCCACGGCGTCGCCGACGATCCGGTCCAGGGTCCCGCCGTGCCGGAAGGCGATGGTGACCATCTCGTCCAGGTAGGCGTTGAGGATCGAGACGGCGTCGCCGGGGTCCATCGATTCCATGAGGCTGGTAAAACCGGCAAGATCCGTGAAGATGAAGCTGCATACCCGGCGCTGTCCCCCCAGTTCGAGCTGGTCGGGATGCTCGACGAGGTAATCGACGCGGTTGGGCGACACGTATCGTGAGAAGGCCTCCCGGACCCACCGCTGGCGCTGCTCGCTGGTCCGGTGGCGGACGACGCTCCCGGCGACGAAGGTGATCGCGATCGCCAGTCCGGGCGTAACCGGGTCCAGAAGCAGGCCGTAGCGGCTGAAGGCGATCCACGCGCCTCCTCCGGCGGCCAGGAGAACGGCGGCGGTCACCCCGGCCGAGACCATGGCCTGCGTGGAAAGGGCGATGATCGCGACGAGCAGGCCGCCGATGACGATCACCAGCGCCTCGATGGCCTCCGCCTGGGACGGACGGGTCAGGTAGGCCTTCGTGAAAATCTGCTCCAGCGCCTGGGCGTGGGCCTCGACGCCGGGAATGATGGTCCCCGCCGGACTGAAGCGCAGATCCATGAGACCCTGGGCGGAGGTGCCGAGCAGTACGATATGCCCGTCGATCCGGTCCCGGGGGGCCTCTCCCGCCAGCACTTTCCAGGCCGGAATGTAGCGGTCCGGAACGGGCCGTGTGTAATGCACCCAGATCTCCCCCCGGGGGGTCGTCGGTACGGTGAATGCGCCGATCCGGATTTCCTCCATGCCGACTCCCTTCCCGGCGCTTGTCTTCACGATGTAGTTCGCCTGGTCCTGGGCCACCCTCAGCGCCTCGGCGGCGAGGGAAGGCATCGCCTGGTCCCGCAGACTCACGACCAGAGGGACCCGGCGGACGACTCCGTCCGAGTCGGGGATGAACGAAAGGACGCCGTTGCCCGCCGCCGCGTTTTCCAGGAGCGGAATTGCCGTCACCGAGCTTTCAAACGGATGAAGAAAAGGGAGGGGAGAGGGGCCGGAAAAGATGAATCGAAAGGGACGCGCGGGCAGGAGCCTCTCCGGACCGTCCCGTTCGGCTGCGAATCCGAGGACGACACGGCCGTGGCGGATCGTCCGGGCCAGGACCTCGTCATGGTCGGTCAAACCGGCCAGGCGCCGGCGGAGGTCCTCCGGAAGGCTCCAGGCGGCGGCCATGGACTTCGGCGACGTCCGGTCCGGCTCCGCGAAGACGATGTCCATGCCGACGGCGGCCGCTCCGGCCTGCTCAAGTATGTCGACCAGCTCGGCAACCCGCGTACGGGGCCAGGGCCACTGTCCGACCTTCTTCAGGCTTTCTTCGTCGATGTCGATGATGCGAACGGGAGCCGATTCGTATGGCCGCGGTTGCCAGCGCTGGTATTGGTCAAAGGCGGCGTTTCGAAGCACCTGGAGGGGAAGGGGGTCGAAGAGAAAAAGGACGACACCGAGAAAAACGGCGAGAAACGGTGCCGTCATGGCGGGGGTGAGCTTCTGGAAGAACTTCATGATCCAACCGGCTTTCCGGAAGTGGGGAAAAGAAGAACCCGGGTTCTTCGACACCTCGCAGGCCGGGATGATACGGGAGATTGATCAACGTGTCAATCTTGGCTTCGTACTCGTTGCTTTGTGCCTGGAAGATAAAAAAAGGCCGCCCCGCCAGTTACGACGGGACGGCCGGGGGGTAAGGAGAGAGCAAGAAGATTGGGTTTATGCGGCTTTTTTCAGCGTGCTGATTGCGGGAAGCACGTCATCGTCGGACCAGACCCGCTCGAAAGCGACGTCGAGCGTGGCGGCTTTCCGAGGGGCACTGCCCGGATGTTCTGCGTCGTCGGGGATCGATCCGTATCCGCCCTGGGACAGCATGTCCTGATCGGACCAGGCCCGCTCCGCTCCCGCCTCGACGGTCATCGTCTCCATGGTGTGTCCACCCTTGTACAGCATGTCCCGATCGGACCAGGCATGCTCCATTCCCCATTCCAGCGTCATGGTTTCCATTTCAAAGTTCCTCTCTTGTTCTTTATTACCATGGTCAGTTGATGACCATGGTTAGTTTTCGATAAAAAAATTATTTGCTTTTCAACCCTTTCAGGATCAGGTCCACCGCGGCGTCGATCGTCGGCCTTCGATAATCTGTCCTCTCCGAATCCATCCTGTTTTCCTGGAATTGGATGACACCCATAAAGCAGTTCCACAGGATGATGGAGACCAGTTTTGCGTCGGCATCATGAAAAACGCCCTGGTCGATTCCCTTCTGCACGGCCTGTTCCATCTGGTGGAAATTGGAGCGCATCAGGCTCTTCAGGTTGTCCAGGCGGTTCTTCGGCAGGAGCCGCTTGAACTCCGCTGCATTGTACCGGGAGACCAGGTGATACGAGCCGGGATCGTTGAAGAAGACGTCCCGGGTGGCGTCGATGATCTTCCTGACGGTGATTTCTGCCGGCTCTTCGCTGTTTTCTGCGATGCTCACCAGGCGTCGGCTCAATTCCGCGAGGGCCGGCTCGACGATCTGGTAGTAAAGGTCGTCCTTGCTCTTGAAATACAGGTAGATCGTGGCCTTGGAAATCTCGGCCCGGCGCGCGATCTCGTCCAGGGAGGTCTCCGCGTATCCTTTTTTGTAAAAGAGCTCCGCCGCGATCTCCTGAATCTGCCTCGATCGCGACTCCTTCTCTCTCTGTTTCCGTTCTGCGATGCCCATTCAGATCGTGCCCCTGCCTCGAGGATGACCGCTTTTGAATGACCATGGTTAGTTTGTAACCACGGTTATTTAGAGCTTATCATAATGATTTGTCAAGCAGTATTTTCAGGAGTGTTTTCAGTAGGATTGTTCGCTTCGTTTCCCGGGGCGGGGGGAAGGGCGGAGCGGTGTCGCTGACGTCCGTTCGCGAACACCCGGTTCCGCCCTTCGGATTTTGCCCGGCAGGGAAGTTCGTCCGCTCCGTCGATGAAGGATTCCGCCGTATCGGACAGACAAATGCATTCCGTCCGCGATCAAGGCCGGCCGGTATCGAAGGCGTCCACCACCCGGCTGTACGTTTCGTGGATCATCTTCCGGTCGAACTCGTAGAACTCGTCCAGCATGGCCTTCTGCTCCGCATCGCTGAAGTAGGCGAGGATCGGGTAGAAGAAGCCCTTGTCCTCCTTGGTGATGTGCTTCGGGTAAAAGTCCGTCAGCCAGCGGAGACATTCAACTACCGTGGCGACAGCCGCGGCGTCCCCCTTCAGGTACTGCTCCTTGGCCGCCACGAGGCGGGCCACGGTCTTGCGTCCCTCCCGGTGTTCCTCGATCAGTTCGTCCATGATCCGGGCGTGTTCCGGGGTCAGCTTTTTCTTCTTCATCTCCCGGAACAGGATGTCTTCCTCCTTGCCGTGGTGGGTCCGGTCGGCATAGGTCCGGATGAAGTCCACGGCGACGTCCACCGCGACGGGGTTGACCGTGTTCTCCCGGGCGATTCGCTCGATCTCGACCTTGACCGCCCGGATCATCCGCTCGATGAGCCGGTGTTCCCACATCAGGGGTCCAATAGGCTTCATGGGGTCTCCTCCTTTCCTGTTTCAGGTTTCAGGCGAGTTTGCTTCCTTCCGTGGCGATGGCCTCGATACCTTCCCTTTCGAGGATCGTGATCCGGGAGCCCTGGGTGCGAATGAGGCCCCGCCGTCCCATGCGCGTCAGAATCCTGGAGAGGGTTTCGGGGATGGTCCCCAGGAGAGCCGCCAACTGGGCCTTGGAAAGGTCCAGTTCGACGACGCTCTTTTTTTCATCGCCGCTCCGGTAGAGCAGGTAGGCCGCCAGTCTTCCCGGGACTTCCTTCAGGGACAGGTCCTCCACCATGCGGGTGAACCGCCGGAGCCGCACGGACAGAACCGCCAGCATGCCCAGCGCCAGGGAGGCATCCCGGTGGATCAACTCCACGAAGGCCTCCCGCGGGAAGAACAGCAGGGAACTGGATCGCTCCGCCGAAGCGTGGGCCGGGAAGCCCCGGCCGGTAAACACGGCCACCTCCCCGAAAATCTCGCCGGGACCGAAGAGGTGGAGGATCTGCTCCTTTCCCTCCGGGGAGAGCTTGAAGATCTTGACGCGGCCGGAGAGAACCGCGTAGAAGCCCCGGCCTTCCTCTCCCTCGGAAAAGATTCTGCACCCCGCCGGGAACGATTTCGTCACCGTGATGCCCGCCAGGGCCTCCAGGTGGGGTCGGGGCAGGCCCGCGAAAAGGGGAATCAGGGAGAGTCTCCCGACCGGATCAATGGCTGGCTTATCCATGCCGGAAAAAATACCACCGGTCCTTGACTTAAGTCAAAGACGTTCTGAAAAGAGGTGTTTATGATAGAGGCAAAAGAAAGAAGGAGGAAACGACCGATATGAACGCCACCCGGAAAATCATCCGCATCGATGAGGAAAAATGTGACGGCTGCGGCCTCTGCGTCACCGCCTGTGCCGAGGGGGCGATCCGGATCATCGACGGCAAGGCGCGGCTGGTCTCGGACCGCTACTGCGACGGCCTGGGGGCCTGCTTAGGCGATTGCCCCCGGGATGCCCTGCAGATCGTCGAGCGGGAGGCGGATGCTTTCGACGAGCAGGCCGTCATCGAACACCTGAAAAGGGAAAAGGCGGTGGCGCCGGAGCCCCTGGCATGCGGCTGTCCCGGGACCCACCTCCAGACCTTTCTCCGGACGGTTTCCTGCGAGGAGGCCGACCGGCCGGCAGTCGGCATCGGCGCGTCCTCTGCCCTGGCACACTGGCCCGTCCAGATCCGCCTGGTCCCGCCGACGGCGCCGTTCCTCCGGGGAGCGAGCCTCCTGGTGGCGGCGGACTGCGTTCCCGTGGCATATCCGACGTTCCACCGGGATTTTATCGATGGGCGCGTGGTCCTGATCGGCTGCCCCAAGTTCGACGATCCCGGACCCTGCGTGGAGAAATTTGCCCGGATCTTTGCCGCCAACGAGATCCGCGACGTGACCGTGGCCGTCATGGAGGTTCCATGCTGCCAGGGGCTGCCCATGATGGTCCGGAAGGGCATGGAGATGGCGGGGAAGGACGTGCCGCTGAAGAAAGTCGTGATCGGGACGGACGGATCCATCCGGGGCGAGGCATCAAAGCCGACGCCGCCTACGCTCCCTGTCATCGAGGCGGTGAAGGCCTGAATCCAGGGCCGCGCGGACGGCGGCGGCGTATTCCTGTGCGGTGATGCGGCGATTGATCAGGGGATCCGCCGCCCCCCGCCCGCAGGGGTGGTACTGGTCCATCACGTTCACATAGGTGTAAGGGGAGAGCCCGGCCAGGAAGGCCATGACGTCCGGCGTGCCGGCGGCCCCCCCGGGCATCACCAGGTGGCGCACCAGGAGGCCCCGGACGGCCACGCCTTCGTCGTCCAGAGAAAGATCCCCCACCTGCCGGTGCATCTCCCGGATTGCCTCGCAGGCCCGCTCCCGATAGTCCCGGACCCCGCAGAACCGCTCCCCCCATTCATTGTCCCAGAACTTGAAATCGGGCATGTAGATGTCCACGATGCCGTCCAGGAGGCGGAGGGTGTCCATGGCGTCGTAACCGCCGGTGTTGTAGACGAGGGGTACACGGAGGCCGTTGTCCGCGGCGATCAGGAGACCCTCCAGGATCTGGGGAACCACGTGGGAGGGGGTCACGAAGTTGATGTTGGGACAGCCCCGTTCCTGGAGGCTCAGCATCATCGCCGCCAGGTGGACCGGCTCCACGTCGTCTCCCTCCCGGCCGTGACTGATGTCGTCGTTCTGGCAGAACGTGCACAGGAGATTGCAGGAGCTGATGAAGATCGTCCCGGACCCCCCGGTTCCCACCAGCGGCGACTCCTCCCCGAAGTGAGCATGGAAGCTGGCGACCCGGGCCTTCCGGCCGGTCCGGCACCAGCCCCGCTCGTCGGCCAGCCGGTTCCTGCCGCAGGACCGCGGGCACAGGCGGCATTCCGTGAGCGCCAGGACGGCCCTCTCCATGCGCCGCTTCAATTCGCCCCGCCGGTGAAGATCCAGCCAGGACGCTTCCATGTTGCCCTCCCGGTTCGGATGAGGCTTCAGTCGGCCGGCGGCAGGCGCTTCTTCAACTCCTCGACCTCTTTCCGTAGTGTGCGAAGTTCTTCCCGGATCTGCCGCAGGGTCTCGGCCCCGAGATCGATTGCCGGTCCCGGCCGGCTGCAGGATTGGGTGATGAAGCGACGGAGGATGAAGAACAGGATGACCAGGATGACAATCCAGAAAAGCGGCATGATCCACCAGCCTCCGTACATCGGTCCGTATCCTCCCCCTCCCATGGCGCCCTCCCGGTTTCGTTTCGGGAACATTACCACAGCCGGAAGCATGCTTGCCATGGGAAGGTGGTGGGGAGAACAGGCCGAATCGGGATGATCCGCCTGGATGGAAGAACGTCTGCCTTGCCTGTCGCAGGACGGAAGCGGTTCGACCCGCAGTCGCCCCCGCACGCCGCGGAGTCAGCGGCCTGCCGCCCTGTTCTTGAGTTGAACCTCCCGTCGCTTTTCAGGAGACAGGAGGCAACCTTCCAGGCAGTGGTCGATGCAGTTCCCCTCGCAGGGCTCCACGTGGATCGTGACGCTTGTATCGGGGTACTGCCTTTCGATGAGGCCGGACAGCTCTTCCGTAATGTTGTGGGAGTTCAACACGGACATCTGAGGGTCCACCTGGAGGTGAAACTCGACAAAGCGGAAGTGTCCGGACTTGCGGGTCCGGAGCCGGTGAAAGCCGTGGATGAGGGGCTTCCGCTCCAGGATCCGGCCACGGATCCATTCCATTTCGTCCTTGGGCAGGTTGACGTCCAGGAGGTCCCGCGCCGACTGGATGGTCAGGTCGTAGGCGGCCTTGATGATCAGGAGGGCCACGCCGATGGCCGCCGCCGGGTCCAGCCAGTGCAGGTCCAGACCGGGGAAAACGCGGGAGCCGACCCAGATCAGGGCCAGGCTGGACATGACCCCCGCCGAGGTGTAGACATCCGTCCGGAGGTGCCAGGCATCGGCCTGGAGCGCCACGGAATCGGTCTTCCGTCCCACCTTGAACAGCCTTTCCGAGACGACGAGGTTGGCCGCGGCGGACACGAACATGACGCCCACACCCCAGCCGATGGCCTCGATGGGCTCCGGGTTCAGGATCTTCTTGACCGCCTCGAAGATGATCCAGCCGGCGGCGACAAAGATCAGAAGCGCCTCGATGGTGCCCGAGATGTTTTCGATCTTGCCGTGGCCGAAGGGATGCCTTGCATCCGCCGGCAGGCTGGAGGTCTTCACGGAGAACAGGGCGATCACGGCAGCCAGCCAGTCCACGCCCGAGTGGATCGCCTCGGAAATGATCGACACGGAGCCGATCATGAGGCCGATGACGAGCTTCATGACCACCAGGATGGAATTGGACGTGACGGACAGGAGCGCCACGCGCTCCTTCTGCCTCTGAGGATTCACAACGGGGCCTCCGGGTTGTCGGGTCCGCGATTATAGACACATCGGGAGTTTTTTCCACAAAATTGTGGGATCGGGATCGCACTTCCCGAGGCCAGGGGGGACTTTACAAAAACGAAAAAACGTGCAAAAAACTCGCCCGTCGGAAGCCGGTCCGGCGTCATTGCCTCAGATGGACAATCTTCACAAACGAGGGAACGAAATGCCCACGGAAAATGCCTCCGTGAAGCCTCGCGAGAACCCGATCTGGCGGAGCCTCCTGACGGGTCTCCTGGCCGCGGCAGGCATCGCAGTCATGGTTTACTACAATCTCTGCGAGACCGACTGCAGCTATCTCCAGGGCGATCTTTTCGGCATCGACCTCAAACACGTGGGAATCGGATTCATGGCGGCCCTGATCGTCCTGGTCCTGGCGCGGCAGCCCTGGCTGATCCGGATCCTGCTGGCCGGCGCCCTGGGCGGGGAGGTGCACCTGCTCGCCTTCCAGGTCCGGGAAGACGTCTTTTGTCCGTTCTGCCTGACATTTGCGGGGATTCTGCTGGCGGCATACGTCGTCAACTACGAGTTCAGGGGAAAGGGAGATAAAGGTATGCTGCGAAGCCTTCTGTACCTGCCCGGAGAGGCCGTCATTCCGTTTCTGAAGAACCTGCGCCTGCCGCTGATCGGTGTGGCGCTGGCGGGGTATCTGGTCATGATAGCCGCGTTTTCCGGCTCGATAACACCCGCCTACGGGGCGGATGAATCCCCCGTACCCTCGTTCGGGAAGGGGAAGATCGCCGTCACCATCTTCACGGACTATTTCTGTCAACCCTGCCAATCCGTGGAAAAGGACCTGGAACCGGTCCTGGAAGCGGTCCTGAAGAACGAGCAGGCGACGGTGATGTTTGTGGACATGCCCATTCACAGGCAGACCGTGCTTTATGCAAAGTATTTTCTCTATGCCGTCCGGGCCGCGAACGACTATCGGGACGTCCTGCAGGCGCGCCGCCAGCTGTTTGACCTGGCGAAAGGGAGCGCCCCGGGATCGGACGCCGACCTTACGGGGGCGCTCCAGGCACGCCACGTCCGGCTGTCTCCCCATGACGTGAAACCGGCTTTCAAAGCCCTGGATGAGATCATCCAGCGGCATAAGATCAGTTCCACACCGACCATGATGGTGCAGTACTCCCCTTCGGATGTTCGCACCTACCGGGGAACGACGGAGATCCGGCAGGGACTGGAATCCCTGAAGAAGGCCCTGGCGCCGGAAAAGGCGCCGAAGAGGAAGTCAAGAAGGGGAAAGGCCTGAGGGTCTGCCCCCGCGATCACGGACTGGAACGAACCCACCGGCTGCGGCAAAGGAAAGGGGAACGGATTTGAAATCCGCTCCCCTTTCCTTATTTCTTCTTTTTTATAGAGAATCAGACGCGAATGGGGGCTGGTATATGGGAGCAGGGCTTCCCTCGCGCTCAGAAGCGTTTTTTCGACCCTGCAACGTCTCGCTCCGCTGCAAAGTCATAACTCGCGCCCAGGGGCGCTCAGACAGATGACTTTGCGGGCGCTGCGCTGCGACGGCAGGGTGCCCCGAAAAAGCCGCTATTCGCGCTCCGGGAAGCCCCCCTCCCCGACCGACGTTCGCGGGGGCGCGACCGGGGGTTCCCAGAGGAGCAATTGGGACATTTTTCCCATCCCTCCAGCCTTCCTGATCGTCGACGACGGATAGCGGGAAAAATGGCCGCGACGGCGGGAGCCCCCGTGGCAGCCCCCGTGCCATGATACGACGTCAAAGAAAAGAGGAGAGCGGCTTTCAAATCCGTCCCCATTATCTTTGGAGGCTCACGGCAGCTTCAGGAGCCGGGACTGGCGGTAGCCGATGTAGGTCAGGAGGCCGAGGGCGACGAGGATCAGGATCATGCCCGCCCCCTCCCAGGGAGAGGGGCGCTCGCCCAGCTGGATAAAGGAGGCCGTCATGCCGATAACCGGCGTCGCCAGGGTCCCCATGCTGGCCGCCCCGGCGGACAGCTTTTCGAGGATGTAGAACCACAGGAGGACCGACACGGCGTTGCTGAAGACACCGCTGTAGACAAGGGCCGCGATGAAGGACGGCGTCCAGCGGACCGGCTCTTCGGGAACAATGAGGGCGATCACGACCAGCGGGATCGTGCCGAAGAGCATCTGCCAGGTCGTCAGGGAGACGAGGTCGAATTCCGTTTTCCCGCGCATGATCTTCGTGACAACGGCGCCCAGGCCCCAGCCGACGCCCGACACGACAGCCAGGATTTTCGCCAGGGCCGATCCGTGCATGTGTCCGGGATCGAGGATGATCAGGAGGCCCGCAAAGGCCAATACCGTCGGAATCCACTGGTTCCCCCGGATCCGCTCCCCCAGGATGGGCCAGGCCAGGAGCAGCACCCAGAAGGGCATCGTGTAGACCAGGATGGCCGTGCGCCCGACCGAGCCGAGGGCCAGGGCCCAGGTGACGGCACCGATGGTGACGGTTGTGCCCACAAAGCCCAGGACGAACGTCTGGAGAGGCCGTTTCGGGCGGATCGATTTGCGGCGCCAGAGGAGCAGGCCGAAGAGGCAGACCACGCCGACGACCATACGGAGGGCTGCAAAATCGAAGGGACCGGAATACTTCAGGGCCTCCTTCATGACCACCCAGTTGTAGCCCCACAGGCACGAGAGGGCGATCAGGGCCGTCACGGCGGGATCCAGGGAGATCCTTTTCCTCAAAGGGATCGTTTCCACTGTTCCAGCGCCTCCAGGGCGCGGCGGGCATAGGCCTCCCCGCGAAACCGGCGGCGGAGCTTCAGCCCCAGGGGGGTGAACAGGCCGAAATTGACGTTCATCGGCTGGAAATCCTTTCGGCCCGACTCCGTGATGTGGTGAAGCAGGGCGCCGATCGCCGTTTCCTTCCCCGGCGGGGGGAGAGCGTTTCCCTCCAGGCGGAAGGCGACGTTCAGCCCCGCCAGCAGGCCCATGGCCGCCGATTCGATGTATCCCTCCACGCCGGTGATCTGGCCGGCGAAGAAGATTCCCTCCCGGCCCCGGAGTTGAAGGGAGGAATCCAGAAGGGTAGGGGAGTCGATGAACGTGTTCCGGTGGATGCTCCCGTACCGGGCGAACCCGGCGTTCTCCAGCCCCGGGATCATCCGGAAGATCCGCGCCTGCTCCGGCCGGGTGAGCTTCGTCTGGAATCCGACGAGATTGTAGAGCGTTCCTTCCAGGTTTTCCCGCCGGAGCTGGACGACGGCGAACGGAGGACGCCCGGTGCGGGGATCCGTAAGCCCGACGGGCTTCATGGGGCCGTACGCCAGGGCGAGGGCTCCCCGTTTCGCCAGGACCTCCACGGGCAGGCAGCCCTCGAAGAACCGGGCCTCCTCGAAGTCGTGCAGGGGCACTTCCTCCCCCGTCGTCAGGGCGGTGTGAAACCGCTCGTACTCCTCCCGGCCCAGCGGGCAGTTCAGGTAGTCCCCCTCGCCGGCGTCGTACCGGGAGGCGGAAAAGACGCGGGTGCGGTCGATGGTCTCGGCCTCCACGATGGGGGAGATGGCGTCGTAGAAGTGGAGATAGCCGCGTCCGGTGAGGCGGGCGATGGATTCGGCGAGGGAGTCAGAGGTCAGGGGGCCCGAGGCGAGAATGACCGTCCGGTCCTCGGGGATCTCCGTCACTTCTTCATGCACGAGCCGGAAACGGTCCTGTTTCACCAGGGCTTCCTCAATCCGGTGCGAAAACAGGGTCCGGTCCACCGCCAGGGCCCGGCCGGCGGGAACGGCCGTGGCGTCGGCCGCGTCCATCAGGAGGGAGTCCAGCCGCCGCATCTCCTCCTTCAGGAGGCCCGGGGCGTCCTCGACGCGGCCGGAACGGAGGGAGTTACTGCAAACCAGCTCTGCCAGCAAGGGCGAGCGGTGGGCCGGCGAATACCGGGAGGGCTTCATCTCCCGCATCTCCACCGGATGGCCCCGGCGCAGAAGCTGCCAGGCGGCTTCGCAGCCGGCGAGGCCTCCGCCTACGATGATCGTGGGCTGGCGCGTCGTCATGAAGGTTTCCGCTTATCCCGCGGAGGGGACCCGGTCATGATTGCGGGGGAAGCTTCTGGATGTTCTTGCATGCCGGATAACCGGTGCAGCCCAGGAAGCGTCCGAATCGTCCCCGGCGGATCGCCATGGGCTTCCCGCACTTCTCGCAGGCGATGTCGGTGATTTCGGGCGGCGGCGCCTGCGCAACGGGGGCGCCCGACCGGGTCTGCCGGACGATGTTTTTGCATTCGGGATAGCCGGAACAGCCCAGGAACGGGCCGAAGCGGCCCCGGCGAGTGACCATGGGCTTTCCGCACTTCTCGCAGACCGGTGCCGGGGCGGATTCCGCACCCTCTTCCGGCGG
Source organism: Syntrophales bacterium (assembly GCA_035363115.1). NCBI lineage: Bacteria > Pseudomonadati > Thermodesulfobacteriota > Syntrophia > Syntrophales > Syntrophales bacterium. The sequence goes on along the minus strand of DAOSEM010000011.1, from coordinate 77,992 downwards.
AGCCTCATCCCGGGGATTCACGGTGTTCTTGCACTCGGGGTAGCCGGAGCAGGCGAGGAAAGGACCGAATCGCCCCTGTTTGAGGATCATGGGCTTGCCGCACTTGTCGCAGGTCTTCCCGGTTTCGGCCGCCGTTGCCTCAGCAGGGACGATCTGGCCGTCATCGCTCCGGGAGAAGTTCGTCGTGTTCCGGCAGGCGGGATAGTTCGAGCAGGCCAGGAATTCGCCGTTCTTTCCCCATTTGATGACCATGGGGCTCTGGCACTTGTCGCAGACGATGTCCGTCGGGATCTCCTGACCCTTGACGCGACGCATCTGGGCGCCTGCCTGCTTCAGCTCCGCTTCGAAGGGGGAATAGAAGTTCTGCAGGATGTCGAGACGGTTGCTCTTGCCCTCCTCGATCCCGTCCAGCTCGTTCTCCATGGAGGCCGTGAAGGCCACGTCGAGGATCCGGGGGAAATTCTTCACCAGGAGGTCCGTCACCAGCATGCCCAGCTCTGTCGGGGAAAACCGTCCCTTTTCGAGGCGGACATAATCCCGCTCCTGGATCGTGCTCAGGATCGTCGCATAGGTGCTGGGGCGGCCGATCCCTTTCTCCTCCAGCTCCTTCACCAGGGACGCCTCTGAGAAGCGGGGCGGCGGCTGGGTGAACTTTTGCTCCTTCTTGACCGGTGGAACCAGGTTGAGGGTCTCCCCCTGCGCGACATCCGGCAGGAGGCGCCCGTCTTCCGAATCATCCTCGCCGTTGCCGTTGCCGTTCCCGTTTTCCTTGCCCTCCGTGTAGACGGTGGTGAAGCCGGGGAACTTCATGACCAGCCCCTGGGCGCGGAGCTGGCAACGGCCGGCATCCACGTCGATGATCGTCTGGTCAAAGACGGCGGGGTTCATCTGGCTGGCCACGAAGCGGTTCCAGATCAGGCTGTACAGCTTGAACTGCTCGTCCGTGAGATGCCCGCGGATGTCCTGGGGCCGGTAGGCCATGGAGGCGGGCCGGATGGCCTCGTGAGCGTCCTGGGCCGAGCCGGACACCTTGTAGGCCCTCGCTTTGGACGGAAGATAGGCGGGATCGTAGTTCTCCGCGATGTAGGCCCGGACTTCCTTCAGGGCTTCGTCGGCCACGCGGACTGAGTCCGTTCGCATGTAGGTAATGAGGCCGACGGAGCCTTCCTTGCCCAGTTCCACCCCTTCGTAGAGACGCTGCGCTACGGACATCGTCTTCTTGGCGGGGAAGCGGTGCCAGCGGGAGGCCTCCTGCTGTAGCTTGCTCGTCGTGAACGGCGCCGGCGGGTTCCGCTTCACTTCCTTGCGCTCAACCCGGGCGACGACGGGATCGTGCGCCTCGATCTCGGCGACGGCCTTCTCCGCTTCCTCCGCGCTCGTTACCCGGGCCTTCTTCCCGTCGATGCGGAAGAGGCGGGCCTCGAAAGAGGCCGCCTGTCCGTTGGCCAATGTCGGCGCCTGCTTCCGGAGGAGCGCGGTGATGTTCCAGTATTCGTCCGGCACGAAGGCCAGGATCTCCCGCTCCCGGTCGCAGATCAGGCGGACCGCGACGGACTGGACGCGGCCGGCGCTGAGCCCGCGTTTCACCTTGTCCCAGAGGAGCGGGCTGATCTTGTAGCCCACCAGCCGGTCGAGGATCCGCCGGGTCTGCTGGGCCTCGAACTTGTTCATGTCCAGCGACAGGGGATTTTTCAGGGCTTCCAGGACGGTGTTCTTTGTCAGGTCGTTGAATAGCACGCGGTAGACCGTCTTGTCCCGGCCTCCGATTTCCTGGGCGATGTGCCAGGCGATGGCCTCGCCCTCCCGGTCGGGGTCCGGTGCCAGGTAGATATTCTCGGCCTTTTTGGCGGCCTTCTTCAGGTCGGCGATGACCTTCTTCTTGGTGTCGATGACCTGGTAGGTCGGCTCGAACCCCTTTTTCACGTCGATTCCCAGGACGTTTTTCGGCAGGTCCTTGACATGACCCACGGAGGCCGCCACTTCGAAGTCATCGGGAAGATACTTCCGGATGGTCTTGATCTTGGCGGGTGACTCCACAATGATCAGGGAACGGGACATCCGTCACTCCTTGCGTATGAATTTTTTCCCCGGCAGCTGCCGGATCGCCCCCTTCAGCTCGAGCCCCATGAGTATCCCCAGGGCTTCGTTTGCCTTCATGCCGGAGGCGCGTATGATCTCGTCCGCCGTGGCCGGAACGTCCGACAGCAGGCCGAGAATAGCACGCTCCCGGCCGCCGGGGTCTTCCGGCCCACCTTCCGGGGGCGGTGTGTTGCATCTTCCTTCCGGGAGGGGCGCGGAAGTGCTCTGGAGCACAATTGTCTCGCCGGCCGGTCCCGGTCCCGGTTTCATCGCGGCGGGGGCAGCCCCCGAGCCGGTTTCAACCGGTTCCCTCCATCCCAACTGGGGAAGGATCTCTTCCAGGATATCGTCGACGGACGAGACGAGTTTTGCGCCCTCCCGGATCAGGCGGTTGGTTCCCCGGGAACCGGCGGAGTCGATGCTTCCGGGGACGGCGAAAACGTCTCGCCCCTGTTCCAGGGCCAGCCGGGCCGTGATCAGAGATCCGCTTTTTTCCGTGGCCTCCACGACCGTCACGCCCAGCGACAGGCCGCTGATGATCCGGTTGCGGGCCGGGAAGTGGGACGCGCTGGGCGGCGTGCCGAAGGGATATTCGGTGATGGCCGCTCCCCTTCGGGCGATTCCCTCCAGCAGTTCGCCGTTTTCCCGCGGGTACATCACGTCCAGACCACAGCCCAGGACGGCGATCGTCCGTCCTTTCCCGGCCAGGGCCCCTTGATGGGCCGCTGTATCGATTCCGCGGGCCAGCCCGCTGACAACGGTGACGCCGCGCATGGCCAACTCCCGGGAAAGCCTTCCGGCGGTATACCGGCCATAGGTGCTGGCGGCCCTGGATCCCACCACCGCCACACAGGCTTCGTCCGCCCTCAACTGGCCCCGGACGTACAGCAGGGGCGGAAAATCGTAGATCTCAAGCAGTCTCGCCGGGTAGGACGGATCCGTGAACGGCAGGATGGCAACCCCCAGGGAACGGGCCTTCTCAAGGTCCGCTTCCACCTGGTCCCATTCCCGGAAGTCCTTGATCCGCGCGGCGGTTTTGGCTCCGACAAAAGGAAATGCCTCCAGACTTCCCGGCGGAGCGGAAAAAACCCGCTCCGGGGAACCGAAGGATTCCAGAAGCCGGAGGAAGCCGACAATGCCGATCGATTCCACCCGGTGCAGAGCAAGCCAGTATTTCAACATGGCGGGTTGATTCATGTGTGCGAGGTGGACCCGGCTTGTCGGCACCCGGAAGGCGCGTTACGTATACAGAATGATTTTCCAGTGTCAAGTTTTTTAAAAAAGGGAAAAAGCATTGCGAAATATGCATGTTTCAGATACACAGGATCAATTTTCGCGGGGATTCTGTCATGGCGTCCTGTCGCTTTTTCTCAAAAATCGTCCTTTTGCTTCTTCTGATCGGTTTGTTCCCGGTCCATCTCACCCCCTGTCTCCGGGAGGCGTCGGCTGCATCCGCGAAACCGGCGGCTCCGGCGGGGAAGCGAACCCTGGCCCAGCAGGGACCTGTCGTCGTATCACCCCTTCTCACGGTTGCCCCGCGGGAGATCGATTTCGGACCCATCGGCACCGGCAGCCCGGAAACGGCGGCATGCGTGCTGAAAAACCTGGGCGGAGGATCGCTCCAGTGGACACTGGCCCCCCCGGAGGGTTGGTCATGCTCCCCCGGAGAGGGATTGAGCGGCCATCTGGATGTCCGGGCACTGGAGATCCCGGTCCGGCTCAAATACATCCGGGACACCTCTGGAATTAATGGAGATGCCGGCAAAGAGGGGGCAATGCCCCTGGTCCTGACGCTGGTCGCCGGGGAGCGGTCCATGACCTGCAGACGGGACGCTGTGCCGGGTGTTCACCGTGAGATCATCCGGATCAACTCCACGGGAGGAGCCCGAAGTCTTTTCTTCCGCTACCACGTGATCCGTCCGGAAATGCAGCCCCTCATTCATCTGAACCCGCTCCGCCTCGATCTCGGGACGGTTGGTGTCGGGGAGCGGGTCGCCGGAAGGGTCGAACTGACGAACCGCGGAAAAGACATCCTCAAATGGTCCGTCGATCTCAAAGGGGAACATGGCCAGGAAAAGAGTTTCTGGCCGCCGCCGGGACGCTACATCTCCTTTTTCAGCGAAGCGGTGAAGGGCAAAGGATCCTACGCGCCTCCGGCGACCCTGAAATCGTCGCTCGACTTGTCCGGGGCGGTCTGGCTGGAGGAAGAGGGATACCCCGTGGGGACCGGCCGTTCGAACAGCTTGAAACTGAAATTTTCCGGGACGGGGATTACCCTGTATTACTGGAAGGATCCGGACGGGGGCGACCTGAATGTCTATCTGGGCGACCGGTTCCTGCAGACCGTCCACTGCCGGGCCGAAGAGAGGGAATCGGCGGAGACACTCCTGGCGAAGGACTTGGGCGACGGACCTCATGCACTGACGTTTGTGAGTACGGCGGGTCGGGCTGTCCTCCAGGGGGTCCGGGTCGAGGGGAAGCAGGTCCAGAAAGGGCCCGCCGGATGGATCAATGTCTATCCGAAATCCGGGAGAACGTTACGGGAAACGGACTATGTCAACGTCGTCGTGAACACGCAGCATCTGACTCCCGGATGGTATGCCGACCAGATCCTCTTCACCTCGAACGGGGGGGACCGGCTCATGGAGATCTCCCTCGAGGTGACGACGGAGAGCGCGACCCGGCTGCTGAATGTCTTTCGCTATGCCCGGGGCACGGACTATTTCCTCACGACGAACCCCCAGGCCGAGCAGGCGCATCTGCAGGCGGGGGGATATGTGAGGGAAGGAATCGCCTTCCGGCTTTTCAGTCCGGGAGCACCGGGGACGACCAGTTTCTACCGATGGTACAACCCGAGAAAGGGAGACCGCTTCTACGGTTATGACCTGCAGGGCGGCGGCAAGAACCTGCAGGGATACGTCCTGGAAGGAGCCATCGGGAACATTGCCACGTTCCGCCTGGCCCAGTCACGCGAGCTGTATCGGTGGTATCACCCCTCCCGGGGCGTCCATTTCTTCACGACGGACCCGAACGGCGAAGGCATGCAGAAGAAGGGGTACCAGTTCGACGGCATCGCCGGATACGTGCGATAACGGCCGGGTTTCGCCTTGACAAAGAACGGCAAAGGGGGTAATGAGCATCCTCCTTTCAGAAGACCTGGAGGATGCTGCCGGATGCGCCTGTAGCTCAGCTGGATAGAGCAACGGACTTCTAATCCGTAGGTCGCGGGTTCGAATCCCTCCAGGCGTACCAGATATTCGTGGTGGGTGTAGCTCAATTGGTTAGAGTGCCGGGTTGTGGCCCCGGAGGTTGAGGGTTCAAGTCCCTTCACTCACCCCATCCTTTCCTTTCCCGATGCGCCCGTAGCTCAGCTGGATAGAGTCGCAGGCTTCGAACCTGTTGGTCGCACGTTCGAATCGTGCCGGGCGCGCCAAAAAAGCCAGGGAACTGCCGGTTGACGGTTCCCTGGCTTTTTTCGTTGGATCGTCTTCGGAATCAGGAATGGAAATGCCCGCGATAAGATGCCAGGTGCCCCGGCAGCCGGTTCATGTCTTTTTGCGATGATCGTCGGAAAGGTCGATGCGGAGGAGATTGGTTCCCAGGCAGTGGGTGTAGCGAACCTGGCAGTTCGAGTGTGGGCACAGGTCGAGGACGATGTTCAGTCCGTTGTTCGTTCCATTTGCGTCGGCGCGGACGCAGCGGAGAAACCGTCCGCCCGCGTGAATGCTCTTCTGGACACCGGGATCCAGTTTTGCACCCTTGAGGGTCACGCTTACTCTCGGCTCGTCCCCCTCCAATACGCTCAGGAAAACGGGTTTCTGGTAGCGGTCCAGTTCAATATGAACCCTTTCCATCCCGCCATGATCAAGTTTCAGGCGGATACTTTTTACGAGGACAGGCGTGTCTTGTCTGTACCCCTTCAGCAGGGTTTCGCGTTGAAGCCGTCCCTGTTCGCGACTCGACGCGGCGGCTGCTGTATCCGGACGATTTGAAACACCGGGATGAACGGGATTGGTTGCTGGAAGGCGGGAAATCCTTTTTTCAGCCTGCGTCATGTTCTACCCTCTCTGAAACATGATTGTTCTGAACCCGGAAACCTCCGAAATGCGGCCATTAAGGCCGGTCTTCTCGGCAGGTGATCCGTTCCGGGAACATCCGAGGATCTCCCAAAACCGGTCTGGAAAAGGGGAATCAGGACGAATATGGCCGTTGGATCGCGTTCAAAAATACTGAAATTCAGCACGGGAGCAACGCGGATTGATACAGGGGATAATGTGTATATTCAATACATGTTTTCTTGCAGGCGAATGAAGTCGGCGCGGCTTCGCTTTTTCCTGATAGAGAAAGGGTTCTTCGCGCCCGGCGGAAGCAGAGGATCATCTGCTACAGCCCAAGCGGCAATGAATGTATGATAGCCTGGTGCCATTCGATCATCCCTGTCCATTCCCCTCCCTTCCTTGACAGGAGACGCTGCATCCGATAATCAAAAAGTCGTCCGGTGCGGCGGGTCTTGACGGACCCGTCCCGACGATTCGAAGAAAGAATCTCTGTTTCCCGGCGGGACCGCCCTATCCAGGAATCCGGACGTTTCCCGCGCGTTCACCGGCAGCGTGCAGTCTGTTTCCGTTTGTCATTTTTTTTTCGACCGTTCCTGATTTTCATGCCGTCCTGTATGTGAAACCGGATGCAGGAGGCTTTCTTCTCGACGAGGACCGGGGATCAGGACAGGCTTCAGCAGGAGGATGCAATGACGACACCGGTGCAGCAGAAGATCAGGGACAAGAAAAGGACACCGGAGCAGATCGCCGATATGGTGAAATCGGGTGACTGGATCAACCACGGCAGCGTCGGGGGCGATTCCACGGTCTGTACCGAGGCGGTGGCGAAACGACTCGGTGGAGGACTCGGCCAGTTGAAGAACATCGAGTTCTGGATGTACGCGATGTTCTATCCCCATCTTGAATTGCAGCAGATCGATCCGAGGCAGGAGTATCACACCGTCCATGAATTCTTCTTTTTCCCCTGGAACCGCAGGGCTCGCGATACCTACAATGTCTCCGACTGGGCCCAGTGGGGCTGGGCTTATGGAATGTGGGCCCACCACTACCGGTTCGCCGGCGTCGTTCGCGAGAAGCGGGGGATGGACTGGTGGTTCAATGCCGCCACGGTCCCGGACGAGCACGGCTATTTCAACATGTCCTACGGGACGAACAACTGCAACATCTTCCGTCAGACCGCGAAGAAGATCGTCTTCGAGGTGCGCTCCGACTATCCCTGGGCGGAAGGCGGACGCTTCAACACGATCCACATCGATGAGATCGACTACTGGGTCGAGGTGGACTGCGAGAAATACCGATGGCCGCAGATCAACGAGCGGGTCATCCGGGCGAAACCCGAGGAAGAGGCCGTTGCCAAAAACGTCATGACGATCATGCGGGACCGGGACGTGATCCAGCTCGGAATCGGCTCGCTGCCCTCGGCCTGCGTCGCCGCCATGGCGGATGCCGGATTCAAGGATCTCGGGATCCACACCGAGATGATGAACGTGGGGCTCATCAAGCTCATGGAGTCGGGGCAAGTGACGAACGCCTACAAGAGCATAGACCGGGGAAGGAGCGTCTGGTCCTTTGCTTTTCCCGTGGATGTGAAGTGGTATTACGACACGATTCACCGGAACCAGTCCATGGCCGTCTACGACATCGACTACACGAATAACCTGAACGTCCTGACCCGGATCGACAACATGATCGCCATCGACAACTGTGTGGCCGTCGATCTCCTGGGACAGCAGTGCTCCGGCTTTTATGAGAAGCGGCCGATCTCCTCCACGGGCGGCTATTTCCAGTTCGTGACGTTCTGTGCCCAGTCCCGGGGCGGACGCGGCGTGGCGTCCATGACCTCCCGGAGCAAGCACGGCACCTCCCGGATCGTGCCGTTCCTCCCGGAAGGCTCGACAGTAGACGTGCCGGCCCAGTTCGCCAACTACGTCTGCACGGAATACGGAATCGTGAATCTTCGCGGCCTGAGCGGCTACGAACGAGCGGCGGCGCTGATCTCCATCGCACACCCGGACGACCGGGAATGGCTGGAGAGGGAGGCCCGGGAAAACGGCCTCCTGCCGCCGAAGTTTCCCGTCTCCATGCTGCCGGAAGAGGGTGGAAGCGGAGGACGCCGCTACCCCTCTTACGACGAGCGTCGAAAGTACAAGATCCCCATGGGAAGCGCCATCTGGGGATATGACTGGGACGAGGGATTCCAGTCAGGGAAATGAAATGAGAGTCCCGGAGGCGGCCCGACGGGCAAGGGGGGAGTGTTACACCCCGTGCATACGGTCAACAGGCGGAATCTGAAAAAGCGGGCATCGATGCCGGAGGTGCGATCGCGTTTATGATCGGAGGGCAGGCAGCCGAAATCGGGGATGAAAAAATCCGATCCGCTCATTCCCCGGGGGACGGGTCAAGAAAATGCTTGCAATGCCCCGGGGATTACGCTAAAGGGCTCCTCCGTTCTGCAAAAACACACACGGGCCCTTAGCTCAGCTGGTAGAGCAGGTGACTCTTAATCACAAGGTCGTCGGTTCGATCCCGTCAGGGCCCACCATATTAACGAGGGGTTGCGAAAGCGACCCCTTTCGTTTTTTGACGTGTTGACGTGAATCATGACCCAAGTCACCTGACATATTGATATGATAGGCTTTGACTTCGTGTCAAAAAACGTGTGTGTAACCTTTCGGAAATCCTGACTTTATTGATGGTGCAGCGAAATCTTAATCAAAAGGTCAGCGGTTCGGTCTCGCCAGGGCCCACCAGAAAAATGAACGGGGTTGGCGAGATTCGCCAACCCTTTTCTGCTTTCCGGCTTCGATCTTCAACAGGACCGTTCCTTCGTCCTGGGATAAGAAATTGAATTTATATGAAAACGGACAAGATGAAATTCCTTGTTGCAACAGGACTCTCATTTATCTTTTCAATTATTTATAATGGACTTGTTCATCTCGTCATCCTTAGTGCAGCCAACAAGCAAGCTGAATTTTTGAGGCGAGCGGATTTCTCATCGAAAGCATGGATATCGATCCTGGCAACACTCGCAACATCATTCCTTTTTACAGCAATCTATTCGTTTTTCGTTTCAGAGAAAAGTCCTAAAACAGGATTATCATTCGGTTTCTGCTTTGGGCTATTGATTGCGATCATCGTTGATATCAATCAATATGTTCTCTATCCACTGCCATTCTCGCTCGTTGCCAGTTGGGCATTTTTTGGAACGATCGAGTTTTGCATGATTGGCATGATCGTGGGTGCTGTTGTTAAAGATTAGACATATCAATGACATCCATTGAATGGCTGCCAGCCGTCAGTGATGCCCATGCTGCGAGATGGCGGAAATCGCCGACCGCAGTATCAAACCGGCCCCAGGTGGAAACCCGGGGCCGGTTTGTGCATTTGCTTGACAAATACAGGCAAGGCCTGCTCTCTAAAAAACAAGCCATGATTACCGGCTGTCCATGGCGAATCCTCACCGCGGGTACCGGAAAGGACATCCCAAAACTGGAGGAGAAATCATGCAACTCGAAGCATACTTTGAAGAAACCAGAGGATTCGGTGTCCTTTCCACCTCCGGTCCGGGAGGAAAGGTCAATGCGGCCGTTTACGGACGTCCCCATTTCATTGATGAAGAAACGGTGGCGTTCATCGCGGCCGACCGTCTGACCCATGCAAATTTGCAGTCCAATTCTTCCGCCGTTTATCTTTTCAAGGAAGAGGGCTCCTATCGGGGCAAACGGCTTTATCTCACGAAAATCGGGGAAGAAAAAGACTCGCCGAGGATCGAGGCAATGCGGCGGAGGAAACATCGGGATGGGGAAGGCGGAGACAAAACAGAATCCAAATTTCTCATCTATTTCAAAGTGGAGCAGGTTCTGCCGCTGATCGGTGAGGGTCCGTGATGCGTGCCGGGCATGATGAAAAAGATCGCATCGTTTAAAAAAAACGCTGAAGATCGATGATCCGCATGACCCGATCATCCGGAGACGGTCGTGCCGGTATGGAAATGGAATGCGGCGGACGGGAGCGGAGATGAGGCATCGAGGGACAAGGCATAAAACGGGATCTTCCGCACTCATTACTCTTTTCGTCCTTCTGCCGTGCTTCGCGCTCGTCCTGCCCGCCTCCACGGTTCTGAGTGCCGCTCCACAGGTGGACATTGGGAGTGTTGACGGCGTTCTCGACCTGACATCCCACGATTTTCAGTCCGACGGAACGGTAAAACTCGACTGCAAATGGGAATTCTTCTGGAACAGGCTCCTCGAACCGGGATCGAAGGAGTGGAGCGGGATTTCACCGGACCATGCCTACTATCCCGTCCCGCTCTTCTGGACCGCATACCCGGGCCGCAATTATCCGTCCACCGGTTATGGAACATACAGGCTCATCATCAGGACCTCGGGGAAAGACGGAAACCTCGCGCTGAAAACCCCGGAAATCTTCACCGAGTACAGGTTGTGGATCAACGGCGAGCTCGTGGACCAGCACGGGACAATCGCGGGGAAAGAGATCCGGTTCCTCAAGCCCGCCGTCTATCCGATTCACACGGATTCAAAGGATGTTGAAATCGTTCTTCAGGTCGGGAACCGCTCGCATGGAAACGCCGGGATCGGCCAGAGCTTCACGTTCGGCACGGAATCCCTGGTGTACCGGGAACAGATATTCAGCATCTCCCTGGAGATGATCCTGATCGCCGTCTGCCTGTTCGCCGGCCTCTATCATACGGTCATTTACATCTTCCGGAGAGAGGAGAAGGAGCTCCTCTACTTCGGGCTTTTCTGCATGATCGTCGCCGTCAGAACCCTGTACACGGGCAACACGCTGATCTCCCATCTTTTCCCGGGACTGCCGTTCGGGAGCGGATCCAGGATCGCCACGGCCGTCATCCCTCTTGCCGTATTGACGTTTCAGGCATTTGTCTTCCATTTTTTGAAAAACCTCGTGCCGATGATCCCCTTCATCGTTCTCACGGCCGTTCACGCGATCTATCTTTTCCTGGTGTTTACGACGACGACCCTGTTTTATTCCACGCTCTTCACCTATTATCTGTTCGCCATTGTGGCGAGCCTTGTTTTCGTCGTCGGGATCAATCTTTATGCAATGGCGAAGAGGGCTCCCTACTCCAGGCTCTTTTTCGCCGGCTTTTTCTTTGTCATTGCAGGCACGGCAAACGACATCCTTCACTACCTGCAGGTCATCAACACCGGCTATTACCTTGCCCTTTTCTTCTCCGCCTTCATCGTAGCGGAGTCCATCATGCTTGCCGTAAAGTTCTCCCGGGAACACCGGATGATTGCCGAGCTCTCCGAAAAACTGAAGGCCCTCGACAGACTGAAGGATGAATTCCTGGCCAACACCTCCCACGAGCTCCGTACGCCCCTGAACGGCATCATCGGGATCGCCGAATCCCTCATGGACGGCGCGACCGGGACCCTGCCCGAGAAAACCCGCCGGAACCTCGGGCTCATCGTTTCCAGCGGGAAGCGGCTCTACAGCCTGATCAACGACATCCTCGATTTCTCCAAGCTGAGGCACAACGACATCGAACTGCGGAAAACGCCGGTTGACATGCGGCAGCTGGTTTCCATCGTCATCACGGTCATGAAGACATCGATGACCCGTAGAGACCTCGACCTGCGGAATGAAATACCCGAGGACGCACCGCTGGTGGAAGGCGACGAGAACAGGCTGCTGCAGATCCTGTACAACCTCATCGGCAATGCCGTTAAGTTTACAGACAGCGGCTATGTGAAGATTTCTTCGGCGGTGCACGGGAACAGCATAGAGATATCCGTGGAAGACACCGGGATCGGCATTGAAAGCGGCAGGCTGGAGGCCATCTTCACGTCGTTTGAACAGGCGGACGGTTCCATATCGAGGGAATACGGTGGCACCGGCCTGGGGCTTCCCATTACCAGGAATCTCGTCGAGCTTCACGGCGGAACGATCCGGGTCGAATCGGAGCCGGGGAAGGGATCGCGTTTCACCTTCACGCTGCCCGGGGTCGTGGACCGGGACGCCGCGGAGACGGTTTCCATATCGCCGCTCGTGATGAAGGATTCAGGTCCCGCGGAAGAAAACGGTCACGATCTCATTCGGGGCAGCGATCACGAAGGACACCACGAAAAGATCCTGGTTGTGGACGACGAGGCGGTGAATATCCAGGTGCTCCTGAACCATCTGGCCGTCAGGAAGTACAGGACCGACTACGCCTCCAGCGGGATGGAGGCCGTCGAAAAGATTGAAAACGGAAACTACGACCTGGTTCTCCTGGACATCATGATGCCCAGGATGTCCGGGTATGAGGTGTGCGAGAAGGTCCGCGAGACATACACGGCTTACGAACTGCCGATTATCGTCCTGACGGCCAAGAACCGGATGGCCGACATCGTGGCGGCCTTCGATGCGGGAGCCAACGACTATCTGATCAAGCCGCTGGACAGGGTTGAGCTCTTTGCCCGGATGGAGACGCAGCTCTCGCTCAAGTATGCGGTAAGAGACGCCCTCGAAAATGCCAGGCTGGCCAATACGGACCATCTCACCGGCATCTACAACCGCAGGTTCTTCCTGAATTCCGGGAACCGGGAATTCGGCAGGACGCGGATCCGGGGGGGGGACATGTCCGTGATCATGCTCGATATCGACGATTTCAAGTCCATCAACGACCGTTTCGGCCATGACGCCGGCGACAGGGCAATTCGGGAGTTGGCGTCACTGATCGCTACGAACCTGAGAAGCAACGATATTCCCGCAAGATACGGCGGGGATGAGTTCGTGATCCTCCTCCCCGGCACGGGGCCGGACGAGGCGTCTACGGTGGCCGAGAAGATCCGCGGGATCGTCGCCGCATGCGGCATCGACGTCTGCGGGGCCGCGAATCTGACCTTTACGACCAGCGTGGGTGTTTCATCGTACCGGCCCGACTCTGCATCATTCGATGAAATCCTGAAGGAAGCCGATGCGATGCTCTATGTCTCCAAGACGGAGGGCAGAAACAGGGTCACCGTCCACAGGGCCGCGACGGAAGGACACTGACGCAGCGGGCGGGATTCTTTTCAGGGAATCTTCTGCGAGCCGTTCCTTCTTTCCGTTGCCGGAACCGTCGTGCAAGATTTTGCAATCGCCGGTGCCGAATCTTACATAAACCACTTCCTCGATTTTCCTGAACATTTTTCTTTCTCTCCTTTCAGGGCCTGCAAGGCCTTGTGCAACATCCTGCAAATTCCTGCCCCTGATATTCTCTTATCCAAGTAAATTCAGCATGATGGACATGAATCGGATCTGGCACACAAGATGCTCCTGCCGTGCCTGAGCGGCTTTGTGAACGAGCCCAATCTTGAACGGCAATGCTGAAGGAGGAGTACGATGGATCTGAATCTGAGTCAGGAACAGAAACTGCTGCACGACACCATTTACAAGTTTGCGAAAGAAGAATGGGAGCCGCGGACCGTCGAGATCGACGACTCGAACCGCTTTCCCATGTGGCTCTGGGATCGCTTCCGCAAAGAGGGCTGGTGCGGGATGATGATCCCGAAGGAATACGGCGGCGCCGGGCTTACCCTGCTGGACACGTGCATCGCCCTGGAAGCGGCGACGCACGCGGGCGGCGATATCGGCTCGACGCTGGCCTGGGCGACCCACCTCTCCATCGGCAGCGTCCCGCTTCTGATCTGTGGAAATGACGAGCAGAAGAAAGCATACCTGCCCAAGATGGCCCTGGGCGAATGGATGAGCTGCTTCATGCTGACGGAGCCGAACGTCGGGTCCGACGCCGCGGGCGTCGAGACCACCGCCGTCCGCGACGGCGATTTCTACGTTCTCAATGGAACCAAGACATTCATCACCAACGCCTATCGCGCGGATGTCGGCATGATCATGGCGACCACGGACAAGAGCAAGGGTGCCAAGGGCATCACCGCCTTCATTGTCGACATGCACGCCCCCGGAATCAGCGTCAGCGAGCCCTTCGAGAAAATCGGACCGCGCGGCAGCGAGCAGAGCGAGGTTCATTTCGACAACGTGAAGATTCCGGTGAAGAACCGCCTGCTGGAGGAAGGGGACGGGTTCATCAAGGTCGGCGTACAGAATCTCGAATTCGAGAGGACCTGCCTGACGTCCATTTGGACGGGGAACCTGGGATACAACCTCGATCTGGCCATTGCCTACGCCAAGCAGAGGGTGCAGTTCGGCCACCCGATCGTTCAATATGCCCAGATCCGGGAAAAAATCGCCCATCTGAAAATGGATTACGACATCTGCAAGCTGATGATGTACGCCGCCGCATCCAGAAAGTCCGCTGGAAAGCCGGCGCCCCTGGAGGCCACGGAGTTCAAGGTGTTTGCGGGACAGAGCAGCTGCCGCAGCGCGCTGGAGGCGATGCAGATCTTCGGCGGCATGGGCCTGATGAAAGAGATGAAGATCGAACGGTCCCTGCGGGACGCCAAACTGGCACAGATCGGTGCGGGCTCCGAACAGATGCTCCTGGAACTGATCGCGAGGCTCGTGACGGGCACCCGTTCGTTGACGATTTGACGGATCACCGCTGAGAAGGAGTGTGACAAATGAATCGATGGCAGGATCTGTACAAGGAAAAGCTGAAGACCATCCCGGAGGTCATGGCGACCATCCCCAATGGCGCAAAGATCATGTCGGGCATCGGAAACGGCCAGCCGCAGGGACTTCTGAGCGGGCTGGCCCAGTTGGTCAAGCAGGGGAACCACAAGGACCTTTGTTATTTCAACACGCTGGCGGTCATGGGCAATCTCATGGCCGATCCGGCCGTGTCGGGCCTGTGCCACTATCGTGACGCTTATGCCACGATCAACGTCCGCAAGCTGATCCCGACGGGGCTTGTCGAGTACATGCCGACCATGCTGTCGGACGGCCCCGTTGTGCTTGCGGATGAGTATGACACGGTTTTTCAGACGGTCTCGCCGATGGACGAATTCGGCTTCTTCAGCCTGGGGATCGAGCCGGACTATACGTTTCCGGTTATCAAGAGCAGCAGGCCGCACCGCGTGATCTTCGAGGTGAACCGGCACTTTCCCCCCACCTTCGGGCACAACCGGGTGCACATCACGGAAGTGGATGCCATCGTGGAGCACGACTGGCAGATCATTGCCGTTCCCCCCGCCCCGCCCAGCGAGTCGGACATGAAAATCGCCGAAAACATTGTGACGATGATCCCCGACGGGGCCTGCCTGCAGCTCGGGATCGGCGGAACGCCGAACGCCATCGGTACACTCCTGGAGGGCAAGAAGGACCTGGGCATCCACTCGGAGATGATCTGCGACGCCTTCCTCCATTTGTACAAGGTCGGGGCGCTGAACAACAGCAGGAAGAACTTCATGCCCCACCGGGGCGTCGGCACCTTCGTGTTCGGAAGCAAGGAGCTTTATGACTGGGTGACGATGAATCCCGGGATCGAGATGTGGGGGGCGGATTTTGTCAATGACCCGCGCACAGCCTGCAAGAACGACAACCTGATCGCCATCAACGGGATCGTGGAGGCCGATCTGACCGGCCAGTGCGTCTCGGAGGAGATGAACGGCAGGACCTATTCCGGCCTGGGCGGCCAGCAGGATTTCACCCTGGCCGCGTACTGGTCAAACGGCGGGAAGGCGTTCCTGACCCTGGCCGCCTCGCGCATCGACAAGGAAGGGAAGAAGCATTCCAACATCCTGCCCAAGGTGACGGGGACGGTCGGCATGAGCCGATGGAACACCCAGTACGTCGTAACGGAATACGGAGTCGCCAACATGAAAGGGAAAACCGTTCCGGAGCGGGTCGAGGCCATGATCCGGATCGCCGATCCCGATTTTCGGGACGAACTGCGATCCGAAGCGAAGAAAAACAGCTGGATTCGCTGAAGGATCGGGTCCGCGCAAACGTCACCCAACGAGAGAAGGAGTCAAAGGACAATGGATTTCAGTTTCAGTAAGGAAGAGCAACTCATCCGGAAAGCGGCCAGAGAATTCGCGGACAAGAAAATCCTGCCGGTCGCCCAGGACATCCAGCGAAACAACGCGATGCCCGAAGAGATCCTCTCGGGCCTGGCCGAACTGGGCATGTTCGGCATTCCCTTGCCGGAAAAATACGGCGGCGGAGAGGCCGGTTACCTGAGCTATATCCTCGCCCTGGAGCAGCTTTCCAGGGCATCGGCCGGCGTGGGGATGATCATCTCGGTCAATACGGTGGGACAGGCCGTGATCAATGTGTTCGGCACGGAGGAACAAAAGCAGGCCTGTCTTCCCCTGAGTGTGGCCGGCAAGAAGATCATGTCGTTCGCCTTCACGGAACCCGGCACGGGCTCCGATCCCAAGCAGCTCACGACCACCGTGACGAGGGACGGAGACGATTACATCTTGAACGGCACGAAGCGGTTCATCAGCAACGCGGGCTATGAGGGGCCCATGGTCGTCGTCGCCAAAGAGAGCGAGACGGGCAAGGCGACGGCGTTCCTGATCGAGAAGTTCTGCGACGGGTATTCGCTTTCCAAGCCCTGGGAAAAGATCGGCGCCCATGGCGGCGGCCTGTACGACGTCTATTTCAAGGACGTCAGGGTCTCTCCGCAGAACGTGGTGGGGCGAAACGGCGACGGCCTCATGACGCTCAAGACGGCCATGGTTTATGGAAAGATCGGCCTGGCCGGCCTCTTCCTGGGGCGGGCGCTGGCTGCGCTGGAGGACGGCATCCGCTACGCCTCGGAGAAGATGCACCGCGGAGAGCCCATCGGGCGGAAATTCGAGCATATCAAGATCTCGGTGTCCGACATGACGATGAAATACGACGCTGCCAAATGGCACGCCTATCACCTCGGGTGGGCGGCGGATCATTACCGGGATCCGATGCAGCTCGTGAAGGAGGCGGCCCTGTCGAAGGTGTTCGTTGCCGAGACGGCCATCGACATCGCCCGGATCTCCATGGGCATCCACGGCTCCTATGGCCTGATGGCCGATTACCCGATTTCCCACACCTGGGGAGACGTGATCATCGGTCCGCAGGTCGAGGGAACGGCACCACTCCTGAAAGTGCTGGGTGCCGGGGTGATCCTGAACAGTTAACCTTGTCCCCTGCCATCGGAATCATGCGGTCGATCCCTTGAGCGGGGGGATGAATGGGCCAAGCCGGCGGAACCTCTTCCGCCGGCACTTTTTACATGGGAACGAAGGTCCATGGAGCAGCAAGACAATATCCGGTTTGACGCCATCGTCGTCGGGGCGGGGCTGGCGGGGCTTTCCGCCGCCTGGACCCTCGCGACGGAAGGCCTGGAAGTACTGGTGCTCGAGCGGGGCGATTACCCGGGAGCCAAGAACGTCACGGGAGGCCGCCTGTACGTAAGCCCCATCCGGGACCTGTTTCCGGACCTGTGGAGCAAGGCCCCCCTCGAGCGCTTCATTGCCCACGAGGAGATCTGCCTGATGGGCCCCGACCGCTCCCTGACCGTCCGGTACGACGGGCAGGAGCTGTCGCAGGAGCCCCGCCGTAGTTACAGCGTCCTGCGCGGCCGGTTCGACAAGTGGTTTGCCAGGCAGGCCGAGCGCAAGGGCGCCACGATCATCTGCAAGGCCCGCGTGGACGATGTCATCCGCGAGAACGGTCGGGTTGTCGGTGTCGTGGCGGCGGGGGACCGGCTCCTGGCCGACGTCGTGATCGCCTGTGACGGTGTCCTCTCCTTCACCGCCGGAAAGGCCGGGCTGAACAAAACGCCCGAGGCCGGCCACTTCGGCGTCGGAGTGAAGGAAGTGATCGAGATGGACCCCGCCGTGATCGGGGAGCGCTTCAACCTGACCGGGGATGAAGGCGCCGCCCGCCTGTTTCTCGGCGACGTCACGGCGGGAACATTCGGGGGCGGATTCCTCTATACGAACAGGAGCAGCATCAGCCTGGGCGTTGTCCTGGGAATCGGGGCGCTCTCGAGGGACGGGGCGGAGGTTTCTGTGCCCGGGCTCCTGGAGGGCTTCCGGCAGCGGCCCGAGGTCTCCCGGCTGATCCAGGGGGGAGAGACCGTCGAGTACTCCGCACACATGATCCCGGAAGGGGGTCTGAAGGCCATGGGCCGGCTCTTTGGGGACGGCATTCTCGTTGCGGGGGACGCCGCGGGCTTTGCCGTCAATATCGGGATCACCGTCCGGGGGATGGAATACGCCATGGCATCGGGATATTACGCCGCCCGGGCCGTGATCGAGGCCCGAAAAAAGAATGACTTCGCCGCCTCAACCCTGTCGGTCTATGAGAAGATGCTGAACGACAGTTTTGTCCTGAAAGATTTCAAGAGCTTCCGGGATTCCCTCAACGTTCTCGAATACCCGCCGCTGTACGGTCGGTATCCCGGCCGGATTCTCGGGCTCGTGAAGGACCTTTATGAAATACCGGCGGGGCCGAAAGCCCGCATATTCGCCACTGTCAGGAATCATTTCGGGGTGCACGAATTGTGGGAGGCGGCCTCCCTGTGCCGGAGGATGATGAAGCTATGAGCGACCTGAAGGCCAAGCTGGCATTGGATGTTTTCAAGGAAGACAAAGAGTTCCCCATTGCCATTCGGAAGGGAAAGGAGCGGGACCCCCGCCTGAGGAAAATGGTCCGGATCTGCCCCGCCGGCCTGTACCGCGAGGATGCCTCGGGGGCGGTCACCATGAGCGAGGATGGTTGCCTGGAGTGCGGGACGTGCCTGAGGGTGTGCGGCGGGGATGTGCTGGACTGGCGGTATCCGAACGGCGGTGCGGGCGTTCAGTTCCGGTTCGGCTGAAAGCCAGGTTCGACGCGTCGGCGCGTTCGCAGGAAAAGCACCGGGCGGGGCGGAGAGCCAATTTCCTGCGTCCGGTCGTGATCCATAAGAGGAGGTTTGATCGTGAAGATTGTTGTTGCCATGAAGCAGATTCCCGACCTGCAGCAGATCCGGATCCGGAATCGCCGGCCGGTAATGGAGGATGTTCCCATGACGCTCGGGAAAATCGACCGGAACGCCCTCGAAGAGGGACTGAGGATCCGGGAAGCCCTGGGGAATGACAGCCGCGTCATCGTCGTGTCGGCGGGGACCCCGGATGCCGGGGAAACCGTCAAGGAAGCGCTGGCCGCCGGGGCCGACGAGGCCTTCATCATTGTGGACGATGGTGCCGGTGCATGGGAAAGCTCCGTCAGCGCCGCCCTCCTGGCCGAAGCGGTCAGGAGAATCGGTGCAGTGGACATGCTCCTCTTCGGCGAAGGCAGCGGCGACAACTATTCGGGACAGACAGGGCCGAGGGTGGCCGAGATCCTCGATCTGCCACAGGTCGGCTATGCGGGCCGTGTGGAGACGGACGGCCGGACGGCGCGGGTCAACCGGGTGCTGGAGGACTGCGAGGAGACCGTCGAAGCGGCACTGCCCGTCGTCATCGGCATCATGGGGGACATCAATGAGCCGCGGATCCCGTCCGTCACCCAGATCCTGAAGGCCGGGAGAAAGCCCGTGAAAGTCTTGGAAGCGTCCGATCTGGCCGTGGATACGGGCAGGCAGCGGATCGAAACGGTGAGCAACCTGGCACCGGAGACCTCTCGCAGGCACGAACCGGTGAAGACCTGCGCGGACCTGCGCGCCGTACTCGAAAAGGAAGGATTTCTGGGGAGGTAGAACATGGCGGGAATCATCGTATACAGCGATCGGGACCGGCTTGCGTTTGAGCTTCTGTCGGCGGCCCGATCCATCGCAGAGCATACTGGGGCCGCCGTGAAGGCGGTCAGCATCAACAATCCGAATCAGGCGGAGGCCCTGGCCGGCAGGGGAGCCGAGGTCTGCCGGATCGATGGCGGAGACATCCGGCTCGAAGACCCGGCATCCGTGGCCCGGGCCCTGCGCAGGGCCGTCGAGGCCCTTAATGCGGATGTCGTCCTCCTCTCCTCGAACCGGCGGGGAAAGGAACTGGCGGGGCGTCTGGCCCAGATGCTCGACGCAGGATGCCTGACCGACGTCAGCGCCCTGGAGGTCCGGTCTGGCAGGATCGAGTGCACGCGGAATGCCCTGGGAGGGGCCACTGTCGCCGTCCAGGCTGTGACAACCCCGAAGAAGGTGATTGCCCTGGCGGCCAAGGCGTTTGTGGCCGCCCCGGAAGGCGCCGGCCGGGTTGTCGACCTGTCCGTGGACGTCAAAGGCTCCGGCATCCGGCTTCAGGAATCCCGCCCGAGGGCCGGGGATGCAGTCCAGATCGAGACGGCCCCCGTTCTTGTGGCGGTGGGGTGCGGAATGGAGAACCGGGACGATCTGGCGACCGTGGACAGGATCGCCGCCGCCCTGAAAGGCGAGGTCGCCTGTTCAAAACCCGTGGCCACGGACCGGAAGTGGCTTTCGGAAGACCGGGTCATCGGGCTTTCCGGGAAAATCTGCAAGCCGGAGCTGGCGCTCCTGCTGGGCATCTCCGGCCAGGTTCAGTTCATGGTCGGGATCCGCGATGCCGGAACGATCGTCGCAGTCAACCGTGACGAGAACGCCAATGCCATGCAATCGGCGGACTATGTGATGACCGCGGACCTGAAGGATATTCTTCGGGAACTTGCCGAGACGCTGGAGGGAGGGGCGCATTGATCCAACCGCCCGGCCGGGTATGGGACAGAACGGGAAACTTCATATTGGGGTCCATCCGCAGATATGCTATGACGGGTTCCAACGATCGAACGGGAAGCGAACCGTGGATATCCAGAAGATAGAACTGCCCAGGCCGAAGAATTTTCAGGAAAGCATCCTTGAAAGCATCGGCATCGGCATCATCCTGACCGATCTGAACGGGAATGTCCTGGCCTTCAACAAAACCGCCGAAGAGATGTGGGAAGTCCGGAAAGCGGAGTTGATGGGCAAATCATTTCTGCTTTGCCTCGCGGAACACGAACGGGCCAGGATGAACCGGACCTTCGAATATGCCATCCGGACGGAGCAGGGCATCAAGGCCACGAGGGTCGTGTTCCAGAACCATGCGGGAACGATACTCGACATCAACTGCTTTGCCACCCTGTGCCGGGACGCCGCGGGCGGGAAGCTCGGCGTGATCATGTGGACGCAGGACATCAGCGAGGAGAAGAAGCTGGAGGCCGAGGTCCAGAGGGCGGACCGGCTGGCCGCCCTCGGGCAGCTGTCCCTCGGCATCTCCCACGAGATCCGGACGCCTCTGGGGACGATCAAGGCGCTGGCCACGCTGGTGAAGGAGAGGATCAAAGGGGACGAGAAGAGCGAGACCTACCTGAACATGATCGTAAGCCAGGTGGACCGGCTGGACAAGCTCAGCCGCGAGCTTCTGGCCTATGCGGGCAAATCGAACCTCGGCGTCTCCTCTCTGAACGTCGCGGAGCTTCTCAAAAAAGTCATTTATCTCGGGAAATTGAACAACCCGCTCAGGAAAACCCGGATGGAGGAGGACCTCGCCCCGGATCTGCCGGCCATTCACGGGGACCAGGAAATGCTCATGCAGGCATTCCTCAACCTGATGATCAATGCGATGGAGGCCACCGGGGACGACGACCGGATCCAGGTCAAGGCGTTCTCCGAGGATGACTGGATCGTGGTTCAGATCACGGATTCAGGGAAGGGGATCCCCGCCGACTGCCTGGACCGGATCTTCGATCCTTTCTATACGACCAAGGACAGTGGAACGGGCCTCGGCCTCTCCATCGCGCATACGACCGTCAGCAAGCACGGCGGGCACATCGAGGTTGCCTCCGACCGGAACAGCGGAACGGTGTTTACGGTCAGGCTGCCCGTGAAAAAAGGGTACTGAGGAAGAATGGACGCATCTCCCATTCTGGTCGTGGAAGACGACGTCAGCATGCTGTTCGTCCTCGACGAATGCCTCAAGGGGAGGAACTACGCAACGCTCCTGGCCCGTGACGGGCAGGAGGCCCTCGATCTCTTTGCCGCCCATTCCCCCAGCATCGTTCTTTTGGATTTGAAGATCCCCAAGATCGCCGGCTTGGACGTCCTGCAGAAAATAAAGGAAAAAAGTCCGGAGACGATCGTCATCATCCTGACAGGAAACGCCACCATCAACATCGCCGTCGAGGCAATGAAGAAAGGCGCCTACGACTTCATCACGAAACCGTTCGAAGTGGACAATCTCCTGTCCGTCATCGAGAAGGCCGCCCGGAAGTGGAAGGTCGCCTATGAAAACCTGCTGGCCCAGAGCGACGACCGCCTGATTTCTCCCGGCATCTATTTTTCGGACATTTCCTGCGGGGCGAAAAAGCTCGATTCGTTCATCGATCAGATCGCCCTGTCCGATTCCCCGATCCTGATCGAAGGGGAAAGCGGAACGGGGAAAAGCCTGATTGCGAGAGAGATTCACGACCGGAGTCTCCGCCGGGGCGGTCCCTTCGTCCGGGTGGACTGCGCCACGCTGCCGAGCAGTCTCGTGGAGAGCGAGCTGTTCGGGTACGAGAAGGGGGCGTTTACCGGGGCCTCCAGCCAGAAGCAGGGAAAAATCGAACGGGCCGACGGGGGTACGCTTTTCCTGGACGAGATCAGCCTTCTGGATTTCAGCGCCCAGGCTGCGCTCCTCAGCCTGATCCAGAACCTGGAGTTCGAGCGGGTGGGAGGCAACCGTCTTCACAAGGTGGATATGCGGATCATCGCCGCCAGCAACCAGAACCTCCAGGAAATGCTGAAGCAGAAAACCTTCCGCCAGGACCTGTACTACCGCCTGAACGTGTTCACCCTGGTCATGCCGAGGCTCAAGGATCGCGCCGGGGACATCATCCCCCTGGCCTATTTCTTCATCAACAAATACGGTTCGCGAAAAGGCGTCTCCCTCTCCACGGAAGCCGCGATGAAGCTCACTTCCTACGAGTGGCCGGGCAACATCCGGGAACTGGAGAACGTCATCAAGAGGGCGCTCATCCTGATGGGGCAGGATCCGGTGATCGAGATCAGCCACCTCCCGCTGGAGTTGAACCAGGGATACTGGGCCTTCCGGGAATTGAACCTGGGATTGAACGAGATTCTCGAGACGACGGAAAAACATGCCATCGAGCAGGCGCTGGTCGAGAACAACCTGAACATCGAGAAGTGTGCCCAGGCCTTGAAGATGCCCAAGAGGACCCTGTATTACCGAATCAAGAAGCTGAACATCGATCTCGGTGCCATGTCCCCGCTCAAGGGACCGTAGGACAGCGGACCGCGGCCCCGGCGAAGGCGGCCGGGAACAACCGGGGACCGGGCTTGACACCTGGTCCCTGTCATTGATTGGAGGCGCTTGAACGAAATGAACCGCGGGGCGGGTGGCGCGAATAACGGCAGCCGCGAAGACCAATCGACAGCCCGGGGGAAGCAGGACTGGCTCGGGCGCATCGACTTCCGGCAGATGGTGGAAGATCTCCAGGTGATCGTATGCGCCTACGACATCGACGGCTTCATCTACCTGAACCCGGTCGGCGAAAAGATGACGGGCTATTCGCTGGAGGAGGTCCGGGGAAAGCGATTCTGGGAGGTGACGCACCCCGATGACGCCGCCTGGATCAAGCCGCGCGGGCTGGCCAGGCTTCACGGCGAGGCGGTTCCTCCGACGCGTGAATTCAGGCTCATCAAGAAAAACGGCGAGGTGATGTGGGTCAATGTGTTCTGGCTGATCACCCCGTGGCGCGGGAAGAACACCATCGTGATGGCCTGTGTGGACGTCACGGAGAACAAGCGCCTGACCGGGGAACTGCAGGCGTCGCAAAGCGAGCTGGAACGGCGCGTGAAGGAGAGGACGGAGGAGCTGAACCGGAAGAACAAGGAGCTGATGCTCCTCAACCAGAATCTCGGCAACATCCTCCGAAACATCTCCGACGGCGTGGCCACCGTGAACCAGGACGGCGACGTTCTCCTGCTGAACGCATTCCTCGACCGTGCATCGGGTCCTGCCGCCGAAGAGATCAAGCGGCGGCTTTCGCACATGATCCTGAAGGAAAGCGACAGCATCCTGAACGGGATGCTCCGGGAAAAGAAGTCTTTCAGCGACGAGGAAATCCTCTTCCCGACGTCGGAAGGCTCCCTGAACCTGCTGGTTTCGGGGACCCCGATCCTGGACGAGGACGGGACGGTCCAGAGCGGCGTCATCGTTCTCAGGCCGATGAAGGACGTGCACCGGCTGGTCCAGCGATTCAGCGGCTACCGGGCGACGTTCTGTTTCAAAGACATCATCACCCGGGACCCGATCATGCTGGCCCTGATCGAGAATGCAAAGAACACCGCCCTGGGCGACAGCAGCGTCGTGATCGAGGGCGCGAGCGGCACGGGAAAGGAGCTCTTCGCGCAGGCCATCCACAACTACGGGCCCAGGAGCCGGGGGCCCTTCATCGCCGTGAACTGCGGCGCCATCCCGAGGGAGCTGATCGCCAGCGAGCTGTTCGGATACGCCGAGGGCGCCTTCACCGGGGCCAAGAAAAGCGGCAATCCCGGCAAGTTCGAGCTGGCCTCGGGAGGAACCCTGTTTCTGGATGAAATCGGCGACATGTCCCTCGATCAGCAGGTCGCTCTGCTCCGGGTCATCCAGGAGAAGAAACTGACCCGCATCGGCGGGCACGACGCCATTCCCGTCGACGTCCGCATCATCTGCGCGACCAACAGGGACCTCTACAGCGAGATGAGGGCCGGAAGCTTCCGGAGCGACCTGTATTACCGTCTGAACGTCATCAACATCAAGATCCCGCCGCTGAAGGAGCGGCGCGGGGACATCATGCTTCTCTTCCACCACTTCATGAAAACGGCGGAAAAGAAGGCGAACCGGAAGAGCAGCAGGATCAACTCCGACGTCGAGAAGCATCTGGTCCGTTACGGATGGCCCGGAAACGTCCGGGAACTGCAGAACGTGGTCGAGCGCATGGTGAACGGAACGGCGGGCAGCTCCCTGGAGATGGAGCATCTGCCGCAGGATATCCGGATGGCCGACCCGTCCTCCGCTTCACCCCCCGGAGCGGCACTGGATGCGGCCGGTCCGGCGGACCCCATCGACGTCGAGGCGGCCCGCATGCGATTCCGGCAGAAGTCGGGTGAGATCGAGAAGAGGCAGATCATGGGGCTCCTGGAGATCCATCACGGCAATATCAGCCGGGCCGCCCGAGAGATCGGGCTATCCCGCACCACCCTGTACAAGAAGATCAGGCGCTACAACGCGGACAAGGCGTGAGAACGTCCGGCCGCCGAAGAGTGTTCATTTAGTGTCAATGGGCTGTTCACATATGGACGCTGTATTTACGGAACGGCCACACTCCGTTTTGTCTCCACTTTCATAGATCCCTTCGAATACAACCGGATGCGCAATTGAATCGGCTTCGGAGACGATGGCACATCCCTTGCCATTGGGTGTGCAGTCGATCGATTGCAGCCTTTCCCGGGCAGGGCATCGTGTAACGGTGCCCCCGAATGCAATGAATCTGCGAGGCCGCAGGCAGGATGGGAATAGTGTGCATGTGAATGTTTCCAGATCGTAAGAGAACCAGCGCCGCATGCGTTGCGGAAAGGAGATCCGGATGGAAAAATACATGGATGCGGATAAGCGAATGACCGCGCCCGAGGCCGTCGGGAGGTTTGTCAACAACGGAGAATCCTTCGTCTTTGCCAACTGTCTCTATTCCATGCCGCTGGCGCTGACCCACGAGCTGATCCGGCAGCGGAAGAAGAACCTGATGGCATTTCAGCAGGGCGGCATCGAGGAAATCGACCAGCTCATCCTGAGCAGTGTGATCGATCGCGTCGTCATGGCCTACAATTTCAGGGCCGGAGGTCCCAGGATCGTCACCCCGCTCGATCGAGCCATCAAGGAGGGGCAGGTCGTCGTTGAGGAGATGACGAATCACACCCTGCTGTCCATGATGAAGGCCGGGGCCATGGGGTATCCTTTCCTGCCCGTCCTGCCGGGCATCAAGGTCACCGATGTGGTGCAACAAAAAGGATTTCTGGGCGACCAGCGTTTTGCCGGGATCAAGGACCCGTTCACCGGCCGGGACATGCTGGTCGTCAAGGGGTACAATCCCGATTTTGCCCTGATGCATGTGCAGCGGGCCGACAAGGCGGGAAACGGGCAGCTCTGGGGGGCCATGATCAACAGCAAGTGGGCGGCCCTGGCGGCAAAAAAGGTGATCCTTTCATGTGAGGAGATCGTCGACAGGGACGTGATCATGTCTTCCCCCCACCTGACCATCGTCCCTTCGCACAAGGTCTGCGCCGTCGTACACTGTCCCTGGGGAGCGCATCCTTCCGAGGTGCTGGGGCATTACGACTATGATTTCCCCTTTCGGGCTCTCTTCTTCGGGTCCTGCGCAAACCCGGATGCGGCAACGATGTGGTTCGACGAATGGGTTCACAGCGTGGCGGACCGGCAGGAATACATCGAGAAGTATGTCCGAAAGTTCGGCAGGGACACCCTCGATGCCTTCCGGGCCAGGCCGTTCAAGAGCGTTCCCGCCGATTACGGATCAACGTTTTCCCTCGACTGGGACGATCAGGGATACTCGAAGAGCATGGGCATGACCATGCAGGAATTCGTCGCCATGCTGGACGGGAAAGGAGCTTTGATCGATGGCAACTAAATATACGATTCAGGAGCTGATTGTTTCCAGGGCTGCCAAGGAGCTGAAGGACAGGGAGTTTGTCGTCATCGGCCAGGGAATCGCCATGGCCGCGGGCGTCCTGGCGCGGAAGACCCACGCCCCCAACGCGGTGATCCTCACCGAGGCGGGACTCCTGGGGATCGACCCGTTCAAGGTCCCGCTGCACATTGCCGATCCCACCTGCACCCGCGGATTCACGTATTCCTGCGACATGATCGACATCTTCACCACAATTCTGAACCAGGGCTACGTAGATGTGACGTTTCTCGGGGTCGGCCAGATCGACCGGTACGGCAACATGAACAGCAGCTACCTGGGTGAGCCCGGCAACTACGCCACCCGCATGACCGGTGCCGGGGGGGCCCCGGAGTTCATCGGCTACGCCGGCCGGGCCATCCTCACCATGAGCGGCGGCACCTTCGTGGAAAAGCTGGACTACTTCACGTCTCCCGGGTATCTGGATGGCGGCGAATCTCGCTACGCGGCGGGGATGCCCGCGGGATCCGGGCCGAGTGTGCTCATCACGACCCGGGGTGTCTTCAAGTTCGACAAGGTCACGAAGGAAATGTACCTGGCGGGGCTCCACCCCGGGGCGGCCTTGGATGAAATCCGGGCGGAAGTGCCCTGGGACCTGAAGATTGCTGATCATCTGGAAACGACACCGGCGCCCACGGAAGAGGAGATCGCCATCCTCCGCAATTTCGCACCGGATGTCACCATGGGACGGAAGCTGCAGCTCGAAGTCGTGATGAAGCAGGTTTTCAATCTCCTTTCAAAAGGAGCCTGATCCCGGAATGGAGGAGAATCATAAGATGAGCCAACCGTATAAAATCATCGATGCCCTTTGTTATGTGCCCACGGAAGAGGTCGTCGTGGACCTTCCCGTCTCCCTGCCGCCCCAGATGGCCCCCTACCTCAAGAACGTTTTCGGGCCGCGGGTCGCCCCGCTGATGGGTATCACCGCGGAAGAGTTCTACCGGATGAAGATCACGATGAGCCAGGAGGAACTGCGGAAGGTCCTGGGGCCGAAGATGAAGTTCATGGCCATGAAGCTGGAGGACTTCATAAAGCAGCTCGATGAGATGGAGGTGGAGAAAGCCGTCATCTTCAACCTGGATGAAGAGACTCCCAGCAGGCTCAAGGGGTTGCCCAACGACTACTATGCCGATATCGTCAGGCAGTACCCGGACAAGTTCATCGGCATGGCGGGAATCGATCCCCTGAAGGGCATGGCGGCCGTGCGGGAGATCAGGCGCTGCTACGACCTGGGCCTGCGGGGGATCGGGGTGCGGCCGTTCATGTTCGGCATTCCGCCCCACCACGCAAAGATGTATCCCCTGTACTCCACCTGTGTCGAGCTCGACATCCCCGTCTGGTTCCATACGGGGATCAACTACTCCACCAACAACATGGAGGTGGAGAGGCCGGTTTACTTCGACATCGTGGCACAGGATTTCCCCGAGCTCAAGATCATCGCCGGCCACGGCGGCTGGCCCTGGGTTCCGGAGATGATGGCCGTGGTCCGGCGCAACGAAAACGTGTATATCGACATCTCGTCCATCGATCCCAAATACCTCGGGATGCCGGGCTCGGGCTGGGAGACGCTGATGCAGCTCGGCAACTCCGTCCTGCAGGACAAGATCCTGTTCGGCTCGACCTGGCTGTTCATGGGACGAACGATCAGGCAACTGGCCGACGGCATCATGGAACTGCCGCTGAAGGAGACG
Organism: Syntrophales bacterium; assembly: GCA_035363115.1. Classification (NCBI taxonomy): domain Bacteria; kingdom Pseudomonadati; phylum Thermodesulfobacteriota; class Syntrophia; order Syntrophales; species Syntrophales bacterium. Next base: position 49,596 of record DAOSEM010000011.1, on the reverse strand, counting down.
GTCAAGCACAAGTGGCTGTACGGCAATGCGGCCCGCCTGTTCGGATTGTCTTCCTGACCCGGCGCTTCCCGGAGCGGGAAGCGCCGGCGGACACCCGAGCGGGAGGGGAGGACCGGCTTCTGTTTGCATAAATCCTGACAGAAAAAGGAACGAAATGATGAGAGACAAACTGATGACCGCGGCCGAAGCGGCCCGGATGGTGGAAGACGGGATGCACCTCGGCGTCGGTGCCGGGATGGCGATGAATCCCATGCCGGTGATCCGGGAGATCGTCCGGAACGGCATCCGCGGGCTCACCCTGACGCCTGTTTTGACTGGGGGATACGTGACAGATCTCCTGATCGGCGCCGGGGCCGTGGAGACGATCCAGTTCCCCCAGATCGTCCTCGACGAGTTCGGGCTGGCCCCCCATTTCCGAAAATGGGCGGAAGCCGGACGGCTCAAGCTCCTGGAGACCATGTGACCGGCCCTGCTCCTGGGGCTCCAGGCTGGAGCCCATCAGTTGCCGTTCATCCCGGTCATCGGTTTCCTGGGGACGGACTACATGAAAATCCGGGACGATTTCAAGATCGTCAAAGATCCCTATTCGGGTGAGGACTATGTCGTGGTTCCGCCCATCATCCCGGATGTGGCGGTCATCCACGGCCTCAAGGGAGACCGGTTTGGCGGCATCACCGTCCTGGGCGCCCGGAACGATCGGCTGCTGGCCACGGCGGCGCGGAAGACCATCGCCGTCGTCGAGGAGCTCGTCGAGCCGGACGAGGTCCTGCCAGGGCTGCAGGAGGTCTACGTGGCGCCCGTGCACATCGATGCGGTTGTGGTGGCGCCGGGGGCGGCTCATCCGACGGAATGCCCGGGCCGCTACGGAATCGACGCCGGCCATATCATGACCTACCTCGCCGCCGCGAAGGATGAGGCCTCTTTTCTGAATTACCTGGAGACGTATATCACGGGTCCGGCCGATCATGAGGCTTACCTGGAAAAGGTCGGCTTCAGGCCGCCGGAACGGGCGTAGAACCGGTCGTTCCGTTCGACAAAAGAAACCGTGCAGAGAGGATGAATCATGGGAAACAGCCAGACGGAATCCTTCGAAAAGATGATCGGTGCCATCTCCCGGCTCCTGAAAAACGGCGAGATGGTTGTTACGGGCACACTGTCCCCCCTTCCGGCGGCGGGGTGCCTCCTTGCCAAGCATACCCACGCCCCGGATCTGGAGCCCATGCTCTATGGCGATCCGGAAAACCGGCTCTCCGAGGGACTCCACGAGTTTTTCGGGGTTGCCCAGAAGGGGAAGGTGGACGTGTTCTTCCTCTCGGGTCTTCAGATCGACCGACAGGGGAGCATCAACCTGTCGGTCATCGGGGATTACGACCGGCCCAAACTGCGGCTGCCGGGAGGGGCCGGGTCGGCCATGCTCTATTCCATGAGCCGGCGAACCATTCTCTTCACCATGACGCACACGAAAAAGCTCTTTGTGCCGAAGGTGGACTTCGTCAATGCCACGGCCTTCGACGGCGAGGTGAAGACCCCGTGGCGGCGCGGCGGCCTGTCGCATATCGTCACGCCCCTGTGCATCATGAAATTTGACGACGAGAAGAAGCGGGTCGTGCTGGACAGGCTCCTTCCCGGCGTGACGCTCGAAGAGGTCGTGGAAAACACGGGATTCGACCTGGAGGCGGCGGGAAGGGACATTCCGGTCATGGAGCCGCTGACGGAGGAGGAGCGGATCGCCCTGCACGGGCCGGTCCTGGAAAAGATGAGGACGATCTATCCCCTGGTGTGCCGGATGATCTGGGGCTGAAGGGGCCGCATCCGAACCGGGAGGGGCGGAGAGAGCGGCGGCAATGGAGCCGGGTCGATGGACTGGAGGCGGGAAAGGACTTTACAGCGGATGCTGTTCATAATAGAAAGCCCCGTCGCGTGGAAATCGACATCGGAGGACAACAGGAACAAGCAGACCTGAGGAAAGAGCCGAAGGAGGGCTGACATGGCGACAACGCGTGACTGGGGAAAAACCATACGCCGGATGGAACAGCTGCTGCGACTGAAGACGTTCCCCGTGGCGTTCAAGCTCCTGGAAAACCGGGAAGACCTGGCGGCGATTCCATTCATGCGGCGCCTGGGCCACAAATCGACCCTCTGCCAGCTCATCAACCTGGTGCGCAGCTTCGACTGGACCGTCGGGGCCGACGACACGGACATGGTGGGCCCGATGTGCACGTCCATCGTCGGCCTGACCGGCATGCCGGAATTCCTCCGGGATGGGACGTTCCGGAGCATTATCTGGACAAAAACAAGGCGCGACGGGGAAACGTACGAAAACGCCGTTCCCCGGATTCCGCCCGGGAAGTACCAGGCCGTTGCCATGGCGCCCCTGGCCTACAACCCTTTCGATCCGGACATGATCCTCATCTATGCCAATCCGGCCCAGATGATCCTCCTGATCAACGCCCTTCAGTTCGAAGACTACCGGGTGATGGAGTTCTTCTGCGTGGGCGAGTCTTCCTGCTCCGACGCCATCGCCCGCTGCCATCTCACCGGCAGGCCTTCCCTCACCATTCCCTGCTTCGGGGAGCGCCGCTACGGCCACGCCCAGGACGACGAACTGGTCATGGCTCTGCCGCCGGGGATGCTGGACAAGGCGGTCTCCGGACTGGAGACCCTCTACAAGCGAGGCATCCGCTATCCCATCAGCATGTCCGGCGCGGAGCTGGATCTGGCGCAGGCGCTCCCCGGCGCGTACGCGACCGGGCCGGCCATGATCGAGGGGATCCGGAGCAGCACGGCCCTCATGCTGGGCGTCACGGGAAGCATCGCCACGGGCAAGTCGACGGTGTCCCGCATGCTGGAAGAGATGGGGTCGCCCCTGATCGATTTCGACGTCCTGGCCCGGATCGTGGTCGAGCCGGGCCAGCCCGCCCTGAAGGACATCGCCGCCTATTTCGGCAGCCAGGTCCTCCAGGACGATGGCTCCCTGGACCGCAAGAAACTGTCCGAGATCATCTTCACCGACATGGAGAAGCGAAAAAAGCTCGAGAGCTTCATTCACCCGCGGATCGGCGAGGCCTTCCTGAAACAGGTTACGGAGCATACACGGAAGAATCCCGAGGCGATCATCCAGGTGGCGGTGCCCCTTCTCATCGAGACCAACATGAATTTCATGTTCGACAAGCTCCTTCTCGTCTACACGCCCCCGGAGGAGCAGGCGAGACGGCTGATGGAGCGTGACGGCGTCAACCGGGAGATGGCCGCGGCCATGGTGGGCTCCCAGATGTCCGTCGAGGAAAAGAAGGGCTATGTGGATTTTGTAATCGACAACTCCGGCACACCGGAAGAGACGAGGAAGCAGGTGGAGACCCTCTGGACGACCCTGCAGGGGCTCCAGCGGGAAAAGGCACAGCGGATCAAAGAAAGAAAGGATCCCTCATGACCGTAGCATTCATGCGCAACAAGATTGTGGAGGTGGAGCCTCTGCCGACGGGAAACCTGGCCGTCCATTGGCGGCTCTCGGATGACCTGGTCGACGTGGACATGACCCTCACGTTTCAGCTGCCGGACCTCGAGATCGTCGATGCCAAGGCGAACATCCGCCGCTCGCCCCACCGGGAAGGGGTCCGGGCGGAGGAGGTCGTCCGCAAAATGGTCGGGGTGCGGGTAGGGGGAGGCCTGCGCAAGATCGTCAGGGGACTGATGGGCGGGGACACCGGCAACATCGACCTCACCGAAGGGGTCCTCGAATGCTGCAACGCCGTCATCCTCAACTTCACCCTGCCGGGCATCCAGGAGTTTGAAACATACACGTACACCACCGAGGAGGAGCGCCTCGCCCCCGTCCGCGCCATGCTGCAGGCCAATCCCCGCTTGTACCGGAGCTGCGTGGCCTTTGCCGAGGACAGCCCGCTCGTCCGTGGGCTCGACCTGAAAGGAGGCGTCTCATGATCACCTTCAGCCGGAGCCAGCTCATCGGAATGGAGTTCCTGGACGAGGAAACCGTCCGTGTTCACGGCACCCAGGAGGATCACATCTACGCCATGGAGATCGAGATGGACGTCCGCATTGCCGACGGCGTGATCCTGGCCGTCAAGGGCTGGATGAAGCGCTACACGACGCCCGTCTGCCCTCAGGCCGTGGACCGGCTTCAGTCCGCCGTGGGGATGTCGCTGCGCGCCGAGGGGTGGATGCAGGCCGTCATGCGGGACATCGGGCGCAATGGCTGCGAGCACTTCGCGGAGATCATCACGGAGTGCGGGCGATGCCTCGATCCGGCGCGCTTGGCGAGATCCCTGGCGGCGGGACTGAAGAGCGATCCCGGGGCCGACCTTGGGGCCCTGGCGGCTGCGTGGCTGGCCGACCATCCGGAGGCGCCGGGGACTCCGCTGGTCATGTGAGATCCCGGGGGGACGGATGGGTCCATTCGTCCTCCCTGTCCCTCGACCATGATGAAACGATCCGGGCGGCATAACGCCGTCCCTGTAGAAAGCGATATTCCATGATCATCGATCTGCATGTCCATACAAAACCACTGTCCCCCTGCAGCCATATCGATCCTCTGGAAATGGTTGCCGAGGCGAAGCGCCGGGGCCTCGACGGCGTCTGCCTGACGGAGCACCATGCCCTCTGGGGACGCGGCGAACTGGACGAGCTGGCACGGCAATCGGGGATCGCGATCTTCTCGGGAAACGAAATCACCACCGACCAGGGAGACATCCTGGTCTTCCAGTACTCCGTCCCTGTCCCCGACATCGTTCCCATTGCGGACCTGCGGCGTGAGGTCCTGGCGGCGGGCGGCTTCATGATTGCCGCCCACCCGTTCCGGGGCTTCAAGGTGTTCGGCTTCGGCCAGCTCCGGATGACGCCGGATCAGGCCGCGAAGCGGCGGCTGTTTCAGCTTGTGGATGCGATCGAGGTCTGCAACGGAAAGCTCACCGAGGAAGAAAACTCGATGGCCCTGGATGTTTCGAAGATCCTGGGGATGGCCGGCACCGGGGGCAGCGACGCCCACCGGGTCGACGAGATCGGGAAACGGGCGACCGTTTTTGAGCGGGAGATCCGCAACGAACGGGAACTGGTGGAAGAGATCCGGGCCGGTCGTTACACCGTCGGCACGGCGCCGGCGATCTCCTGAGGACGGTTCCCGGCTTGCCGGACGGGAACCTGTTGAATATGGTCGGGGGAATGGCCTGCGGAACGGGCTGCCGGTGATTTGCCCGGCACGGATGGATCCGATGCCGGCTTCTCCTTTCTGTCATACTCGCCGAAGACTCGGGAAGCCAGGCTGATTGCCCGGCCTCTTTGTGTGCATGGCGCTTACCGAAAATAAAATAAGGCAGGGTGCGGACACCCTGCCCTATTTCTATTCCTCTCTCTCCTTGTACAATCAGTCGCTGAGCTTTGCAATCTCCCTCGGCTTGACTTCCAGATCCATGTATCCGTACTTGTGGTCCTTCAACTCCTCGGGCGACGGGAACCGCCGGTCGGGAGCATTCTTGAACATCCAGTGGTTCAGCTTGATGCCGAGTTTCTCCACGGCTGCCTTCTCCAGTTCCGCACGGTCTTCCGGGTGGGCGATGGAGATGATCTTCCTCGCCTTTTCAGCGTCGGTGCAGCCCATGATGTTGACGATGCCGTACTCCGTGCAGATCCAGGTGACGAGCTGGTCGGGAACGGTCACGGCGCTCCCCGAATCCAGTGCGGAGACAAAGCGGGAGCGGCCCTTGGCGTCGCGGGCCGTCGCCGCCAGGATGGCCCGGCCGCCCTTGGCCATCATCGCGCCAAGGGTGAACTGCAACTGGCCACCCGTGGAGGAGATGGGACGGCCGCCGACGTTGCCTGCTGCGTTCACTCCTCTGAGGTCCATCTGGGCGAAGTTGTTGACGGTCACCATGTTGTCGAGCTGGGAGAGCGTCACGATGTTGTTCGTGTAGCCGATGTCGTACCCGGCGAACTGCGGGTTGCGGTGCACCCACTCGTAGTAACGGGGCGTGTCGACGGGCATGATGTAGGCCCAGCCGCATTTCCCCTTGTCGATGTTCTTCCGGGAATTGTCCACGGAGCCCGCCTCGAGGAGTGTGAAGGCGTACTCGCCGATCATCTCGCTGTGGACACCGAGGTGCTTCAGTCCGTGGTCACGCATGCCGATGACGACAGCCGTGGGGAGAGCGCCGATGCCCACCTGGATGCAGTCGCCGTCGCGCATGATGGAGACGCAATTCGCCGCGATGGCCCTTTGGATATCATCCGGTGAGATATTCTTTTCCGCGATATAGGGCCACTGGTACTTCGCGTCGTCCACGTCCACCTCGACGAAGTAGTCGACGTCATCGATGGGCAGCACCATGCCTCTCGATCCCTCGCACCAGGCGTAGTCGGAGCGGATCTCACAGACGAATTTTTTGCAGGACTTGGCGGTGATCATCCAGTTGTTGACGCCGTAGCTGGCGTTCACGTATCCGCCCTGGGGCACCGCGCAGGCCTGGACGCCCCAATCCATGGCGCGCTTCTCTCTGTCCTTCCGGTAGAAGCGGGCGTATTCGGCGTCCATGCCGAGGGCCCAGCCCCAGTGCTTCCAGTCGACGGCCTTGTAACCCTTGGTCATGAGACCGCGGACGGTGGGAAGAATGAAGGCCTCGTGAAGGATGTGGTGCTTCCCCTCCATGTCGGCGGCAGCGCAGAAGCCGTTGCCGCACATGATGGCCTGGTTCCAGATCTCGATGTTGTTCACCTGCCCGGGGCCGTCACCGAGACGCTCCGCCAGGGCCTCCATCGTCACGAACGTATCTGACCCGGGGCCACCGCGGTTGATCCAGTCGCCGGATTTGACCATGTCGGCCCACTGTTTTGCGGTGATGGTTTTGTTTCTCAGTTTCTGCTGTACCGGGGTTGGCATCCATACTTTCTCTTTGTTCTCGATCTTCTGCTGGGCCATGTTTTAATACTCCTCCTTTTTCAGTGTAGATCTACTCGAACCCCCCGATCTACGTTGTTTAATAGAATTGAAAATGGCCACGCCTGTCTGTGAACAAATGACAGCACTTCGTTCCCGGCGATCGGATCCCCCCTTTCGTCGTTGAATTTCTTTGATTTGTATGGAGTTAGAAACTTTTTTTGAATCAGGAAAGAGACGACTATCCCATAACTTTGTGGCCTATGGATGTCAAGGGAAAAAGTGGAAGAGATCCTAATGAATGCCGATTCCATGACAGGCATCGGCCGGAAGAAGATGCAACCTGGCCGGCCTGCGAATCGACGGAAGGACTTCTCCGCGCATCCGGCATGAAGCCGCCTCCGCCATGACGAACGGAAAAGACGGGCGGTATGGCACGGTGCAATGGCGGTGCAATGACGGCGAAAAGGCGGGAAAAGACGGGAAAAGACGGGAAAAGACGGGATAGGACAGGATAGGACAGGCAGCCGGAACCCTGGAGAGCGGCATGATCGTTTCGAATCGGCTTCAAGTCTGAAAAAAAAACTGCATGCTGGAAAAAAATCTCTTGACAGGCCATAAATTGAACGGTATTCAAAATTCGAACAGTGCATAGAGTAAGGCTTACCTCAAACCATGGAGGTTCATCATGTATACGGATTTAAAAGAGAAAACAGCAATCGTGACCGGTTCGGGGAAAAAGACGGGCATCGGGTATGCCATTGCCGCGAAGCTCGCAGCGTGCGGCGCGAATATCATCATCGCCGATCTCGGGAAGGCCGTTCACCCGGATGAGCCTCTGAAGACGGCTACCAGCGACGAGATGGAGGCCATCGCCGCGGAATTGGCCGACAGGCACGGCGTGAAAACACTGGCCGTCGCCGTGGATGTCATGAACAGCGAGTCCGTCGCCGCCTTTGCCGGGAAAGTGGGCGCGAACTTCGAGCACATCGACATCCTCTGCAACAACGCCGGAGCCTCCTTCGGGGTTCCAAACACCGTCCTCAGCTATGAGGAAGAAGCCTGGATCCGGACGGTGGACGTCAACCTCTTCTCCGTGTTCCGCGTGTCCAGGGCCGTCATTCCCATGATGACCGGCAAACCGGGCTCCATCATCAACACGGCGTCCCGGGCGGGCAAGGTTCCCCCCCTCTTCAACAGCGCCTACGCCGTGGCCAAGGCCGGCGTCATCATGCTGACCAAGACCATGGCCAAGGAACTGGGCGGCCTCGGGATCCGGGTCAACGCCATCTGTCCGGGACAGATCGCCACGGACCTTGAGAAATGGCGCTTCGGCCTGGAGGCGAAGTTCTTCAACACGACGATCGAGGAGCGGGAGAAGGAGATGTGCAAGACGATTCCTCTCGGCTTCATCGGGCTGCCGGGCGACGCCGGAGACCTCGTGGCCTACCTGGCCTCGGACGCCTCGCGGTACATTACCGGGCAGGCCATCAACCTCGATGGCGGCCAGTGCATGGAATTGTGAAAGAAGACATAGGGTTGAAATGAAACAGCCGGGCGTTCCGGATGGCCGCTCCCTTCCCGGGGGAGGCCGGATCCCGGGGCTGCCCGTTCAATACATCCACGGAGGAAACACCATGAGCAAGATCATCGGCGGCCAACTGGCGGCGGAGGCGTTGATCGACAGAGACGTAGAATACATCTTTTCCCTCAGCGGCGGACACATCACTCCCATCTATCAGTACCTGGAAAACTCGAGAATCACGATTTTCGACACACGGCACGAGCAGGCGGCGGTCTTCATGGCCGAGGCGTGGGCGCGCATGACGAGAAAGCCCGCGGTGGCCATGGTCACGGCCGGCCCGGGATTCACGAACGCCCTGTCGGGTATTGCCAGCGCCAGGCTTTCCAATGCCCCGGTCATCCTGATATCCGGGTGCGTCGGCATGGAGAGCGTCGAGAAACTGGACCTGCAGGACATGAGCCAGCTTCCCGTGATCGCGCCGATGGTGAAAAAGGCGCTCGTCTGCCAGGTGCCCGAACGGATTCCTGAATTCATCGACATGGCGTTCCGGGCGGCCATGAGTGGGCGGCCCGGCCCCGTTTACCTCGAGCTTCCCTGCGACATTCTGAACGCCGAGGTGAACATGACAAAGGTCAAGAAGGTCAAGACCTCCCTGTCCTCCGCCCCCGTCGACCGGGAAAGCACGGCGAAGGCGGTCGATCTCCTTCAGGCTGCCAAGAGCCCCGTCATCATCGCCGGAAGCGGCGTCTGGTATGCCGATGCCGGGAAGGAGCTGACCGAATTTGTCGAGAAGACGGGCATTCCGGTCTTCACGCTGGGAGCCGGTCGTGGCGTCGTCCCCGACACCCATCCGCTGTGCTTCGAATCCTCCCTGGCCATCCGCCCGGGGGCGGCGATGCTGTCCCTGATGAGCGCCGACTGCGTGCTCTTCCTCGGCGGCCGGCTGAGCCTGTTCTACATCTTCGGGGAGATCTTCCAGCCTTCGGCCAAGTTCATCCAGGTGGACATCCTGCCGGACGAGATTGGCCGCAACCGGTCCGTCGATCTCGGCATTGTGAGCGACCTCAAGGCCTTCCTGGCGGAGCTGAATTCCGTCGTCGACGGCCGGGGGATCGGAGCGGCGCTGCGCGATCAGAACGCGGGCTGGGTGGAGACGGTCCGCAAGGCCGACGCGGACGGAAAGGCCCAGGCCCGGTCCATGTGGGACGCGGACACGCTGCCCATCCACCCCATGCGCCTGGCCCGGGAGGTCAACGACTTCATGAACCGGGAGGACGACATCGTCGTCGCCGACGGCGGCGACACGTCCACCTGGATGGGCATGACCCGGACCGTCCGCAGGGGCGGGACCTACCTCGACTACGGCCTCTACGGCTGCCTCGCCGTGGGCATTCCTTTCGGCAACGCGGCCAAGCTGAAAAATCCGGACAAGCGTGTCCTGGTTATCATGGGCGACGGCTCCGCCGGGTTCAACTTCATGGAGTTCCACACGGCCATCCGTAAGAAGCTGCCCATCGTCGTCGTCATCGGCAACGATCAGTCCTGGGGCATGATCATGCACAGCCAGCAGCTCCGCATGGGCCACCATATTCCTAACGGCACGGAGCTCGGCTGGGTGGACTACCACAAGATGGTCGAGAATCTGGGCGGCTTCGGGATCTGCGTCGAGCGGCCGGAGGACATCCGTCCGGCCCTGGAGGCGGCCTTCGCCTCCGGAAAGACGGCCTGCGTGAACGTCAAGGTTGATCCCTCGGTGATCAGCCCCGGGAGCGTGGCCCTGGCCAACCTCGGCGGATACAAAACCAGTTAACGTAACAGAAACGGAAGAGCGGAGCGGGAGATGATTCCGGGCTTCCCGGAAAGAACTGGAGGAAAGCTGCCATGGCGGACATGACGGGACCAAAGGGATACAGGCTGTCCAAGGGCTACTCGTATTACCTGTTCACCCTGCTGTTTCTGCTTTACCTGTTCAACTATGTCGACCGGGTCATCGTGACGTCGCTGTTCCCCTTCATCCAGAAGGACTGGGGCCTGACGGACACGGAGTGCGGAATGCTCGTCTCCATCGTCTTTGGGGCGATCGTCACGCTGACCATTCCCGCCTCCATCCTGGTGGACCGCTGGAGCCGCAAGAAGACCATCGGCATCATGGCTCTCCTCTGGAGCTTCGCCACGGCGGCCTGCGCCTTCACGAAGAGCTTCCCGCAGCTCCTGATCGCCAGGACGGGAATCGGCATCGGCGAGGCCGGTTTCGCCCCCGGCGGCACGGCGATGCTCTCGGGGCTCTTCCCGGCGGAGAAGCGCTCCCGGATGATGGGGCTGTGGAACGCCTCCATCCCTCTCGGCAGTGCCATCGGCATCGGCCTGGGCGGCATCATCGCCGAGACCTGGGGCTGGCGCCACGCCTTCGGCATCGTGGCGATTCCCGGTGCCATCGTCGCCATCCTCTTCTTCTTCATCAAGGACTACAAAACGGTGGAACTGGTGAGAACGGTCAAGGAGGGAGGCGCCGCAACCGTCAAGGTGGCCATGAGCAAGATGGACATCTTCCGGGAGTTTATCCGCACGCCCTCCCTGATGCTGACCAACATCGGGTTCGCCGGCGTCATCTTCACGACGACCTCCATCCTCACCTGGCTGCCCACGTATTTCCACCGGATCGACGGCATTCCCATGAGCCAGGCCGGGATGAAGACGGGCCTGATCATGATGCTGGCCATCATCGGCGGACCCGTCGGCGGCTGGATCGCCGATGTCTGGTTCAAGAAAAAGGCCAGCGCCCGGCTGCTCTTCCCGGCCATCTCGACGATTCTCACGGCGGTGGTCCTCTTCACAGCCTTCACGCTTCTGGACGGCAAGGCACAGTACGCCGCCCTGCTGGTGATGGGGGTCCTCATCGTGGCCTTTGCCCCGGCGGCGATCACGGTGACCCAGGACGTCATCCATCCGGGTCTCCGGGCCATTTCCTACGCCGTGTGCGTCATCTTCCAGAACGCCCTCGGGGCCTTCACGGCGCCCATGGTGCTGGGGGCACTCTCCGATTCGTACGGGATCAAGACGGCCATCTCCGTATTGCCGATATTCCTCGTCATTTCCGCCGTCCTCTTTTTCCTGGGGTCCTTTTTCTATGAGAAGGATCTCGCAAAGGTCGAAAAGGTCGATCTGGAGATGGAGGGCTGAGCGGCGGGGCGTGAGCCGCATTCTGCAGCGCAGGAACAGGAGCACATGATGAAAGCGGTCGTATTTCACCCCGGGAGGGGACTGGTATTCGAGGAAGTGCCGGACTACCGGGTCGGCGACGACGAGGTCCTGGTCCGGGTGGCCAACACGGGCTTCTGCGGGTCCGATCACTCCCTGGTGGCCGGGGGACTCCTCCCGGACGGGTACATCCTGGGTCACGAGATCAGCGGTGTCGTCGTGGAGAAGGGCGCTGCAGCGGAGGGGTTGCCCCTCGGCACGCGGGTGTGCATCCGTCCGACCTACTGCGGCACCTGCGCCAACTGTCGAAGGGGGAAAGAGCAGCTCTGCCGGGTCCACCGCCGGACCACGGGGATCGGCGATCTCCCGGGCGGCTTTGCAGAATACGTCAAGGTCTACCCCCAGATGCTGATCCCCGTTCCCGACGGCGTCGATTCCCACAACGCCGCCCTGGCGGAGGCGTTTGCCGCGGCCCTGCACGGCATCCGCTGCACGTCGGAAGAAACGGGGTCCGCCCTGGTGACGGGGGGAGGACCCATCGGCCTGTGTGCGGTCCGGCTCCTCAAGATTCTCGGATACGGACCGATCGTTCTCTTCGAGCCCATCGAGGAGAAAAGGAAGATCGCCCTGGCCTGGGGTGCCGATCATGCCTTCGATCCCGCGGAAAAGGACCTGGACTGGAACGTCATGGGCCTGGTTTCCGGCGGTTTCCGAAACGTGTTCGAGTGCTCGGGGGTCCCGTCCAATGTCAGCCGCGCCATCGACCTGGCGGCCGACTGCGGCGAGATCTGCATCGTGAGCATGATGTTCCGGCCCGCGGAGATTCCCGGCCCCTACAAGATCAACCTGAGGGAGATCCGCCTGACGGCGTCGATTTCCAACACCCACGAGGAGAACAGGCAGTGCCTGGCGTGGATGGCGAAGGGGCTCCTGGATGCGCGGCCTCTGATCTCCGATTATGTGCCCCTCGATCGCCTGCCGGAGATCTATCGGGACCGGATCGACACCGGGCTTGCCCGCAAGGTGCTGCTTGCGATCGGGGAGGAATTCTGACGGGCTGTGGAGGATGAATGACCGGGGGACCGATTCGAAGTTCATCCCCCGATGGCACGGCGTGCAGGGTCATTCGGAATGAGCGAGATAGGAAAACCAGGGTTTCTGGCGCTTGAACGGACAGTGTGCCGCCAGGCAGGAGCGGACCGGGTCGCCGGGCGGAATTTTCAGGGCGGGTGCCGCCCCGGACTCATGCCGCCGTACCCAGGCCTCGGCCTCCTCGACCGTATCGACGGAACCGGCGCTGTATGTTGTGCGGCCGCGGCAGTGGATGTATCCGTAAAGAAGCTTAAATGGCATGGGCGTGACGAAAAGGTGAACCGGCCTCCCGAAGATTTCTGTATGCCCGCCGCGATTATCACGGGAAGGCCGGACGCGCAAGCCACATCATGACAGGGCGGGGGGAGTGACAACGGGATGGGAGCAAGGGAACGAAGGGAGAGGGAGCGGGAGCAGCGGAAGAACGACATCCTGGATACGGCCAGGGCGCTGCTCTTCGAGAAGGGCCTCCATGCAACGACGATCAACCAGATCGCCAAGCGGGCGGAGCTGAGCGTAGGCACCATCTATTTCTATTACGACAGCAAGGAAGACCTCTATGCGGCGCTTCAGCTCGAGGGACTGGAAATCCTGGGCGGCATGATCCGGGAGGCCGGCCTTGCCTCATCCTCCCCGGAGGAAAAGATCAGGGCCATTGCCCGCGTCTATCTCCGGTTCAGCCTGGAGCACAACAACTATTTCGAGATCATCGACTACTTCCTGTCCTCACCGGAGACGATCTTTTCCCAGGATCTGAAAACCAGGATCGACGGCCAGGGGAACCGGAGCGTTGCCGTTCTGGCGGAGGCCGTCGCAGAAGGCATCGGGACGGGGCTTTTCCGGGAGGTGGATCCGAGGACGCAGGCGATCATCCTGTGGGGCACCCTTCACGGGATGCTCCACTTCCGGAAACTGCAGAGAACGATCCTGGCCGACGTGGATCACGAAACCGTTTACATGGAGGCGGTGGAGCATTTCATCAACGGGCTGCGACAGCCGCAGTGCCCGGCCGATGAAATGAGCGCCCCCCTATCTTTGAACACAGGGAGAAAGCACAATGCCAAACACTGAAACACCTCTTCTGGATGAACTGGAGAAGGGAAAGTGGCCCAGCTTCGTCAGGGAGATCAAGAAGGCGGCTGAAAAGAGCCCCATGGCGAAGGATCTCCTGAACCAGCTGGAACTTTCCTACAAGGACCGGATCGGTCACTGGAAACACGGGGGTATCGTCGGCGTCAAGGGCTACGGCTCCGGCGTCATCGGTCGGTACTCGGACCGCCCCGACCTGTTTCCCAACGTTCAGGCCTTTCACACCATCCGGGTGAACCACCCGTCCGGCTGGTTCTACAAGACCGACACGCTGCGCCGCCTCTGCGACATCTGGGACGGCCACGGCAGCGGTCTCACGAACATGCACGGCTCCACCGGGGACGCCATCCTTCTGGGGACAACGACGGAGCATCTGCAGGGCTGCTTCGACGACCTGTCGGAGGCCGGGTTCGACCTGGGCGGCTCCGGGTCCGCGCTCCGGACACCGAGCTGCTGTGTCGGGCCGGGGCGCTGCGAATGGGCCTGCGTCGACAGTCTGGATCTCTGCCACCACCTGACGATGAACTTCCAGGACGAGATTCACCGGCCCATGTTCCCCTACAAGTTCAAGATCAAGATCTCCGCCTGCCCGAACGACTGCGTAGCGTCCATCGCCCGGGCCGATTTTTCCATTATCGGGACCTGGAAGGGCGACATCCGGATCGATCCGGCCGAGGTGGAGGCCTATGCAGAGGCGGGTCTCAACATCCAGCGGGAGGTGTGCGACCTTTGCCCCACGCGGTGCATGGAGTGGGGCGGCCGGAAGCTCCTGATTCACGACGAGGACTGCACGCGGTGCATGCACTGCATCAACCTGATGCCCAGGGCCCTGCGCCCCGGGGAAGAGCAGGGCGCCACCATCCTCGTCGGCGGCAAGGCCCCCATCGTCGAAGGGGCGCTCCTCTCCTGGGTCCTCGTTCCGTTCATCAAGCTGGAGCCGCCTTATGAAGAGTTGAAGGACCTGATCCTCCGCATCCAGGACTGGTGGTGCGACAACGGCCGCTCCCGCGAGCGCCTGGGCGAGCTGATCAAGAGGCTCGGCATGCGGACGTTCCTCCGGGCGATCGACATCCCCGCGGCGCCGCAGATGGTCAAGGCCCCGAGAACGAATCCCTACGTCTTCTTCTGGCCCGAAGACATTCAGCAGGAGGTGAAGTGAGATGGCTGCCACCGATATCGGCCCCCCCGACTACAAAACCATGCTTCCCCCCGTCGTTCAGAGGAACTACGGGAAGTGGCTGTACCATGAAATCCTGAAGCCCGGCGTCCTCGTGCACGTCGGGGAATCGGGAGAGACGCTCCACACGGTCCGCGCCGGCTCGCCGCGCCTCCTTTCGACGGACACGATCCGGGAGATCTGCGGCATCGCTGAGACCTATTGCGACGGCTACCTGCGCTTCACGAGCCGCCACAACATCGAGTTTCTGGTCTCCGACCCGTCGAAGGTGGAGCCGCTCCTGGAGGAGCTCGCCCGGCGGAACTATCCCGTCGGCGGAACGGGCCACTCCGTGTCGAACATCGTCCACACCCAGGGGTGGGTCCACTGCCACACGCCGGCCACGGACGCCTCGGGACCCGTCAAGGCGCTGATGGACGAGATCCACGACTACTTCGTGACCATGACGCTGCCGGCCCACGTCCGGATCGCCCTGGCCTGCTGCCTCAACATGTGCGGAGCCGTCCACTGCTCCGACATCGCCATCCTCGGCATCCACCGGACGGTTCCCAGGCCCGACAATTCGAGGGTCCCCAACGTCTGCGAGATCCCGACGACGGTCGCCTCCTGCCCCACCGGCGCCATCCGCGGGGACATGAAGAACAAGACCGTCACGATCAACGAAGAAAAATGCATGTACTGCGGAAACTGCTACACCGTCTGTCCGGCCATGCCGATCGCCGACGCGGACAACGACGGCATCTCCATCTGGGTGGGCGGGAAAGTCTCCAACGCCCGCAGCGCCCCGATGTTTTCCAAGCTGGCAATCCCCTTCCTTCCGAACAATCCACCGCGCTGGCCGGAGGTGGTCGACGCGGTGAAGAACATCATCGAGGTGTACGCGGCGGGCGCCCGCAAGCACGAGCGGGTCGGCGAGTGGATCGAGCGCATCGGCTGGGAGCGGTTTTTCAGCCTGACGGGCATTCCCTTCACAGACAAGCACATCGACGATTTCGACCTGGCCACGGAGACGTTCCGGTCGTCGATGCAGTTCAAATGGAGGTAACCATGGCGGAAGATCTGAAAGAGCGGGTTGCACAGGCATTCCGGGACAAGTCGAAGGCGGACAAGAAGATGTTCTATATCCGGGATGTCACGAAATGGTTTCCCGGCGAGGACCGGCACGCCGTCCAGAACGCCGTGAAGGCCCTGATCGATGAGGACGTCCTGAAGTACTGGTCGAGCGGATCGACGACCTACATCGTCCTGGCGGAATTCTATACGGAAGGGTGAGTGCAGGATCATGAAAGCATCGGTTCCGCGGCTGGTGATCGCCGCCCTACGGGGAGGCGCCGGAAAGACGACCCTCTCCGTGGGCGTCATGGCCGCCCTCTCAAAGCGGGGGATCCGGTCCGTTCCCTTCAAGAAGGGACCCGACTACATCGACGCGGCATGGCTGTCCATGGCCGCCGGCCGGCCCTGCCGCAACCTGGATTCCTTTCTCATGGACGGGGAGACGATCCGGCGGTCCTTTTTCGGCCATGCCGGGGCAGGGGACCTGGCCTTCGTGGAAGGGAACCGGGGCCTCTACGACGGCATGGACGTCCGGGGAAGCCACAGCACGGCGGAGCTGGCCAAGCTCCTGGAAGCGCCCGTCGTCATGATCATGGACTGCAACAAGGTGACCCGCACGGCGGCGGCAATGATCCTGGGCTGCACCGTCCTCGATCCGGGTGTGGACATCCGGGGCGTCATCCTGAACCGGGTGTCCGGGAGCCGCCATGAAGACATCCTCCGGCGGACCATTGAGGAAACCTGCCGGCTGCCCGTCCTGGGGGCCGTGCCCCGGATGAAGGACTTCCCTTTCCCCGAGAGGCACCTGGGCCTGACGCCGCCCCAGGAGCACGAGCGCATCGTGCACGCCCTGGACAGGGCGGCGGAGGTGGCGGCGCGCCATATCGACCTGGACGGCCTGCTGGCCGTGGCTGAGCAGGCGCCTGCAGCGTCCGCGGTGGCGGCCTTCCGCATGCCGCGGCGGAAGAAGACTGCATCCGGCCTGACCGTCGGCGTCTTCCGGGATTCGGCCTTCCAGTTCTATTACCCCGAGAACTTGGCGGCCCTGGCGGAGCAGGGCGCGAAGATCGTCGAGATCAGCCCGCTCCGGGACGACACCCTGCCGGACGTGGACCTGCTCTACATCGGCGGAGGATTTCCCGAGACGCACGCGGAGGCCCTGGCGGATAACAGCGGCTTCCGGACGTCCCTGCACGAGGCGGCCGAGGCGGGCCTCCCCGTTTACGCGGAGTGCGGCGGACTGATGTACCTGGGGGAGAGCCTGGCGATCGGCGGCCGGACCTATCCCATGGCGGGGGCGCTCCCGGTGACGTTCGCCATGACCGGAAAGCCCCAGGGGCACGGATACACGGTCCTCCAGGTTGCGGAAGAGAATCCCTTCTTTCCGGTGGGAAGCACCCTGAAAGGGCACGAATTCCACCACTCCCGGATCCTGTCGCTCGACGAGACCCGGATCCGCTTCGCGTACCACATGAAGCGCGGAACCGGCGTCGACGGCCTGCACGACGGCCTGTGCCGGAAGAACATCCTGGCGGGCTACACCCACCTGCATGCCCTGGGGACGAAGGAATGGGCGGACGCCCTGCTCGATCGGGCGCATGCGTTCCGGAGCGCCTGGAACGGGGCGGACAGATACGTGAAACCATTTGAAAACGTTCAGGAGATGCATCTCATCCCTGCACAGGAATCATAAAAAATAATTGGAGGTGACGGACCATGCCGACCATCGAACTGGCGGGCAAAACGTATGAAGTGGACGAGGACGGGTTCCTTCAGGAACTGGACAAGTGGAGCGAGGAATTCGCCCAGGCTTACGCGAGTACGGAGGACATCCAGGGAACGCTGACAGACGAGCACTGGAAGCTCATCCATTACCTCAGGAACTATTTCCAGCAGTTCGGCATCGCCCCCATGGTCCGCAAGGTGTGCAAGGACAACGGGATCGACATGAAGAAGCTCTACGAGCTGTTCCCCACGGGACCGGCGAAGGGGGCGTGTAAGTTGGCCGGGCTCTCCAAGCCTACCGGCTGCGTGTAGCAGGCCCAGGCCGTTGAAAAGGGGCTGCCTGCTGCGTTGCCCTCATCCTGCGCCGCTCGACGTACGAAAAAGTACGCCTCGCGTCCCAGCATTTCGGGCGCCTTGCATTCAACCCCTTTTGAACGGCCTTTGAGGGGCTCTCCAGATCGATCGGTGTATGAAGGGCGTGATGCGGCGTTGCGCGGCGCCCCTCGTCGCTGCGGCGTACGGACAAAGTACGCCTCGCTCCTCGGGGCTTGCGCGCCTTGCCTGCGGGCTTTTTGCGAGGTCTCGGGCCTGAGACGGCAATTTGGTCAAAAAAGGCGGATTCTGAATGGCGACGCCTCGCGACTCCGGATTTCGGGCGCCTTGCATTCAACCCCTTTTGAGCGGCCTTTGATAGGGGCCTCCCTGCAAAGGGACAGATTAAGAATCGATCCCCTTTGCAGTAAAACAGGAAGAAGAGGGACAGGTCATTGTCTGTCCCTGAAAAAAGAGGAATCGGCATGACGGGAATGGAATTCATCGCCCGGGTCTTTCCCTACCTGGCCCTGGGACTGTTCGTCCTGGGAACGGCCGTGCGGTTCATCCGCTGGCGGTCCCTGCCGGCCCATGTCAAGTGGACGCTGTATCCCTTCCCGAAGGATGCGGCCGGCCAGTTGAAGTACATGGCCGGGGAGATCTTCACGTTCGGCACCCTATACCATTTCAACCGCCGGCTCTGGATCGGTGCTTATGCCCTCCACATGGCCATGGGCGGTTTCGTGCTTCTTTTCATCCTGTATCTGGCGGGATGGGTGCCCGGGACAGCCGTCCGGCTGATGCTCGTGATTCTCCTGGCGGCACTGGTCTACCTGGCGGCTCTGCGCTCGATGGATCGATACCTGAGGGCCGTGACCACCCCGGAGGAGTTCTTCAACCTGCTTTTCCTGGCGTCGTTTGCGGTGGCCGCGCTGGCCGCTTCCGCCGTCGCCGCCTCACCGAGGGCCTATTTCCTCAGCCTGGCGCTCCTGAGGCCCGATGCGGCCCTGCTGCCGCAGGAATTCGCACCGGTGATCGTCCTGGGGGGGCTGTTTCTGGTTTACCTGCCCTGGAGCCGGATGATCCATTATGTCTCCAAGTACTTTGCCTATCATGCCATCAAGTGGCAGAAGAGCTGAACCGAATCGCCATGCCTGAGTCCACGATCAAACAACCGTCCGCAGACCCGACATACCCCTTCCGCAGCGAATCCCCCGTTGCCCGCGAGGAGAGGAAAGCGCGCTTTCTCGGCGCCCTGAAGGACATCCTGGAGCTGGACATCTATGATCGCCCGCTCAGGATGTATCTCGACACCTGCGCCCGGTGCAACAACTGCGCCGAGCAGTGTCCCGTTTTCAAGGCCACGGGCGATGTCCGCGATCTGCCGGCCTGGCGGTCCGACCTCCTGCGGCGGGTCTATCGCCGCTATTTCACGCCTTCGGGGCGCATCCTCGGGCGTCTGGTCGGGGCGAAAAGACTGACCGCCGGCGATATCGACGCCATGGTGGAGGCCTTCTACCGCTGCACCATGTGCCGCCGCTGCGGGGTTCACTGCCCCCTGGCCGTCGACAATGCCCTCATCACAAGGATCGGACGGGTTCTCCTCGCCGAGATCGGTTTCGTTCCGAAGAACATCACCGTGAGTGTCGCGGCCCAGCTCGGCTCCGGGGGGAACACCTCCTCGATCCCGAAGGCGGCCTTCCTCGATACCCTGGATTTCCTGGAAGAGGAACTGGCGGACGAAACGGGCATCCAGATCCCGATTCCCAGGGATGTCGAGGGGGCGGAATACCTCTTTGCCGCGCCGGTGAGCGACTACATCATGGAAGCGGACACCCTGCTGGGGATAGCCCGGGTCTTCCACGCCGCCGGGGCGTCCTGGACGGTCGGCACGGAGGATTTCGACGCCATCAACTACGGGCTCTTCTACAGCGACGAAAAACTGGAGGAGATTCTCAACCGGCTCCTGGCGGAGGTGAAGCGCCTGAAATGCAGGACTCTCGTGATCGGGGAGTGCGGGCATGCCACGAAGGCGGCCCTGCTGTTCCACAGGGTCCTCGGGAAACCGGAGTACCGGGACATCCGGATCGAGAGCATTCTCCAGGTGACGCGCCGCTTCCTCGCGGAAGGCCGGATTGCCTTCACCGCCACGGAAGACCGGGGCCCCGTCACGTACCACGACCCCTGCAACCTCGGCCGCGGCCTTGGGATCTATGAAGAGCCCCGGGAGCTTCTCCGAGCCGCCGGGATCGGGATCGTTGAAATGGAGTCGAATCGCGGGATGAGCCTTTGCTGCGGAGGAGGCGGGGGGCTCGTGGTCGCTCCCGATCTCGAGCCGTGGCGCATGTCCGTCGGGGGCCTCAAGAAGGCGGAGCAGCTTCGGGCGACGGGAGCCCGGGTTGTCGTCGCGCCCTGCGCCAACTGCAAAAAGCAGCTGCGCGAACTGGTCAAGCATCACAAAATCGAAATGGAAGTCGCCGGACTCCACGACCTGGTGGGCCGGGCGCTCAAGAGGGAAGAGAAGGCCTGACATGCCGATCTTCGCGTCCATTGTCTTCACCGCCATCATTCTCCTTTTTCCCGTTCTGTCAGTAAGCGCGGGATGGCAGGGACTCCTGGGAATCGCCGTCCCCTATGCGGCATGGGCCGTTTTCATCCTCGGTTTCGTCTGGCGCGTCCTTCTGTGGGCAAGGTCGCCCGTCCCGTTCCGCATCACCGTGACCTCGGGCCAGCAGAAGTCCCTCCCCTGGATCAAGGCCGACCCGGCGGAGAATCCCGCCGGCGGGCCGGGCGTGGTCCTGCGGATGTTCCTGGAGACCGCGCTGTTCCGCTCCCTTTTCCGGAACACCCGGACGGAGCTGTACGGCGGACGCCCCGTCTACGGACGAACGAAGGCGCTCTGGATCTTCGCTTGGATCTTCCATGCGTCCCTCCTGGTCATCCTGATCCGGCACCTGCGCTTCTTCTCGGAGCCCGTCACATCACTGGTGAACGCCATGACCGCCCTGGACGGCATGTTCGAGATCGGCGTCCCGACCCTGTACCTGTCGGACCTCGGTCTTCTCGCGGCCGCGGCGTATCTTTTCCTGCGCCGCATCGCCGTTCCCAGGGTCCGCTACATCTCCCTGGCCCAGGACTACATCCCGCTCCTTTTGGTCTTCTGCATCGCCGGGTCGGGCATGCTGATGCGCCATTTCGACAAGATCGACCTGGTTGCGGTCAAGGAGCTGGCCGCGGGGTGGATCGGTTTTGTTCCAACGCTTCCGGAGGGGCTGACGGCGGTGTTTTTCGTTCACCTCTTTTGTGTCTCTGCGCTTCTGGTCTGGTTCCCCCTGGGGAAGCTGATGCACATGGGCGGCGTATTCCTGAGCCCGACCCGGAATCTGTCCGGCGACAGCCGGAAGAACCGCCACGTCAACCCCTGGAACGGGCCCGTGAAGGTCCATTCCTACGAGGAATATGAAGAGGAGTTCCGAGGCCAGATGAAGGCCGTGGGACTGCCCGTGGAGAAGGAGTAGCCGTGTCGATCGCCAAGCTGCCGAAATCCGCGGACCTGACCCGCATCGATTATGGACCGCCCCAGACGGCCTGGATGGACACGCCCGTCGATTTCCGGCCGGGGACGTGGAGCTATGCCGGCGCGGCGAAGAACCTGGCGGCCCTGGACCTGCCGAACCCGAGGGCCTGGCAGCCCGCCGACGCCGACTGGAAGCTGCCGGAGAACTGGCAGGCCGTCATCCTGGAAGGCATGAAAGAGCGCCTGGAGAAGTACCGCTCCTTCCGTCTTTTTATGGACATCTGCGTCCGCTGCGGCGCCTGCGCCGACAAATGCCATTTCTACATCGGCACGGGAGACCCGAAGAACATGCCGGTCCTCCGGGCGGAGCTGATCCGCTCCGTGTACCGCCGCTACTTCACCGCCGCGGGCCGGGTCTTCGGACGGCTGGCGGGAGCGCGGGACCTGACCGTCGACGTCCTCAAGGAGTGGTTCTACTACTTCTACCAGTGCACGGAGTGCCGCCGCTGCGCCGTCTTCTGCCCCTACGGCATCGACCAGGCGGAGATCACCATGATCGGGCGGGAGCTCCTGAACCTGGTGGGATGCAACATCAACTGGGTCGTCGAGCCGGCGGCCAACTGCTTCCGGACGGGGAACCACCTGGGCATCCAGCCCGGCGGCATCAAGGACATGATGGAGTTCCTGGCGGACGACATCGAGGACCGGACGGGTGTCCGCGTGGAGGTCCCGCTGAACCGGAAGGGGGCGGAGATCCTCTTCGTCACGCCTTCGGCGGACTACTTCGCCGACCCCGGCACGTACACCTTCATGGGCTACCTGATGCTCTTCCACGAGCTCGGCCTCGACTACACCATGAGCACCTACGCCTCCGAGGGTGGCAACTTCGGCCTCTTCACGTCCCACGAGATGATCAAGCGCCTCAACGCGAAGATCTACGCCGAGGCCCGGCGGCTCGGGGTCAAGTGGATCATCGGGGGCGAGTGCGGCCACATGTGGCGTGTCATCCACCAGTACATGGACACCATGAACGGCCCGGCCGATTTCCTGGAGATGCCCGTGTCGCCGGTCACCGGCACGCGCTTTGAAAACGCCCGGTCCACGAAGATGGTCCACATCGTGGAGTTCACGGCGGACCTGATCCGGAATGGCAAACTGACGCTGGACGCCTCCCGGAACGACCACCTGCGGGTGACGTTCCACGATTCCTGCAACCCCGCCCGGGCCATGGGGTTCTTCGAGGAGCCGCGATACGTCATCAACAGCGCCTGCCGGCATTTCCACGAGATGCGCGAGGACACGATCCGGGAGAAGACCTTCTGCTGCGGGGCCGGCGCCGGCCTGGGCAACGACGAGAACATCGAGATCAGGATGCGGGGCGGCATGCCGCGGGCCATGGCCGTCAAAGAGGTGAGGGAAAAACACGACGTGAACCGCCTGGCCTGCATCTGTGCCATCGACCGGGCGACCCTCACAACCCTCATGGAATACTGGGTTCCCGACGTCTCGGTCATGGGTGTCCACGAACTGGTGGGCAACGCCCTGGTGATGACGGGAGAGAACGAGCGGCTGACGGACCTCAGGGGAACACCCATCCGGGAGAACGGAGAATCATGAAGGGACGCCGGGGAGGTCTCATCGCGATCGGCATCGGCCTGGCCGTGTTCCTGGCCCTGGCTTCGTATCCCTTCTGGCAGGCCGCCGGAAAGGCGATGCCCGGCCCGGATCTCGATCTCGAAACACCGGCGATCCGGGCGCTGCCTGCAAGGGAGTGCATCGCGCCGACTGACGAGATGAAGACGCGGCACATGCAGATCCTGGACGAGTGGCGAACGGAGGTGGTCCGCAACGGCCGGCGCACCTTCGAAACCCCCGACGGACGCCGGTTCGAGATGAGCCTGACGGGGACGTGCATGAAGTGCCACTCCAACAAGGAGCGGTTCTGCGACCGCTGCCACGACTATGCGGCCGTCAAGCCGAAGTGCTGGGACTGCCACAACGTGCCGGAAGCGGCGGGCGAGACGGCGGCCGCTCCCGTGACGGGGAAGGGGACGGGGAAATGATCGACAGGGAACGCCGACGGCTCCTGAAAATCGCAGGGACCCTCGTCCTGGGATCCATGCTCCCGGTCCTCCCGTGCTCCGCCTCGTCCGGAAAGGGGATCGTTCCCGCAGCCGGAGCCGGTCGCCTGGCGATGGTCGTCGACCCCGGGAAGTGCCCGCCGGGATGCCGGGACTGCATCGACGCCTGCCACACGATTCACAATGTTCCGGACATCGCCGGATCCGGGAAGCAGATCCGCTGGATCCGCCAGGTGCCGTTCCGGAACGCCTTCCCGGAGCAGGGGCATCCCTACCTGGATGACGGCCGGCGGGACGTCCCCGTCCTTGCCCTCTGCAACCACTGCGAGAATCCACCCTGCGTCCGGGTCTGCCCGACGAAGGCCACGTTCCGGCGGAGCGACGGGATCGTCGCGATGGACTATCACCGCTGCATCGGCTGCCGGTTCTGTATCGCAGCGTGCCCCTACGGATCGCGGAGCATGAACTTCCGGGATCCCCGGCCGTTTCTCCGGTCCGTGAATCCCGATTATCCCACCCGGACCCGGGGCGTCGTGGAGAAGTGCAACTTCTGCGAGGAGCGACTCGCGAAGGGCATGCCGCCGGCCTGCGTCGAGGCCTGTGGGAAGCGGGGCGGACTGCTGTTCGGGGACATCGCGGATCCCTCCTCGGAGGTCCGCCGGCTCGTGAGAGACCGCCGGACGGTCCGCCGCCGGCCCGAACTGGGGACGGAACCGCATGTCTTCTACATCGTGTCGTGACAGGAGCGGAAAGATGATGGACAGGATGGCGGCAGGCAGGCGCATTGGATGGCTCTGGACGGGCATCCTCGTAATCATCTTCGCGGCCGGAGGATTCGCCTACCTGCGCCAGCTCCAGGAAGGCCTGGGCATCACGGGAATGAACCAGGACATCAGCTGGGGCCTGTACATCGCCCAGTTCACGTTCCTGGTCGGCATCGCCGCCTCGGCCGTCATGCTCATCCTCCCGTACTATCTTCACGACTACAAGCTGTTCGGCAGGATCACCCTCCTGGGCGAATTCCTGGCCGTGGCCGCCGTCCTGATGTCGGTTACCTTCATCATCGTGGACCTGGGCCGGCCGGACCGCGCCTTCAACGTCATCCTGCACGCGTCGCCCACGTCGATCCTCTTCTGGGACATGGTCGTCCTGACGGGATACCTGCTGCTCAACCTCGTCATCGGCTGGTCGGTACTGGAGAGCGAGCGGAAGGGCGTGCCGCCCCCCGGTTGGGTCAAGCCGCTGATTTACCTGTCCATTCCATGGGCCGTCAGCATTCACACCGTCACGGCCTTCATCTACGCCGGCCTGCCGGGGAGGGGCTTCTGGCTGACGGCGATCATGGCTCCGCGCTTCCTCGCCTCCGCCTTTGCCTCCGGGCCGGCGCTGCTGGTTCTCGTCTGCCTCGTTCTGCGGCGGTATACGGCCTTTGATGCAGGCCGGGAGCCCCTGCAGACCCTGGGCAAGATCATCGCCTACGCCCTGGCGGCAAGCATTTTCTTTGTCCTGATGGAGGTGTTCACGGCCTTCTACAGCGGCATCCCGTCGCTGGCGGATCACTTCGAGTACATGTTCCACGGCCTGGAGGGACACGGCCCCCTGGTGCCGTGGATGTGGACCTCCGCCGTCCTGGCCGTGGCCGCCCTGGCCGTCCTTCTGGTCCCCTCCCTGCGGCGGAACGAGGCATGGCTGGCCGCGGCCTGCGCGGCGGTGTTCGTCTCCCTGTGGATCGAGAAGGGGCTGGGCCTGATCGTCACGGGGTTTGTTCCGTCCCCCACCGGGGAGATCGGCACCTATGTCCCCACGGTCCCGGAGATCGCCATCACCCTGGGCGTCTGGGCCGGCGGGCTTCTCGTTCTGACCCTGCTGTACAGGCTGTTCACGGCGGTCAAGGCGCAGATGGAGCCGCGGGCCCTGCGGGCCGCCGCGAAAGGGGCGGGTGAGCCATGAACGTCCTGACCCTCAACTGCGGCAGCTCCTCCATCAAGTACAAGCTTTTCGACATGCCCGGGGAGCGGGTCCTCGCCCGCGGCCAGGCCGAGCGCCTGGGACGGGCCGATTCGGTCGTCCGCCACGAGGTCGCGGGAAGGGATCCCTTCGCGAGGAAAAAGAGCCTGTCGGGTCACCGCGAAGCGGTCGACGTGCTGCTGAAGCACCTGGTCGGACCGGAAGGCGGCGTTCTGGCGGGCATTCGCGACATCGCCGCCGTGGGGCACCGCTTCGTTCACGGGGGGGAATATTTCCGCTCCTCCGTGGCAATCGATCCCGCGGTCCGGGAGACCCTGGAGACCTGCCGGAACCTGGCTCCCCTCCACAACCCCCACAACCTGACGGGCATCGACGTCTGCGCGGAGCTGATTCCGCATGCCCCGCAGGCAGCCGTCTTCGACACGGCCTTTCACCAGACCATGCCGGAGCACGCCTTCACCTGCGCCCTTCCATACCGGTTCTACGAGGAAAACCGCATCCGGAAGTACGGGTTCCATGGAACGTCCCACCGGTACGTCTCCTCCCGGGCATCGGAGCTCCTCGGGAAGAGAGGGGAAGGGCTCCGGATCGTCACCTGCCATCTTGGGAACGGATCCAGCCTCTGCGCCGTCCGCGACGGGAAATCCATGGATACGACCATGGGGTTCACGCCCCTGTCGGGCGTCGTCATGGGCACACGGTGCGGTGACATCGACCCGGCGCTCCCGGCCCACCTGGTCGAGACCCTGAACATCCCCCTGGCGGAGGTGATGTCGATCCTGAACCACGAAAGCGGCGTCCTGGGCATCTCCGGCCTCTCGCCGGATTTCCGGGACCTGGAGTCGGCCGCCGGCGGGGGGCACGCCCGGGCCCGGCTGGCCCTCGATGTCTACGCCTACAGCGTCGCCCGCGGGGTCGCCTCCCTGGTCCCGGCCATGGGCGGCCTCGACGCCCTTGTCTTTACGGCGGGCATCGGGGAGAATTCCCCGAAGATGCGCGCGCGGATCGGTTCGTTTCTCCCGTGGCTGGGGGTTGAACTGGATGCGGAAAAGAACGAGTGGGGCGTGCCGGAGTCCGACGTGTCCCGGTCCGGTTCCCCGGTCCGGGTTCTTGTCATCCCCACGGACGAGGAACGGCTGATCGCCCGGGACACCCTGTCGGTCCTCGGACTCGACGGGAAAACGGCAACAGGCAAACGGCAGCGGCAGTTCGCAGGCGCCGCTGAAAGATAGAAACAAAACAACGCGAAACGGAGGTTTGGCGATGAAAAAGGTAAAAATGACGCCCAGCGAAGCGATCGTCGAGACGCTGCTGGCGGAAGGGGTCGATCACGTCTGCGGGATCGTGGGATCGGCCTTCATGGACATGCTGGATCTTTTCCCGTCGGCGGGGATCCGGTTCATCCCCGTCCGGCACGAGCAGAGCGCGGGCCACATGGAAGACGCCTACGCGCGCATCACCGGCCGGGCCGGGGTCATCACCGGGCAGAACGGGCCCGGCATCACGAACATGGTGACGTCCGTAGCCGCGGCCAACATGGGCCACACGCCCCTGATCGTCATCTCCCCCTCGGCGGGGACACCGACGATCGGCTGGGACGGCTTCCAGGAGTGCGACCAGGTGTCGGTCTTCAAGGCCATCACCAAGGCGACGGTCCGGGTGCCCCATCCGAAGCGGGCGGCGGACTGCCTGCGCACGGCCTTCCGGATCGCCTATGCCGAGCGTGGGGCCGTCCTGTACGACATTCCCCGGGACTACTTCTACGGCGAGATCGAAGAGACCATCCTCAAGCCCTCCCAGTACCGCGTGGACGCCCGGGGCTGCGGCTCCATGGCGAGCCTCGACAGGGCGGCGGCGCTGCTGGCAAAAGCCAAGAATCCCGTCATCGTCTCCGGCCGGGGGGTCGTCGACGCCGACGCCCTGGACGTCATCAAGGACATCGCCGAGCACCTGACGGCGCCCGTGGCGGTCACCTACCTCCACAACGACGCCTTCTACGGCAATCACCCGCTCTCCGTCGGCCCCATCGGCTACATGGGATCGAAGGCGGCCATGAAGATCCTCTCGAAGGCGGACGTGGTCCTCGCGGTGGGGACCCGGCTCTCCGTGTTCGGCACGCTGCCCCAGTACGACATCAACTACTTCCCCGACAAGGCGAAGATCATCCAGATCGACATCAACCCCAAGCACATCGCCCGCACCCATCCCATCGAGGTGGGCATCATCGGAGACGCCCGGGAGGCAACCGTCGAGATCCTGAAGCGCCTCAAGGGCACGGACAAAAACCGCAAGCCGGACCCGCGCCGCCTCGCCGCCGTGAAGAAGGAGAGGGACGCATGGGAGAAGGAGATCGTCAAGGCCGCCATGGTCAAGGGGAATCCAGTCAACCCGCGGCGCGTCCTCCTGGAGATCTCCCGGGCCCTGCCGGACGACGCCATCGTCGCGACGGACATCGGGAACGTCTCCTCCACGGCCAACAGCTACCTGAAATTCAACGGCGGCCGCCGGCACATCGCGGCCCTCACTTTCGGGAACACGGGATTCGCCTATCCCGCCGCCCTGGGTGCGCAGCTGGCCCGTCCGAAATCGCCGGTCATCGCCATCATCGGCGACGGCGCCTGGGGGATGAGCCTCCACGAAGTCAGCACGGCCGTCGAGCACAACCTCCCCGTCGTGGCCTGCGTGTTCCGGAACATGTGGTGGGGCGCCGAGGCGAAGAACCAGATCGACTTCTACAACAACCGCTTCTGCGGCGTGGACATCCCCAACCCGGAGAGCTTCGTCCCGGTGGCGAAGGCCATGGGAGCCGAGGGCGTCCGCGTGGACCGGGTGGAGGACATCCGGGACGCCTTCGAGACGTGCATCAAGAGCCGGAAGCCCACCGTCCTGGAGTTCGTCGTGGACGGGACGCAGCTGGCGCCGCCGTTCCGGAAGGACGCCCTGGCCCTGCCGACGCGATTCCTCAAGAAGTACGATCACCTGGATTACCGGAACTGGGATTGATGTTCCGCTCCGGCCCGCTATCGAACAGGGAAGCCTCGCGCCCCGACGGCGCGGGGCTTCCCGCACGGGATCCCGGCACCGGCATCGGAAAGGGTTTGATCCATGGAAGAACAGCAGAGTAACGACGTGAAGGCGACCCTGGAGGGATACAAGAATTTTGTCCCGCCGCCCGTAAAAACGTCCCTGGTCTGGGAGCGGGACCTCCGGTTCACCGGCTCGACGCCCCAGGGATACGACATCGATTTCGACTCCGACGGCCAGTGGGGCTGCAAGCCGACGGAGGCGCTGCTCCTGAGCCTGGCCGGGTGCATGGCCATCGACGTCGTCATGATCCTGAAGAAGATGCGGGTGCGCCTCGCGGGGTTCCGGATGGAGCTGACGGCGGAGAGGAACTCAAGCCCGCCGCAGTATTTCCGGTCCGTGGAGATGGTGCTCCATATCGCCGGCCGGGACGTCGATCCCCGCAAGGTCGACCGGGCCGTCGCCTTGTCTCACTCCACCTACTGCTCCGTGTACAACACCCTCCGGAAGGACATGGCCGTCACGGTCCGGACCGTCATCGAGGACCGGGACCCCGACGTCGATCCGGCCTGAGGCGCGGGACGGAACCCGCCTCCCCGAAATCGACCCGCTCCCGGACCCGGCCCCGCAGCTCCTCGACGGCATCCTCGATACTTTCCAGCGTCATCGTAATGGCGTCACCGGGACAGACCGTCTCACACCTGCCGCACCCCTTGCACCGTCCTTCATCCCGTACGACCGCATCCTCCTCCAGGCGGAGCGCCTTCATGAAGCAGGCCTCGACGCACCGGCCGCACCGGGTGCAGAGGTCATGATCCACGTGCAGGGAAAGCCCCTTGAGCCGGACGATGGAGTCCGCCGCCGCCTGCGGGAAAAAGCGGGCCGAGTTGAGCACCGTGCAGCAGCAGGTGCAGCAGAAGCAGACCGTGAGCAGTCTCCCGGTGTTCGGGGAGCCGTAGAAATAGTGGTCCACGCGCACCCGGCCCAGCATGGGGATGAGTCCCCGCGCCAGTTGCCGGTCCACCAGGGCGATGGCCTCTTCCACCGTCAGGTGATCGGCGATGCGGGGGTCCAGGTGCCGCGTGTCCTCGCCCATCTGCAGGCAGGCCTCCGTGAAGGGGAAGTGACGGCATTGCTTCGATTCCCGGCAGGTGCAGCGCCTGATCATGACCCGGTGGGGGGTGCGCCGGATGAACTCCTCGATAACCAGCCGCGGGATCACGACGCTTTCAGCCCCCTGGATTCCCTCGTTCACCGGGAGATAGCTGATGTTGAAGTTCCGGCCGGAGAACATGGGGACAAACAACAGGGCGAAGAATTTCCCCACGAGCGGCAGGCGGGTCACCCTGGGGGACAGGTAGGTCAGCGGCCAGAGATGCTTCAGAAGCGTCAGTGTCCATTCGGGCCTTCGGGACATCGGTTCGTACCTTTCTTTCCGCAGACGGTGGAGGAGGAATATGGATAATCGATTTACTCCGCCGATGCAATGACCGGGGAAAATGACCTCTCCCGTCAACGGATTGACGAGATTGCAGAGGAATTCGGACGGTTGATGGATTCCTGACGGCCGGGCAAACCCGGAGCACCATGCGCTCGAAATCCGAAAACTCCTTTAAATTGAATTCCATACACTCTATGAGGCCTTGCGGGAATGCGTCGTGGATCCGGTCCTTCAGAAGGCACAATCCTTGCTTTTCCATTCTCTGCCCGACTCTTTTTTTCAAGGTGGTGTGACAGCGCTTGTGACGGGTCGATCCGGGTTTCCTGTTCCCGGGGATACGTTGCTCAAACAAGAGGGATATAAGGATGATCCTGAACCGCTCCAAGCTGGATGTTCTGGAGGAGATCGCTGATGCGACGGAGGCCTTTGTCCTGATGTTTGACCATTCCCGGGAGGTTGTCTGGATGAATGCCGCCTTCGAGCGATGCGTCGGATACCGCCTTGAGGATCTTAAGCAGCGGAATCGCCTTCCTTTTCTGTCATTCGACGGGGAAGAGACGTTCCTGTTTGCCGTTCAGCAGGCCCTGGAAGGGGACCGGTCAGAGGTCTTCGAACTGCACGTCGTCTCTTCGCATGGCATTCAGAGGAACATCCATTGGAGCGTCCTGCCATGTCCGGCGGCGGCCGGCTCGGAAGGGAGAGCCGCCGTGGCCGTCGGGACCGGACACGGCGGTCCCGAACAGGTGAAATCGGACCTGGAAGCGGCGGCGGAACGATACCGGATTCTCTTCGAGAACACGGGCATCGCCATGATGTTCATCAGCGAGGACACGACCATCTCCCTGGTCAACAAGGAGTTCGAAAATCTGACAGGCTACCCGAAGGCCCGGGTGGAAGGGACAATGAGCTGGACGGAGCTGATCGCCGACGCGGCGGACCTGGAACGCATGAGGATGTTCCACCGCCTGCGCCGCATCGATCCGGACCTGGCGCCGGGAGTCTACGATACGAAGATCCGGAAGCGGGAGGGGGAACTCCGGGATGTCATGCTCCGCGTGACCATGATACCCGGGACGACCAACAGCCTGGCCTCCATCCTGGACATGACCGAGAGGAAGCGGGCGGAGAGGGCTGTCCGCGAGAGTGAAGAGAAATTCCGGACCCTCGTGGAAAACATGCAGGACACGCTCTATCGCTCCGATCTGGATGGAAACCTCGTGTATGTGAGCCCTTCGGGAGCGCGTCTCTTGGGATACGATACCATCGAGGAACTGCTCGGGAAGAACATTGCGGAAGACTTCTACTATGACGGCGATGAGCGGGCAAAGCTGATCCAGGAGCTGCAGGCGAAAGGACGGGTCTCGAATTACGAGGTCACCCTGAAGAAACAGGACGGAAGCCCGGTGCCCGTGTCCACCAACACCCATTTCTACCGCGACGGGAATGGGACCCCACTGGGTGTGGAAGGCATCTTCAGCGACATCACACGGCAAAAGCGGGCGGAAAAGGCGCTCCTGGAAAATGAGAAACACCTGCGCAGCATCACCATGAACATGCCGGGGGTCGTTTTCCAGTTCTATGCCCAGGACGATGGAGAGTGGGGAATCAGCTATGCCGGCGAACGCCTGGCGGAGCTCTTCAACCTGCCGGCGGACGCGGAGAATTTCTTCCCCGTCTTCCTGTCCCATATCCACGAGGAGGACCGGGAACGGTTCCTGGATTCTGTCCGGAACGCCGTGGCCACCGTCAGCTCCTGGAGTTTTGAAGGCCGGTTCTTTTCAACATCGCCGCATGAGATCACCTGGTTCCAGGGTCTGGCCACCCCAACGCGCCACGAGGGCTGCTACGTGTTCGACGGGCTCCTGCTGAACATCTCGGAGCGAAAGCATGCGGAGGAAATGTCCCGCCAGTCCGAAGAGAAATTCTCGACCGTCTTCATGACGGCCCCGGACTGCATCGCCATCACCCGGGTGGAGAACGGGCGGATCGTTGAGGCCAACCTGGGGTTTGAAGAGATCACCGGATGGAAGCGCCTGGAGGCGGTCGGCAGAACCTCCACGGAGATCCATTTCTGGGTCGATCCGGCGGATCGGGATTTCATGGTGGAGGAATTGAAGGCAGGTCGCGACGTCCTTCACCGGGAATTCACGTTCCGGTGCAAGGACGGATCCGAACGGAACGGCATTTATTCTGCAAGGCCCATCCGGCTCGCGGGGGAACCCTGCCTGATCTTCGTACTGCAGGATATCACCGACTGGAAAGCCCTGGAGGAGGACCGCCGGAAGCTGGAGCGGCAGTTGTTCCAGTCGCAGAAGATGGACGCCATCGGCCAGCTGGCGGGCGGGGTGGCGCACGACTTCAACAACATCCTCATGGGGATCCAGGGGAACGTGTCGCTGCTGCAGATGGAGCACGATCCGTCCCATCCGCACGCGAAGCGCCTGGGCCGGATCGAGGAGCACGTGAAGCGGGGGGCGAACCTGACGAGGCAGCTTCTTGGGTTTGCCCGGGAGGGAAAGTACGAGGTCCGGACGCTGGCGGTCAACGACCTGGTCCGGAAGAGCGTTCAGTTCTTCATCGAGACCCGGAAGGAGATCGAGGCGGACCTGGAACTGGAGGCGGACGTGCACCCGGTGGAGGCGGACCCTGGGCAGCTGGAGCAGGTTCTTCTCAACCTGTACATCAACGCGGGCCACGCCATGCCCCGGGGCGGGAACCTGCACATCCGGACGAGCAACGTGGTCCTGCGGGAAGAGGATGCCCGGGCCTTCGAGACGAAGGCGGGGAGCTACGTCCGGATCTCGGTTTCGGACACCGGCGTCGGGATGGACCGGGAGACGCTGAAGCGGATCTTCGAGCCGTTCTTTACGACGCGGTCGCAGGAAGGGGGAACGGGCCTGGGCCTGGCCTCGGCCTACGGGATCATCCGGAACCATGGCGGCCTGATCAAGGCATACAGCGAGCCGGGTCGGGGCTCGACGTTCAACGTGTACCTTCCCTCTTCCGAGGAGAGGGTGCCGGCGGAGGATCAGGGGCCGTCGGAGGATCTTCTGACCGGGAGCGGGGGGATCCTGCTGGTGGACGACGAGCCGATGATCCTGGAGTCGGCGTCCCGGATGCTGGGTGCGCTCGGCTATACGGTGTACCCGGCGGCGAGCGGTCAGGATGCCGTGTCGATGTACATGGAGAAGCGGGACCGGATCGACCTGGTGATCCTGGACATGATCCTTCCGGGGATAAGCGGCGCCCAGGTGCTCCGGATGCTCCGGGAGATCGATCCGGGGGTCCGGGTGGTCCTGTCGAGCGGCTACGGCCTCCAGGGGGAGGTGCAGAAGGTCATGGAGTCGGGCTGCCGGGGATTCATCCAGAAACCCTACAGCATGAAAGAGTTGTCCCTGAGCGTTCAGCGCGCTCTTTCTCCGCCCGGCGGGCGGCAGGAACGGCAGGAGGGGAGGCAGCAGTCCCCGCCATGAACGATGCAGTCCAATACCGGGAGCCTTTCCGCCCGGCAGCGGGTATATCGAACATGCCCTTTCCGGTAGGGAGTGGAGGTGGAGGGTGAAAACGGATATGCAAAAAGAAAAGGGCAAATACCTCCTGCTGAAGCCCCTTCTTGCCATCGCCCTCCTCGCAGGCCTCTCCATCGGCGCCTTTTTCATCGTGTACCAGCACTGGATGAACTCCCTGTTCGACCTCGTGGAAGTCCAGCACCGCCAGAATCTCATCCAGATCGTCTCCATCGCCCGGAACGCCGTGGAGCCGGTGCTGTCCCAGGTCCGCGCCGGGACGATGCAGCCCGCCGAGGCCCTGAAGCGGATCCGGACACTGGTCCGCACCATGACCTATGAGGACCAGTACGGGAACAACTACGTGTTCATGAGCTCCTATGACGGCATCATGCTGGTCCAGCCGTTCGAACCGGCCAAGGAGCTGACGAATCAGTGGGACCTTCGGGACGTCCGGGGCCTCTACATCATCCGGGAGCTCGTCGGCGCGGCAATGGCCAGGCCCTCCGGATCCTTTGTGAAATACTACTATCACCTGCCGGGCGTCCACGAAGAGCAGGAGAAACTGGCCTATGTGGTGGGGGTCCCGGAGCTTCAATGCTACATCGGCACCGGCATGTACATGCAGCGGGCCATCCGGGAGCAGCAGGAGAACCTGCAAAACGTCCAGTACGGATCCATCCTCCTGTTCATCGCCATTCTGATTCCCATCTCCGCCTCGATGATTGCCGTTCTCAACCGGAACCGGCTGCTCAGCGAGGAAATCGCAAACCGCATGCAGATCGAGAACGAACTGAAGGAGAGCGAGGAGAAATACCGATCCATCTTCGAGAATGCCGTGGAGGGAATATTTCAGATCACGGCCGACGGCCGTTTCATCAGCGTGAATCCCGCGTTTGCGCGCATTGCCGGATACGGATCGCCCGGGGAGATGGTCGACGGCATTTCCAGCATCAACAATAATCTTCTGGCGAATCCCGGGGATGGCGAGAGGTATCGCGAGATTCTCGACGACAAAGGATTCGTCGAGGATTTCGAGATCGCGATGAAACGGAACGACGGAAGCATCGTCTGGGTCTCGATCAACTCGCGGGTGGTGAAGGACGAAAAGGGCCGTCTCCTTTACTATGAAGGGACAATCGAGGACATCAGCGAGCGGAAGCGGGCGGAGGAGGACCGCCGGAAGCTGGAGCGGCAGCTGTTCCAGTCGCAGAAGATGGATGCCATCGGCCAGTTGGCAGGCGGGGTGGCGCACGACTTCAACAACATCCTCATGGGGATCCAGGGGAACGTGTCGCTGCTGCAGATGGAGCACGATCCGTCCCATCCGCACGCGAAGCGCCTGGGCCGGATCGAGGAGCACGTGAAGCGGGGGGCGAACCTGACGAGGCAGCTTCTTGGGTTTGCCCGGGAGGGAAAGTACGAGGTCCGGACGCTGGCGGTCAACGACCTGGTCCGGAAGAGCGTTCAGTTCTTCATCGAGACCCGGAAGGAGATCGAGGCGGACCTGGAACTGGAGGCGGACGTGCACCCGGTGGAGGCGGACCCTGGGCAGCTGGAGCAGGTTCTTCTCAACCTGTACATCAACGCGGGCCACGCCATGCCCCGGGGCGGGAACCTGCACATCCGGACGAGCAACGTGGTCCTGCGGGAAGAGGATGCCCGGGCCTTCGAGACGAAGGCGGGGAGCTACGTCCGGATCTCGGTTTCGGACACCGGCGTCGGGATGGACCGGGAGACGCTGAAGCGGATCTTCGAGCCGTTCTTTACGACGCGGTCGCAGGAAGGGGGAACGGGCCTGGGCCTGGCCTCGGCCTACGGGATCATCCGGAACCATGGCGGCCTGATCAAGGCATACAGCGAGCCGGGTCGGGGCTCGACGTTCAACGTGTACCTTCCCTCTTCCGAGGAGAGGGTGCCGGCGGAGGATCAGGGGCCGTCGGAGGATCTTCTGACCGGGAGCGGGGGGATCCTGCTGGTGGACGACGAGCCGATGATCCTGGAGTCGGCGTCCCGGATGCTGGGTGCGCTCGGCTATACGGTGTACCCGGCGGCGAGCGGTCAGGATGCCGTGTCGATGTACATGGAGAAGCGGGACCGGATCGACCTGGTGATCCTGGACATGATCCTTCCGGGGATAAGCGGCGCCCAGGTGCTCCGGATGCTCCGGGAGATCGATCCGGGGGTCCGGGTGGTCCTGTCGAGCGGCTACGGCCTCCAGGGGGAGGTGCAGAAGGTCATGGAATCGGGCTGCCGGGGATTCATCCAGAAACCCTACAGCATGAAAGAGTTGTCCGGCTTCCTGCACCGGGTGCTGTCATCCCCATCCGAGGGAGGGGAGTGCTGAGAAAGCGGCACGGCCGGGATGCGTCCCGGACCGGCGCGTCAGGCACGGGCGGCCTCGTCCAGGACGGTCCGCTGCCGCGCCACCTTGATTCCCAGTTTTTTCATGCGGTACATGAGGGTCGTCCGGTTCAGGCCGAGGCGCTCCGCCGCGCCGTCGGCCCCCCCGATTTTGCCCCCGGTTGATTCCAGCGCCTCCAGGATGTGCGCCTTTTCCATGTCCTTCAGCTTCATCTCCTCGTTTCCCGCCGAGGGCTTTCCCCTTCTGGCGGCTTCCAGCTCGGGGAAGCGGATGGTTTCCCCTCCTAAGATCACGGCGCGCTCGATCATGTTGGACAGCTCCCGGATGTTGCCGGGCCAGGAATAGGACTGCAGCTTCTGCATCTCCGATTCCGCGATCCCCGGGTACTGCCGGTTGGACTGGGAGCCGTACAGATTGAGAAAGTGAATGGCCAGGTGGGGGATGTCTTCCGTTCTCTCCCGGAGCGGCGGAACGACGATCGGGAAGACGTTCAGGCGGAAGAAGAGGTCCGCCCGGAACCTCTCCTCGGCGACCTCCCGGGCCAGGTCCTTGTTGGTGGCCGTGATGAGCCGGAAATCGGATTGCAGCGTTTTCGTCCCCCCGACGCGCTGGAACTCCTTTTCCTGGAGGATCCGGAGAAGCCTGCTCTGCGTCGCGAGGGGAAGCTCGGAGACCTCGTCGAGAAAGATCGTTCCCTGGTTCGCCAGCTCGAACCGCCCTTCCTTCATCTTCATCGCCCCGGTGAAGGCGCCCTTCTCATAGCCGAACAGCTCGCTGTCAATCAGGGTCTCCGGCAGGGCGGCGCAGTTCACGCGGATGAACGGCCCGTCTTTCCGGGTGCTTTCCCGGTGGATCGCCCGGGCGACGAGCTCCTTGCCGACGCCCGTCTCTCCGTGGATCAGCACGGCGGACGGGGTGGGGGCGACCTTCCGGATTAGGTTCTGCACCTCCCGTATGGCGCCGCTGACGCCGATGATCTCGCCGAAGGGGCGGATCTCCTTGATCTCCTCGATGTAGTACAGGTTCTCCTGGATCAGCTTCCGGTTCAGCTGCGCAATCTCGTCGTAGGCCTGAGCCCGGTCGATGGATACGGCGATCTGCGAGGCAAACGCGGACAGGAGCTTGATGCTGTTGGAGCCGACCTCAAAGAAGAAGAACCGGCTGTCCTGGTACAGAACACCGATCGTCTGCTTTTCCAGCCGGAGCGGGGCGATGATGACGCGGCGGTAATCGGAGAGCCCGCTGCCGCTGATCTCGTGCTGCACGATTTTCCCGTCCCCGCTGTCGAATACGGCCTGGATGGTCGAGAGCATCTCCTGAAACGATTCCTCCCGGGTTTCCTCCGGAAGCAGGTTTCGGGAGGCGGCCAGCCGAAGCTCGGACGAGCTTCGGTCACGGATGAACAGGGCGGCCCGCTCCGATCCCATCAGGCGCGAGATGGACGTGATGATGTTGGTGAGCAGCCGCTCGATGTTGTCCTGTTTGGTCAGGGCTTCGCCCATCTCGACGATCAGGTTGAACAGGCGAAGGTCCTTCTCATTCTTTTCCTTCGGGACCCACTGCTTCACGTCGGGGGGGAAGGAGTCGGGGGCGATGGGCCGGTAAAAATCCCAGGCCATCCTGGCGTACCGCTCCGCCTTCCTGGAATTCCGGGTCTGATCGTAGAGGCGGGCCAGCTCGATCCGCATTTTCGCCAGCTCAAAGGTGGGGCCCAGTTTCCGGAGGGTGGCCTCCATTTCGAGAAGCGCCGCGATCTTTTCCGCGGGAGCCATCCGGTTCTCCGGCAGGCCGAGCCGCAGGCGCCCGATAATGCCGTACATCAGCGGGTTCAGGTCGGCCCGGTTGATCTGCTTCAGAAAATCGAAGAACGGCCTCAGTTCGATGGGGGAAACCCCCTTCCGGTGGAGGATGAACGGGGTCTCGAAGATGGGGAAGAAGTTCAGGATGTGATACCAGCTCGATTTCTTGATTTTCCAGATCAGGCTGAAATATTCGCCGGCCAGCTGGAAGTTGCCGTTCTGGCACTCCACGTCGGAGAGGCTGATTCCCGCGATGACCTCGACCATGGGGACCTTCTCCTTTTCCGCGAGCTCGAGCGCGCGTGCCAGGAAAGCCCGGCTCTTGTCCCGCTGCCCGATTTCCAGGAGAATCATGCCCGCCGTTACGAGGGTGAACGACAGGAGCGGAAGGTTGCCCGTCTTCTGGCAGTGATTCTGGATGGCTTCCGTGATGCCGAGGGCCCTCTGCGGCATGCCGACCTCGGAATAGCAGAGGGACAGGTTCAGGGCAGCCAGGAGGAAGAAATCATTGTTATCGGCCGATTCCAGCTCGCCCAGCGACTCTTCGTACACCTCGATGGCCTTGCAGAATTGGCCCTTTATGGCGTAGGTTAATCCGCGAACCTTGAGTCCCCTCTTGTACAGCGACTCGTCTTCCAGCTGCTGAATGATCTCCCACCCCTGATTGAAGTGCACAACGGCCTGGTCGTGCTGGAAATTCATCCAGTGGTTCTGGCCGATCAGGAGTTCCAGGGACGCCTGCGATTTCAGGTCTCCGAGGCGCTGGGCGGTTTCGAGGGCGGCCAGGAGCAGGCGGTTGATCGTCTTCAGGCTGGGATGGAAGAGCGACAGGGAGGCGCGGCGCTCGACGGCCCGGATGAACGTCAGCCAGTTGCCGTCGGACAGTTCCTGGTCTTCCTTGCCGATGAACCGCTCCATGAAGACCAGGATGGAATCGTAGAGCTGAATCGCCGACGACACCTTGTGTTTTTTCTCTTCGATCACCGCCGCCTTGAAGATGAAATCGATATCCTCCTCCTGGACGCCCGCCAGGAGGCATTGGCGGGCGATGGTCGGGATCGACCGGTCATCCAGCGGAGCGTTGTTCTGCAGAATGGAGACGGCGTTGCGGCAGCACTTGGACAGGTCGTCGGGGTCCAGGAAATCCGTGATGATCTGCCGCGGAAAATCCGCGGACCAGACAAAGAACCCCGGCTCCCCCGGCCTTGCCCGGATCCAGCCTTCCTTTTCCAGCGCCAGGACCACCGACATCAGCCTCGACGGGGGCCAGGAAGAGAACCAGTCCACGGAGAAGAAGTCCGGGAATGCTATGAAATAACACAAGACTTTTCTTTCCTCTTCAGAGAGGCCCGCCAGAAAGGTTTTCATGGAGAGCAAGGTCCTTTCCCGATCCGGATTGCGATGGGGACGTCCTTTCACACCCTGATCGTAGTGTCAACACAAGATTAATATTTGACCACTGACAAAATGTTAATGTTTGACATTTTGCCGTCACTTCTCAGTAACATCACGATAATACTCTTGTATTATGTGTCATAGTATGTGGCATGGATATTGTTATCGATATTTGTTTGATGATTCAGAAATCACAACAATCATACATTGAGGTGACTTGATGAAGAACGAAAACGACGTTGTCATTGTCAGCGCGGTTCGGACGCCCTTCGGGCGGTTCGACGGCGTTCTGCGCTCTATTTTGAGCATCGACCTGGGGGTCAAGGTGCTCCAGGAAGTCGTCCGCCGGATCGGCCTCGACCCGGCGAAGGTGGACGAGGTGTATTACGGAACCTGCATTCCCGCGGAATACGCCATTTACACGAACGTACCGGCCCGGCAGATCACGCTCCTGGCCGGGTTTCCGGAGAGCAACATCTCCCTGACCATCGACCGGGCCTGCTGCTCCTCCATGACGGGGATGCGCCTGGGCTACCGGGCCATCAAGTCGGGGGACGCGGAGGTGGTGATCGCCTCGGGGGCGGAGAACATGGGGAACGTTCCCCTGATCGCCAGTGCGGCCAAGGCGCGCTGGGGGAGCCGCCTGGGGCACATCGAGCTGGAAGACGTCCTGTTCGAGCTGGGTTACGGCCGGAAGGGGTTCGCCCCGGTGGCCACCGACGCGGGGCATGTCTCCCTGGAGTACGGGGTGACCCGGGAGATGCAGGACGAGTGGGCGGTGGCCAGCCACCGGAAGTATTTCCAGGCTTATGCGTCCGGGAAGTACAAGGTCGGGGAGGAGCTGATGCCCCTGGAGATTCCCCAGAAGGGCAAGGCGCCGCTGGTGATGGACCGGGACGAATCGCCCCGGGAGAACCTGAACATCGAGAAGATGTCGTCCCTGAAGACGGTTTACGGCAGTCCCACGGTCACGGCGGGGAACGCCCCGGGGCTCAACTCCGGTGCCTCGGCGATCGTGCTGATGTCGCGCCGGAAGGCCGATTC
The DNA here is from genome assembly GCA_035363115.1 of Syntrophales bacterium. Classification (NCBI taxonomy): domain Bacteria; kingdom Pseudomonadati; phylum Thermodesulfobacteriota; class Syntrophia; order Syntrophales; species Syntrophales bacterium. Next base: position 9,402 of record DAOSEM010000011.1, on the reverse strand, counting down.
CCTGGGGCTGGAGGTCCTGGGGGAGGTGGTGGCATGCGAGGCCGCGGCGGGGACGCCGAAGTACATGGCCAACGTGCCGGCCCAGGCGATCGAAAAGATGTTCGCCCGGACGGGGAACCGGATCGACGACGTGGACGTGATCGAGATCAACGAGGCCTTCGCCGCGGTCACGCTGGTGTCGCTGCGTCTCCTGGCCGGGAAGGACCCGGAGAAGGAGAAGGCCCTGCAGGCGAAGGCGAACGTCAACGGCGGGGCCATCGCCATCGGGCACCCCGTCGGCGCCAGCGGCGCCCGGATCGCCATGACGATGATGTACGAACTGCGGCGTCGCGGCGGCGGCCTCGGCGTGGCGGCCATCTGCGGCGGCCTGTCCCAGGGAGAGGCGCTCTTGCTCAAGGTGTAACAGAAGGAATCCATGAGGGAGGAAAACCATGTCTGAATGGTTGAAGGAAGTGGAGCCCCTGACCCTGAAGGGTCAGATTTCGGTCCCGTACACGTGGTGGGCCGGGGAGACGGCGGGGCGGTTTCTCAAGACGCTCCGGGACGAGCGGAAGATCCTGGGAACGCGGTGCGGGTCCTGCGGCAGGGTGTACGTTCCGGCGCGGAAGAGCTGCAGCCGCTGCTTTGTGGACATGGACGAGTGGGTTGAGCTTGGCAATGAGGGTGTGATCGAGGCCTTCACGGTCGTCCGGTACGGCCACCCGGTGCAGCCGGTGGAGGCACCGTTCGCCTATGCCCTGATCAAGCTGGACGGATCGGACGTGGGATTTCTGCACCTGGTCAAGAAGGACCTGGATAAGATCGGAGTCGGCAAAAGGGTGAAGGCGGTGTTTAAAGAGGATCGGACCGCTCACATCCTGGACATCGATTCCTTTGAATTGACGTAAGAGGCCGCTCAAAAATGCCCGGCTGCAAGGCCCCCGCGGCCCGAGGCGCGAGGCGTACTCCCGAGCGTACGCCGCAGCAACGAGGGTCGAGGGAAACGCAGCAGAGGGGCGTTTTTCAGCGGCATCGCAACTACCCAGGCGGAGAAGACAGAGCGAGGGACGAACATGCAGAAAACGGCAATCGTCGGCATGGCGCAGACGAGATACGAGCGGAGGAAGAAGGACCGGATCTTCGCGGACATGGTGTTTGACGTGACGCGGGGAGCGCTGGAGGATGCGGGTCTGACGATCGACGACATCGACAGCGTGGTGACGGTCTCGAACGATTTTTACGACGGCCGGACGATCTCGGGGATGGCCGTCGGGGATGCCTCGGGCGGCCAGGACAAGAACATCTCGACGGTGTCGGGGGACGGGACGTTCGGGGCGTTTTACGGATTGATGCGGGTGTTGTCGGGGTACCAGGCGACGATTGTGGTGGCGCACTACAAGGGGAGCGAGGGGAGCGTTCCGGTCACGACGAACGGGATGTTCGACCCGATCTTCCAGCGCCACCTGGGGATCGACGCGATCTCATCGTCGGCGCTGCAGGCGAGCGCGTACATGAGCCGGTACGGGATCACGGAGGAGGAGATTGCCGCGGTGTCGGTGAAGAACCACGGGAACGCGCGGAACAATCCGTATGCGCAGCTGCCTTTGTCGATCACGGTGGAGGACGTGCTGCGGTCACGGAAGATCGCGGATCCGCTGAAGCTTCTGGACTGCTGCCCGGTGAGCGACGGGGCGGCGGCGATCATCATCGCGAACGAGTCGGTGGCGGCGAAGGCGAAGGCGAAACCGGTGTGGATCAAGGGGGTTGCGCACTGCTGCGAGGACTACCTTCTGGGGGACAGGGACCTGGCGGACCCGGTGGCGCTGAAGGAGGCGGCGAAGCGGGCGTACGCCATGGCGGGGATCGCGAATCCGCTGGAGGAGATCGACGTGGCGGAGGTCCTGGAGCCGTTCGGCTACATGGAGCCCTTGTGGCTGGAGGGTCTCGGGATTTGCGGGGCCGGGGCCGGCGCGAAGCTGGCGGTCCGGGGCGTGACGGCGATGGGCGGGAAGCTGCCGGTGAATCCGTCGGGCGGCGCGCTGTCGGCGAACCCGATCCTGGTGGCGGGCCTGGCCCGCCTGATCGAGGCGTCGCTGCAGGTTCGGGGCGAGGCGGGAGCGCGGCAGGTACCGGGCGCGGAGACGGCGCTGGCGCAGGGGTATCACGGACCCTGCGGGCAGAGCCAGTGCGTGTGGATCGTCAGCGGGAAGCAGTGAGGTGAGCCATGGGAAGAAGAGTAGCGATCGTAGGAACGGGACAGACCTATCACAAGAGCCACCGTCCGGACGTGACGTCGAAGGAGATGATCAAGGAGGCGGTGGACGCGGCGCTTCTGGATGCGGGGATCACGATCCGGGAGATTGACGCCATCGTGATCGGGAACATGGATCACTTCGAGTCGATCAACGCGGTGGACACATACAGCGTGGAGGGCTCCGGGGCGTATATGAAACCGGTCATGAAGGTTTCGACGGGCGGGACGACGGGCGCGACGGTGGCGATTGCGGCGTATTACCACGTGGCGTCGGGACTGTTCGACCGGGTGCTGGCGATCGGATTCGAGAAGAACTCGGAGAGCGACACGACGGGTGCGATCATCACGTGTTCGGACGCGATCTGGGACCGGTTTTCGTATTCCGGGGCGATCCCGAGCCTGGCGACGGAGGCGACGGCGTACATGGAGCAGTACGGGGCGCGGCAGGAGGACGCGGCCCTGGTTGGGGAGCGGGACCGGAACCACGCGATGAACAATCCGTACGCGCACCTGCGTCGGCCGCTGACGGTGTCGGACATCATGGCGTCGCCGATGCTGGCGTACCCGATCAAGCTGGGGGACATCTGCCCGCGGAGCGACGGGGCGTGCGCCTGCGTGCTGGCGGTGGACGGGACGGCCCAGAAGATGACGAAGACGCCGGCGTGGTTCAAGGCGGCGGCGGTTCGGCACACGTACACGTGGTTCGGGGACTCGACGGACTACACGAAGGGGCTGGTGTCGATGCAGCGGGCGGCTCAGGACGCGTATTCCCAGGCGGGGATCACCAATCCCGTGGAGGAGATCGACGTGGCGGAGTTGTACCTTCCCTACACGTGGGCGGGGCTGAAGTGGATCGAGGACATCGGGTTCTGCGGCCGCGGGGAGGCCCCGAAGTTTGTGGGGGAGGGGAACACGCACATGGGCGGGAAGCTGCCGGTCAACCCCTCGGGGGGCGTGATCTCGACGAACTGCATTGGTGCGACGGCGCTGCTCCGGGTGGCCGAGGCGGCGATTCAGGTGATGGGCAAGGGCGGCCAGCGTCAGGTTCCGGACGTCCGGAACGCGCTGGCGACGGGCTTCGGAGGCTGCTTCTGGTCGGACGTGGTCATCCTGAGCTCGGAGAAGCCGTAAGGATAGAGGAGGAGCCATGTCAACGGAAAACAAAGCGAGCGAGCCGCTCCAGGTGATGTTTACCCATGCGATGCCGTACGAGTGGTCGATCGGGCTGTACGGGAGCGTATTTTTCCAGGAGATCAGGAAGAACCGGCGGTTCACGGGGATCAGGTGCCCCGGCTGCGGGCTGGTGTACGTGCCTCCGCGGCGGGTGTGCGGACCGTGCTTCCGGGAGCTGACGGAGCTGGTTCCGCTGTCGGACACGGGGGTGATCACGGCCTTTTCGGTGGTGAACTACCCGTTCATCGACCCGAACACGGGGAAGCAGCGTCCGATCCCGTACACCTACGGGTACATCCAGCTGGACGGGGCGGACAACATTTTTTCGCACCTGATCAACGAGACGGACCTGGAGAAGATCAAGGTGGGCATGAAGGTCCGGGCGGTCTTCAAGGACCCCGCGGAGATGCAGGGAAACACCCAGGACGTCAAGTACTTCGAGATCATCAGGTGAAATCAGACAAGGGGAGGTCGTTCAATGTACCAGGAGTATTTCAGCGAGGATCACAGGATTTTCAGGGACAGCGTCCGCAAGTTCGTGGAGAAGGAGATCAAGCCCCATGTAGAGGAGTGGGAGGAAAAGGAAGAGTTTCCCCTGGAACTGTACAAGAAAACCGCAGATGCGGGCTTCCTGGGACTCGAGTACCCGGAGGAGTACGGCGGTGTACCCTGTGACAAGTTCATGGTGGTCGCCTTCATCGAGGAGTTCATCCGCCACAGCGGGGCCTCCGGGTTATATTGCGGCCTCTACAGCCATACCATCGCCATGCCGCCGGTCCGGAACCTGGGCACGGAGGAGATGAGGCAGCAGGTTCTGGCTCCTGTTCTGAGGGGTGAAAAAGTGGCTTCCCTGGGGATCACCGAGCCGAACGCCGGGTCGGACGTGGCGAGTCTCCGGACCCGGGCCGTCCTGGACGGGGATTCCTACATTGTCAACGGGGCGAAGACCTTCATCACCAGCGGCTGCCGGGCGAATTTCGTCACCACGGCGGTGCGGACGGGCGGACCCGGGCCGAAGGGCGTGAGCCTTCTCCTGATCGACACCTCCACGCCGGGTTTCAGCGTTTCCAAGAAGATTCACAAGATGGGCTGGCACAGCTCCGACACGGGCGAGCTGAGCTTCGTGGACTGCCGGGTTCCGGCGAAGAACATCATCGGAAAGGAAGGCGAGGGATTCAAGGGGATCATGATCAACTTCCAGAACGAGCGCCTCTCCCTGTCCGTTCAGGCCCATGCCACGGCCCAGCTGGCCCTGGAAGAATCCATCAAGTACGCCAAGGCCCGGGAGGCCTTCGGGACGACCCTGACGGGCTTCCAGGTCATCCGCCACAAGCTGGTGGACATGGCGACCAAGGTGGAGATCGCCAAGGAGTACAACTACCGCGTGGCCGCCCGGATGGAGGCGGGTATGGACGTCATGCGGGAGGTCTCCATGGGCAAGAACTTCTCCTGCGAGGTCTGCGACAAGGTGGTCTTCGATGCCGTTCAGATCCACGGCGGCTACGGATACGCACGGGAATACGTCGTCGAGCGGCTGTACCGCGATTCGCGGATCCTCAGCATCGGAGGCGGGACAACGGAAATCATGAAGGAGATCATCAGCCGGACCATCTGAGTGTCTCAAGAAGCAAGAAGGTTTTTCCAGATAACCGACCGGGCCCCCGATCCGGGGGCCCGAATACCCCAAAAGGAGGGAGCATGATGGCCGATTATCCGAAGAAGCCGAAGAATGTCAGTGAGTTCGGGAAGTTTCTGTACCGGTCCCGGAACGAGTTCCGGGTCGTGGACCTGCGGCCGCCGGTGGCGTAAATCCGAAACAACGATTTCCCGCGCCGTCCGTACCGGAGACGGACGGCGGCGGGACGATATCAACAGAAAGGAAGAGGAGATGGCGAATTCTTACGATGTGATCGTGGTAGGCGCCGGTATCGCCGGCCTGGGCGTCGGGGCGATCCTGGCGAAGGAGGGAAAGCAGAAGGTTCTGCTCCTGGACCGTTTCCCCAAGTTCGGCGGACGGATGATGAGTTACGACGGCTACCCAGGAAAGGGGTGGCGGGTGGAGATCGGCCTCCACATGGTGGAGCTGGGTGAAAAGTCCAGCTGCAACGCCCTGAACAACCGGGTCGGAAAGACCGTGCAGTGGGCGCCGTTCAGCGACACCGTGGACATCTGGAACGGCGAGAAGTTCGTCAGCGTGGCGGAGCTGGTTCCCATGTCGAAGGAGGACAAGATCGCCTTCCGGGACCTGATGCAGAAGATTGCCACCCTGAAGGACACCGAGATCGAGGCCTGGGACAACCGCTCCCTGGAGGAGTGGCTCATGGAGAACGTGCCGCAGGCGCCGGTGCGCGAGCTGTTCACCGACCTGGGCATGATCATGACCACGATCCCCCACGCCATCGACATGGCCGCCGGAGAGGTGCTTTACATCGCCCGGGACAACCTGCTGAAGACCCGCCAGGCCCTGCAGGCCAGCTATCCCATCGAGGGCATGGAAGGAATCACCCGCGGGCTCGCGGAGGTCATCCGGGAAAACGGCGGGGAGATCAAGCTGAACTGCGACGTCCAGGAAGTGGTCATCGAGAACAAGCGGGCCGTGGGCGTCCGGATCCCGGCGAAGCGCCACATCTACGAAGAGGAGTACCGGATCTTCGAGACCGAGACGATCCGGGCCGACCGGGTGGTCTGCGCCCTGCCCATCTACAAGCTGTCGAATATCCTCGATTTCAACCCGGCAAGCTCGCCGCTGCCCCGCTGGTGGGTGAAGCGGATCACCGACATCCAGCACGAAGTGACGGGGCTGATCGGCTTCATGCTGGGGCTTTCGGAGCCCATCGTGGACCCGAAGCGGAAATGCTTCATGTCGGCCCTCAAGACGAAGCATGCGGGCTTCCCCTTCCAGGGCTTCCCGGCCTCCAACTTCTCCCCCGACGTCGCCCCCCCGGGGAAGCAGGTCGTCCACACGGACATGGTGGTGGAGCATGCCGAGGCCTCGGACAAGTTCCTGCGGGAGCGGCTCCTGGCGGCCCACTGGGAGGACCTGAAGGACATGTTCCCCGGCATCGAGAACAAGGTGGAGTGGAAGTTCCCCTACTATGTCGACGGATGCGACGGCCTGGCCCGCCAGCCCGGCCTCGTGGGCAATTACAAGCCGGGCCTCGTGGCCCCGGGGATCCCGAACCTCTACTTTGCCGGCGACACCTATCAGGGACGCGGCCTGGCCATCAACAGCGCGGCCCTGAGCGGCATGAAGTGTGCGGACCTGATCCTGAAGGAACTGAAGTAGTAAGCACGGGCGGACCTCGTGCCGTTCCGCTGTACCCGAACGGCGAAAGGAGGTGAAACGTCTGAACGGCAGATACAGACGGAGTCCCCGGTCGGTATCGGTCCGGGGCCTCCGCGGCGGTCATTGCGGAAACGAAAAAACCGTTTTCTGATGCAGAGATGGTTGCGCAACCAGATCAATAAGAGGGAGATCAATAAATGTATAAAACGGAATGGCTTTACCAGTACAATAAAAAGCTCACCACGGCGGAAGCGGCCGCCCGCGCGGTCTGTGACGACGATTTCATCATGACCCCCCTGTGCCTCGGCCAGCCGAGCACCCTGATCCCGGACGCCATCGCCGACCGGAAGGACGAGCTCCAGAACATCGAATGGCGGTGGAACCTGGCGACCCGGCCCTACAAGATGTTCCAGCCGGAATACCGCCAGACCTTCAAAATCACCTCCGGCTTCACGGGAACGCCCTTCATCCTGTCGCAGTTCCAGGGGCTGGGTTACGGCCCGTACGCCCCGGTCACCGTTTTCAGCTCGCTGAAGCAGTGGACCTATTACCGCAAACCCGACGTCATCGTCGCCATGGTGACGCCTCCGGACAAGGACGGCTTCGTCAATATCGGCCCCGACTGCATGTTTTCCCGGGCGCTCCTCGAGGGACAGGCCACCTCGAAAGGATTTGTCGGCGGTCCCCGGGTCCTCATCGGCGAAGTCAACGACCAGTACATCCCGGCCTGCGGGGACACCAAGCTGCACATCTCCAAGTTCACCCACTTCGTGGAGAATTCATCGGCGCTTCCCGCTTTTCCGGCGGCGGCCCCGAAAGACATACACCACAAGATGGCCGCGTCCGTGGTCAGCCTCCTGAGGGACCGCGACTCCATCCAGATCGGGATCGGCGCGGTTCCCATGCTGATCTCCGACCTCATTGCCCACTCGGACCTGAAGGACCTGGGGCTGTTCACGGAGATGCTCCCGACGGGCGCGCCGCTGTGGCAGGAGAAGGGAATCCTGACCGGGAAATACAAGACCTTCCGGCCGGGCGAGATGTCCGCCAGCTTCATCGGCCCGGTGAAGGACCTCTTCGATTTCGTGAAGAACAATGAAGACGTGAAGTTCTTCCCCGGCGACGTGATGAACAACCCGGCGGTCATCGGCCAGGAGGAGCAGATGGTCGGGATCAACGGGGCCCTGGAGGTCGACATGGCCGGCCAGGTGGCGTCGCTGACCCTCGGCAACAAGATGGTCTCCGGGTACGGCGGCCAGTCCGACTTTGCCATGGGATGCAGGCTCTCACGCTTCGGCCGCATGATCATCGTCATGGCTTCCTACACAAAGGACAAGGACGGCAAGCTGATCAGCCGGATCGTTCCGAACCTCTCGCCGGGCGCCCTGGTCGGGACCCTGGCGTGCCACGTGGACTACGTCGTCACGGAGAACGGCATCGCCGGTCCCCTGGATGGCCTGTCCATCGACGAGCGGGCGGAGGCCCTGATCAAGGTCGCCCATCCGGACCTGCAGGAGGACCTGGTCAAGGCCGCCAGGGAAAAAGGGCTGTTCAAATAGTCCGGTTCCCGGCTCCCGAATGACGCTGAATCGGGAGAGACCGGAATGGCATGAATACAGCCTCGCAATGCCGGTGCGGGACCCCGATGGACCGCACCGGCGGCGGGAGGAGCAAAAATATAGAAAAAAGCAATGACTGGATGACGGGAATGCCGGGGATCATGGGGTCCCCGGCAGATCCGTTTTATCGAAAACAATGGCAACGGGCACACGGGGCGCAGGGAACGCCCGCGAACGAGGGTCCGGCGGCCGATCGAGGAGCAGAGGAAAATGAACGGCAAGGAAGTAGTACTCTATGAAAAGCAGGAAGCTATCGCGTTTCTGACCTTCAACCGTCCGGAGGCGATGAACGCCCTCAACACGGAGGTGAACCTCAAGCTGATCGAGCTTCTCGGGAAGGCCGAGGACGACCCGGAGGTTCGGGTTGTCCTCCTGAAAGGGGCGGGCGACAAGGCCTTCGTCGCCGGGGGCGACATCAAGGAGATGATCGACAAGGACTCCATGGGAGCCCGCGACTATGCCCTGGCGGCCAAGAGGGTCATCGACCGGATCTGGAACCTGAAGAAGCCGGTGATTGCGGCGATCCAGGGATTCTGCCTGGGCGGCGGCCTGGAGTATGCCCTGGCCTGCGACCTCCGGACAGCCTCGGAGAAAGCCCGCTTCGCCGTCCCGGAGATCAACATCGGAATCATGCCCGGCAGCGCCGGCACGCAGCGGCTGGCCCGGATGATCGGCATCACCAAGGCCAAGCAGATGTGCTTCACGGGCGACATGATCGGAGCCAAAGAAGCGCTGGACCTGGGGATCCTCAACGAGGTGTACCCGCCGGACGAGCTCCTGCCGAAGACCATCGAGCTGGCGAAGAAGATCGCCTCCAAGAGCGCTCCGGCGATAACCCTCATCAAATCGGCCATCAACAAGGGGACCCAGATGGACCTCGAATCGGCGTCGATGTTCGAGATCGACTGCTTCGGCCTGTGCTTCTCGACGCAGGAGCAGAAGGCGGGGATGCAGGCCTTCGTCGGCAAAAAGAAATGACGGCACGGGAAAGGACATGCGAACCATGATCAGGAAGCTTTGTGTGATCGGCGCGGGGACCATGGGGGCGGGGATCGCCCAGGTGGCCGTCGAGAAGGGCGTCGAGGTGACGA